>NZ_JBJNIP010000001.1:0-325 GCF_056324165.1 Wenzhouxiangella sp. YN9
GCTGGTCATCGACGGCCAGGACTGAAGCCTGTAGCCATCGCGACCTGGAGGTCGCTCCCACACCCAAGGGTTACCGTGGGAGCGGTCTCCAGACCGCGAGTGGGCTTTGATCGGGTTCTGCATCGCGATCTGGAGATCGCTCCTACGGCTCCGGTGGCGAAATGTTCTTTTGGGAGCGCTCTCCAGAGCGCGATGCAGAACGCGATCAGAGCCCAATGGCGGTCTGGAGACCGCTCCTACCAAAACATTTCGCCACCGGAGCCGTAGGAGCGATCTCCAGATCGCGATGCAGAAACCGATCAAAGCCCAATCGCGGTCTGGAGAG
>NZ_JBJNIP010000002.1:0-430 GCF_056324165.1 Wenzhouxiangella sp. YN9
GGCGATGTAACGCCGACCTACATCACCCGGTCGATCCGGCGTTGTCCGTCGGCGATGTAACGCCGACCTGCATCACCCGGTCAAGCCGGCGTCGTCCCGCGGGGCGGTGGGGCCCCCGGGCGCGCGGCGGTGGGATTGGCGCGGAAGTTCGGGGGCCGCCGCCCGCCCGCGCGCCCGCGGCCGGGGGGGGGGTGCGGGCCGTGGATGGGGTGAGCACGCCCCCCCCCCGCCCCGGGCCCGGGGGGGGGGGGGCGCACCCCTCCCACCGGCCCCCACCCCCCCCCCGGGGCCCGGGGGCCCCCCCCCCCCCCCCCCCCGACGCCGGCTTGACCGGGTGATGCAGGTCGGCGTTACATCGCCGACGGACAACGCCGGATCGACCGGGTGATGTAGGTCGGCGTTACATCGCCGACGGACAACGCCGGATCGA
>NZ_JBJNIP010000003.1:0-391 GCF_056324165.1 Wenzhouxiangella sp. YN9
TGGGATCTTGACTTTGAAGAGCGATTTTTGGTTACTTTTTTCGCTCTGGAAAAAAGTTACTCGCCATCAGCCTGCGCAGCAGGCGGGCGAAACCGCCTTTGACTTTGACTTTCGATCTTGATCCTGCAGCGTCGAAACCCCCCCCGCAACCGGCGGCGCCACGCAATCCATGGCGCCGCCGGACAGCCCGGCTAGTCGGAAGCCGCGGGATCCTGCGGCCGAGTGCGGTAGCGTTCGTAGAGGCGGCGCTGGCGATCACGCGAGACATCGTAGGATTCACCGTCGACCCAGGCGGCGTGCACCTGCGTGGTCGCTTCAGCGCCGGGCCATCGGTGGCGTAAAAGGTGGCGCGCTTGCCGGGCTCGAGCGTGCCCAGCTCGTCACCCACGCC
>NZ_JBJNIP010000004.1:0-209 GCF_056324165.1 Wenzhouxiangella sp. YN9
CATCCCGAGCGCTACGTCAAAGGACCACCCCAAGTTGCCAGGCCACCAGCGGTCGTCTCGATCAATCCCGACGATGGTCAGACCGCAACGGAGTTACTCGGCACACCAGGTGCGTTCGAAGTCTCACCAACACCGGTCAGCGCCGAGCTGCCCGAGGTTGTTACATAGAAATCGTCGCCGATGTGTTGGGAATATGTTGACACGTTCCG
>NZ_JBJNIP010000005.1:0-344 GCF_056324165.1 Wenzhouxiangella sp. YN9
GTCAGGCGCGGGGTGCGCTTGTGATTGATCCACCGCGCCCTGCGCGCCACCGGCAGGGGGCCGGCGCCCCCCGGTGTGGGGGCGATCTCCCGAGCGCGATACAGAGCGGATCGAAGCCCGCTGCCCGGCGGCCGTGTCACGGCGCGATACCCATCGGTCAGCCTTGGAGTCGAGCCATCTCCACATCGCGATACAGAGCTGATAGAAGCCGGCTGCCCGGCTGCCTTGTCACGGCGAGATACCCATCTTTCAGCTTTGAAGTCGAGCAATCTCATGCGGGCTTCGACAAGTCAAAGGCGTTTCGCCCGCCTGCATCGCAGGCTGATGGCGAGTGACTTTTTTCC
>NZ_JBJNIP010000006.1:0-404 GCF_056324165.1 Wenzhouxiangella sp. YN9
AGATCTACACCGCCCCCCCCCCACTCGTGCCCTCCCCGCCGCTCTGCCGATCTTCACGCATGATCCGGTTCGTGTCGTTGTCCGTCGGCGATGTAACGCCGACCTACGTCGTTCGTTCGACGGCGGCTTGACGTTGACCGCCGAATAAGACCTTTACGATCGGTTCGCCCGTTGCTCACGCATTCACCGGTCCGGAACGTTGTCCGTCGGCGATGTAAAGCCGACCTACGTCGTTCGTTCGACGGCGGATTGACTATGACCGCCGAAGCTGACCTTTCCGATCGGGTCGCCCGGTGCTCACGCATGCTCCGGTCCGCCGCTTTGTCCGTCGGCGATGTAACGCCGACCTACGTCGCTCGCTGGCTGTTTGACGTTGACCGCCGAAGTTGGTCGCGGTTACATCC
>NZ_JBJNIP010000007.1:0-403 GCF_056324165.1 Wenzhouxiangella sp. YN9
CTAAGGGTGCATTTCTACTTTTGAGAAATGGGGACATTTCTACTGTTGTTTGAAAGCACGCCCAACCGCTGTGGTAATGCCGGCTCGCGGGGTTTGAGCTTGTCCATATATCACGTGTCTGGCTCCGGGTATTACGCGTCGAGGGTTTAGTAAAACTTATCTCTTTTAAAGTGCCTCATTGGGATACTAAACACACCGTCCGCCCTCAAATCTTACTCCGGCCGGTTTTAGCGAGTCCGGGGTGCCTGCCAATGCTCACGCTAGCGAAAACCTCTAAAATCCTGATAAAAATCGCCCATAAGCCACTAAGCTTAAAACCCTGCGCCAGACAAGTGAGATATTGACTAGCTCAAACCCCGCGAGCCTTAATTACCAGAGCGGTTTTGACTGCTGTCAACCCAAA
>NZ_JBJNIP010000008.1:0-930 GCF_056324165.1 Wenzhouxiangella sp. YN9
CCAGCTGGCCGTGTTCGATAACCTGGCCGGCCGGCTGTATCTGATCGTTAACGCCGATCCCGAACAAGAGCACGCCTGGGACAGCGCCAACCGCCGCCTGGATCAGCTCGTGCATCGCCTGCGCTGCGGCTCGCCGGGCTACCCGCCGCCGCTGGCGCTAAGCGTGCCGGGCGAAGAAGATTTTCGCTTCGGTTTTGCCGAGGCCGACTTCAAGGACGCCGTTGCGCGCATCAAGCAGTACATTCTCGACGGTGACACCATGCAGGTGGTGCTGTCCCAGCGCATGAGCGTGGAGCTGGCGGCCCGGCCGCTCGACGTCTATCGGGCGCTGAGAAGTCTCAACCCCTCGCCCTATATGTACTTTTTTGACTTTGGTGATTTTCAGGTGGTCGGTTCGTCGCCCGAAGTGCTGGTGCGCGTATCCGATCGCGAGGCCATGGTGCGGCCCATCGCGGGCACGCGGCCCCGCGGCAAGACGGCGGAAGAAGACCGCCACCTGGAAGAAGAGCTCAAGGCTGATCCCAAGGAACTGGCCGAGCATCTGATGCTGATCGATCTGGGCCGGAATGACATCGGCCGGATTGCCGCCACCGGCACCGTCGAACTGACCGACCGGATGGTGATCGAGCGCTATTCGCACGTCATGCATCTGGTTTCGGAGGTGCACGGCCAGCTCGACCATGACATGAGCGCAATTGACGTTCTGCGCGCCACCTTCCCGGCGGGCACGCTCTCGGGCGCCCCGAAAGTCCGCGCGATGGAAATCCTCAACGAGCTCGAGCCGGTCCAGCGCGGTGTCTACGCCGGCGCGGTCGGCCACCTGGACTGGCACGGCAACGCGGACCTGGCCATCGCCATCCGCACCGCCATCGTCAAGGACCACACCCTGCACCTGCAGGCCGGCGCCGGCATCGTGGCCGACTCCGATCC
>NZ_JBJNIP010000009.1:0-326 GCF_056324165.1 Wenzhouxiangella sp. YN9
TGATGTTGGAGTGTTGTGACAAAGACTACCACACTGAACCGGGAAGTCCCGTTAACGCACGTATTCCATTGGACCGGCATCAAAGCAGGTTGCAAACAGCGGCGCAGTGCAGGGCGGCCTGACGTTCAATCTCAATATTTAAGGAGCCCCGAGAATGCAACCTCCTCACGTGCCGCGTCAATAATCAGCGCCCGCGAAAAAACACCCATAAAAAAATAAAAAACAAAAAAAAAAAACAAAACCCACAAAACCAAACCAAAAAAAAAAAACCACAAACCAACACAAAAAAACACCAAACAACACAAAAAAACAAACACCCACCCAAC
>NZ_JBJNIP010000010.1:0-359 GCF_056324165.1 Wenzhouxiangella sp. YN9
CGAGCACCGTCTGGAGTCGTGTGTTGTAAACCAGCGGGTGGGGGGGCTTGATAAGGGAGGCCGAGGCGCCAACGTCGCGTGCCACGCGCGCGTCTTAGGTCGGTGTATAGGTTGCCGTATAGACCAGGAACGGAACGTCGGCCAGGCTTCGAACGGCTTTCCACACGCGCAGCACCGTGTAGCCGACCATGATGGGCATGAGCAGATCACTGATGACCACTTCGGGTCGGCGGCGCCGTGCCTGTTCGAGCGCCATGGGGCCGTTTTCAGCCTCGCTGACGTCAAAGCCGTTGGCGCTCAGCAGCGAGCGCAGCAGGTAACGGTTCTGTTCGTGGTCGTCGACAATCAGCGCGTGGCTC
>NZ_JBJNIP010000011.1:0-405 GCF_056324165.1 Wenzhouxiangella sp. YN9
TCGTAGTAGCTGTCCATGCGGGACGCCAATGGGGAGTGTGAAGTTTGAAGTGTGATGTGTGAAGTGTGAAGTGTGAAGTGTGAAGTGTGAAGTGTTAAGTGTGAAGTGTGAAGTGTGAAGTGTTAATTGTGAATTGTGAAGTGTGAAGTGTGAAGTGAGAAGTGTTAATGTTTTAGAGAGAGCTTTTTTTTGTGTTTGTTTGTGTTTATTGTAAAGTTTCAATTCTAAATAATCAAAAAAAAATATATCTAAAAAAACTTCACACTTAACACTTCACACTTCACACTTCACACTTCACACTTCACACTTCACACTTCACACTTCACACTTCACACTTCACACTTCACACTTCACACTTCACACTTCACACTTCACACTTCACACTTCACACTCCGCCTTGGCGGC
>NZ_JBJNIP010000012.1:0-480 GCF_056324165.1 Wenzhouxiangella sp. YN9
GGTCGCGAAGCCAGCGTCCAAGCGGAGCCAATCGCGATCTGGAGACCGCTCCTACAACAACAATCGCCACCGGAACCGTGGGAGCAACCTCCAGGTCGCGAAGCCCGCGTCCAAGCGGAGCTTAGGCGTTGAGGTCAACCAGAGCGCAACAACAAACAACACCCGAGCCGTGGGACCGACCTCCACCTCGCGAAGCCACCGCCCAGCCGGACCGCTTCGCGCTCTGGAGACCGCTCCTACAACAACAATCCCCACCCGAGCCGTGGGAGCGACCTCCAGGTCGCGAAGCCGGCGTCCAGGCGGAGCTGATCGCGGTCTGGAGACCGCTCCTACAACAACAATCACCACCCGAGCCGTGGGAGCGACCTCCAGGTTGTCTGACGTCAACTACTTTGTCCGGTTGGCGACAACTAAATTGGCCGGTCGGTGAGTGTTTCTGACCTGCCTTTGATTGCCGGTGCTATTTCTCCTTTCTGCGGG
>NZ_JBJNIP010000013.1:0-363 GCF_056324165.1 Wenzhouxiangella sp. YN9
CAGCGGCGTTACAACCTGGTCAATCGGGCGCTCAAGGCCGGCGAATTGGAGCGATTGAGCCGTGGTGTGTATATGCTTGCGCCGTCTGTATCCGGCGTGCAGCCGCATTCGTTCGTGCTGGCTCAGGCCTTGCGCTCGGGATCGTACATTTCTTTCGAATCCGCGCTGGCGTGGCACGGCTGCATTCCGGAGGCCGTTCGTCAGGTGCGCAGCGTGGTGCCGGGGCGGCGCTTCGCTTGGCCGGGAATTCGGGGTGGTGTGAGCGCTTCGCCGCCAGCACACGTATCCCCGGACTTGATCCGGGGTCTTTTCGGCGGTGGCGCCTTCGGGTGGGAGATCCCGGCTCCATTCAGACAATAAAAT
>NZ_JBJNIP010000014.1:0-628 GCF_056324165.1 Wenzhouxiangella sp. YN9
CTTGCTTTTGGCGCCTTCGGACGGGAGATCCCGGCTCTGCGCTTCGCTTGGCCGGGATTTCGGGGTGGTGTGAGCGCTTCGCCGCCAGCACACGTATCCCCGGACTTGATCCGGGGTCTTTTCGGCGGTGGCGCCTTCGGACGGGAGATCCCGGCTCTGCGGCCGGGATTACGAGTTGGGCTGAATGCATCGCCACCAGCGCACGTACCCCTGGGCTCCGATCCGGGGTCTTCCCGGCGGTGGCGCCTTCGGATGGGAGATCCCGGCTCTGCGGCCGGGAATTCGGGATGGTGTGAGCGCTTCGCCGCCAGCACACGTATCCCCGGACTTGATCCGGGGTCTTCTTGGCGGTGGCGCCTTCGGACGGGAGATCCCGGCTCTGCGGCCGGGAATTCGGGGTGGTGTGAGCGCTTCGCCGCCAGCACCTGTATCCCCGGACTTGATCCGGGGTCTTCTTGGCGGTGGCGCCTTCGGACGGGAGATCCCGGCTCTGCGCTTCGCTTGGCCGGGAATTCGGGGTGGTGTGAGCGCTTCGCCGCCAGCACACGTATCCCCGGACTTGATCCGGGGTCTTTTCGGCGGTGGCGCCTTCGGGTGGGAGATCCCGGCTCCATTCAGACAATAAAAT
>NZ_JBJNIP010000015.1:0-1964 GCF_056324165.1 Wenzhouxiangella sp. YN9
CCGGGCTCCTCGTCGCTGACTAACTGACTGCGTGGATAGGTCATGTCTCTATTCTGGCGCCGGGAGAGACGCCCGCCAATCCGGAGACTGTCCCGGTGAGCTGTAGGAGATTTCCTATAGATCATGGGTGTCCTGATTCTGGCTGTGATTCTGGCTGGGCTGTGATTCTGGCTGATTCTGTTGTAGGCAGCGGCCGCTTGAAGGCTGCACCGGTCATGGCAACTTCGCTGATATCGGGGCCGCGCCTGACCGGGGAGCAGCTCTATGAAGAGGGCTGACTCGAGGCGATTTTTGCCTTGCTGGCATGGTTTCTGGCATGGTTTCCTCCTGGATTGGTGACAGGCTCTCCTACCCGTTCAAATGCCATTCTGTGCGCGATTGCGTTTGGAGCGCTGACGGCTGCTTCTGCATCAGTCCTGGCGGTGGCGGCTATTGGGTGGGACTTCGGTGTGGCTATAATCTCGACTTCGCCAGTGGAGATTGCTTTCGCTTTCTTTTCTGTACTGGTGTTTACCTACGTCGGATGGAGAATGCAGATGCGATTGGCGGGAGAATCCGAGCGAGGAAGACCCTGACAGTGTTTGCGCGCCGCTGGTCCGAATCGAGTGAAGATCGCCAGGAGTTTGATCGTAGCCATGGGTAGGGATCGCGCCACTGTTTCAAGCACTGTCCGCAAGGTTTTCTTTGTCATGGTCGTCGCCCTGGCTGTCAGTTGCAGCGCACCGCCGACCAGGGAGGTTCCGGTAGGGCGCTTGCATTTGTCGCTTGTCGATACTGAGCGCAGCAACTGGGCCGGGGACGGGCCTCGACCGCTTGCTGCGACGCTCTGGTATCCGGCATCGCCCGAGGCTTCCGAGGAGGAATGGCGCGCCGGTGTATTTCGCTTCGGGCGTGCTGCATTGGGCGCGCCATTTCTCGACGCTGCGGAGCGGCCACTGATCTTGCTCTCGCACGGGACCGGAGGGAGTGCAGCGCAGCTGTCCTGGTTGGCCGAGCGCCTGGCTGCGGAGGGTTTCATCGTTGCGGGCGTCAATCATCACGGCAATACGGCTGTAGAGGAGCGCCAGTGGCCGGGTGGTTTCGTGCTGCCATGGGAGCGTTCCCGGGACCTTTCGGTATTGATTGACAGGGTTCTGGAGCATCCGGAAATCGGCCCTCGAATCGACAAGCAGCGAATCGGAGCCGCGGGTTTTTCGCTTGGCGGATATAGCGCGCTCGGCCTGGCCGGCGTTCAGCTGCCGTCGTTCGAGGCCTGGGAGCAGCGTTGTCACCGCAGGCCTGAATCGCCTGCTTGCCGGCTGCCGCCGGAAGCTCGGTTCACGTTGGAGGAGGTCGACTCGGTGCAGCGCTCAGCCCCCGCTTTTCAAGCCGGGCTCCAGCGAGGGCGCCTTTCAGCTCGCGACAGCCGCGTCAAGGCTGTATATGCGATTGCGCCTGCACTGACAAGCCTTTTGACTGAAACCGATATTCCACGTGATGTCTCCGCGGCGCTGCAGGTTGTGCTGTCGGAAAATGACGACCAGGTCGAGCTGTCAGCGACCAGGAGGTTTCTGGCAGAGGCTTTGCCTCAAGCCGGCGTGCGGGTCGTCGAGGGTGGAACGCACTATGTGTTTCTTTCAGAGTGCACGTTGCGGGGCAGGCTGATGCTGCGAGCACTCTGCAGTGATGCCTGGGGCGTCAATCGCAAGGATGTACACTCCAGGATCGGAGCGGCGGCTGTCGATTTTTTTGATTCGGCGCTGCGTCCCTGAGCAGAAGGCGGGTCAGGTTTGAAAACCCCCGCAACCAACAAGCAAGGACACCCACGATTCCCATGGCTGAACAAAAACAAGGACACCCACGATTCCCATGGCTGAATAGCCGTCGGCCAAGCCTTCGCGATGGTTAGATCAGTCGGAAAGGTTGATGGTGGTGAGGTGATTTAGCGATCTGCGCATCGAAAATCCTTGCTGGGGCCGAATTTG
>NZ_JBJNIP010000016.1:0-281 GCF_056324165.1 Wenzhouxiangella sp. YN9
CGCAACCGAAAAATCGCCGCCCGAAGGGCTCTGGAGCGTCGCCAGCCACCCTCATGAATGGATGCGACGCGTCCAAGGCACAGAAAGCCGCTACTATCGCGCGATCGGCTCGGCTGAAGCGCTGATGCTCAAAGCCGCCGATCTCGGGCAGCGCTGGATGAAGGGCGTTTCGGGAGAGTTCGCCCTCATGAAGCTGCGAGAACAACCACTTCCCTGGTAGGCCCCTCCAGAAGCCACAAACCGGTCAATCCGGGGCCTCCGCAGGAGCGACTGCGGGCAAA
>NZ_JBJNIP010000017.1:0-1261 GCF_056324165.1 Wenzhouxiangella sp. YN9
GATTGCCATGAGTCACAGGGAGTTGGATCGGGTGGGTGTCATCCGGAAGGTGGTTGACGGCACGCTGATCCAGCGTGAGGCGGCGCTTCATCTGGGGCTGAGCGTTCGCCACGTCAAGCGGCTGGTTCGGGCCTTCCGCGCCGAAGGGGCGGCAGGCCTGGCCTCAAAGCATCGTGGCCGGCCCGGCAACAATCGCATCGCCGCTTCGGTGCGGGATCATTTCATCGCGCTGGTGCGCAGTCGCTACCACGACTTCGGCCCGACCCTGGCCCACGAGAAGCTCGTTGAGCAGCACGGCTTTGGTCACTCGGTCGAGACGCTCAGGGCCTGGATGATTGCCGAAGGCCTGTGGCGGCCGCGACAGCGGCGTCAGGCCTCGATCCACCAGAGTCGCCCACGCCGGGCCTGCCGGGGCGAGCTGGTGCAGATCGACGGCTCGCCCCATGCCTGGTTCGAGGATCGGGGGCCTGCTTGCTGCCTGATCGTGTTCATCGACGACGCCACCAGCGAGCTTGGCGCCCTGCGCTTTGTGCCCTCCGAGACCACCCAGGCCTACATGGAGACGCTCCAGACCTACCTGCAGGCTCATGGTCGCCCGGCAGCCTTCTATTCCGATCGCCACAGCATCTTCCGGGTCAACCACCCCGACCGCGAAGGCGAGCTGACCCAGTTCTCGCGCGCGCTCAAGACCCTCGACATCGGCGCCATCCATGCCAACACGCCCCAGGCCAAGGGCCGGGTCGAGCGGGCCAATCAGACCCTGCAGGATCGCCTGGTCAAGGAACTGCGGCTGCGTGGCATCAGCGATATCGATGGCGCCAACGCCTTTCTAGCCGAGTTCATCGCCGACTACAACCGCCGCTTCGCCAAGCCGCCACAGCATACCAGCGACGCCCACCGGCCCGTACTGCACGACGCCGGCGAGCTCGATCAGATCTTTTCCATCCACCACACCCGCAAGCTGTCGAAGAACCTCACCTGCCAGTTCCACAACCGCGAATACCAGATCACCGGCCAGGGCAAGGGCTACCGACTCAGAGGCAGCCTCGTGACGCTGTGCGAGCACTTTGACGGTCGCGTGACCGTGCTCAGCAAGGGGCAGTCGCTCCCCTTCCGGCTACTAGCCGAAGGCGAGCCGCCCATTCCAATCGAAGACGAGAAGTCCGTCAGCAACCGGGTTGACCAGATCAGACAGCAGCAAGCCGCAAAGCCTGCCTACAAACCACCACCCGACCACCCCTGGAAGCGAGCCTACCCCGAC
>NZ_JBJNIP010000018.1:0-387 GCF_056324165.1 Wenzhouxiangella sp. YN9
AAACCGGCGTCGGGTACGCTTCTCAAGGCGCGGGTCGGTGACAACTTCGTTGGAATCAGACATCTCTTCGCTCCGTAAGCGCCCTGAATGTTACAGATAAAACCGATCAGGTACTGTTGGGAGGGATGTTGACACACAGGGGTCTCGTCGATGCCGATCGCGTCCGGAAAATCCTGGTCCCGCCGCGCCAGGCCGCGTGCCACCGCGCGCTCCTGAACACCACTGACCACAGACCAGCTCAAATCGAGCGTAAGCGTTCATTCCCGACCGTTACTGGTCGATCCACTGCACGTCTGATACAAGCGGCTTGCTGGCGAAGTGCTCTTTCCACAGCCTGGGCGTGAGCTGCTCGACTTTGCTGGCCGGGTGCTGACCTACGCGCTGGAG
>NZ_JBJNIP010000019.1:0-498 GCF_056324165.1 Wenzhouxiangella sp. YN9
CCACCCCTAACCACCCCGTGTCACTAAACCACCCTCCTCCGAGCGTCGCGCATGTCCCCGCGACCCTCCGGAGGCATCCACCCAGCCACCCCGTAGGTCGGCGTTACACCGCCGACGGACAACCTGGCCGATCGGGACACGCATCGCTCACCTGTGAACGCAAACCCCGAACGTCGTCCGTCGCGGAGGTACCCGCGACCTACCCGACCCTCCGACCAACCACCCACGTAGGTCGGCGTTACACCGCCGACGGACAACCTCGCCGAACGGAACACGCATCGCTCACGTGTGAACAACACACCGAACAACGCCCGTCGCGGATGTACCACCGACCAACCCGACCCTCCCACACACCGCCCCCGTAGGTCGGAGTTACACCGCCGACGGACGACCTCCCCGCCGAACCCCCACGTAGGTCGGCGTTACACCGCCGACGAGCAACGCTTCAGCTTTGCAGCTCGTCGAGGTCGCGGTACTGTTCCAGCGCTTCGGGGTTGG
>NZ_JBJNIP010000020.1:0-372 GCF_056324165.1 Wenzhouxiangella sp. YN9
TTGCTGACGGACTTCTCGTCTTCGATTGGAATGGGCGGCTCGCCTTCGGCTAGTAGCCGGAAGGGGAGCGACTGCCCCTTGCTGAGCACGGTCACGCGACCGTCAAAGTGCTCGCACAGCGTCACGAGGCTGCCTCTGAGCCGGTAGCCCTTGCCCTGGCCGGTGATCTGGTATTCGCGGTTGTGGAACTGGCAGGTGAGGTTTTTCGACAGCTTGCGGGTGTGGTGGATGGAAAAGATCTGATCGAGCTCGCCGGCGTCGTGCAGTACGGGCCGGTGGGCGTCACTGGCATGCTGTGGCGGCTTGGCGAAGCGGTGGTTGTAGTCGGCGATGAACTCGGCTAGAAAGGCGTTGGCACCATCGATATCGCTG
>NZ_JBJNIP010000021.1:0-2702 GCF_056324165.1 Wenzhouxiangella sp. YN9
CTGGCGCAGACTGCGGGGCTTCCGGCAACTGGCCGATGTCGTTGCCGGCGTGAAGTTCATCGACGGAATAGATGAACGCAAAATCAGCAGGGACGCCGCTTGATGAGCCAGTGGTCATACACCAGACTTGACAGTAACTCCCTTCTGGGAGACTGCTTGCTCATACAAGCGAGTACGAAAGACGGAGGTGGCGCCGAGCCGGACTTTCAGCCGAAAGTGAGCCGGAAATATGGGTGCTCGACTCATTCGCTGACACCCAAATGTGGTTCTCGCCATGTGAAACTCAACCCAGTCTCCGCTTTACCTGGGTCGAGCGTCATCGTTTAGCATGCGATTTAACGCTTACGTCAATTCGGTTCCTCACGTTGACATGCCCACCTTTTATGACCTAGGCTAATCGAGGGGCTAGAGTAAACATCCTGGGCGGCGAGGTGCGGTGAATCTCGCGAGCTCCTTGGAGTTGGAGTGTTGGCATGGATTCAGTTTTAAACTTCTTGCATCGTGCAAAGCATGCGCCGCTGGCTTCTTGGCCGATTGGTTTACTTTTGTGCCTCCTTTTTGCCCTCTCCTGCATTCCTGCTGGAGCCGAGCAGTTCGAGGTTTCACCAGGCCACTCCGCCCATTGGTATAGCCCTGAACGCACTGGCGAAGGTCTGGTGCTTGAGGTTATGGATGATGTGAGCGCGGTCATCTATTGGTTTACGTATGACCAGACAGGTCGCCAAAGGTGGTTGCTGGATGTAGGCACCATCGATGGAGACGAAATTCACTTTCCCCAGCTGACGTTGACCCAAGGGGGGCGCTTTGGCGATGCCTTTGACCCTGATGACGTTGAGGTATCGAATGTAGGTGCAGCGACACTTCGATTTGGCAGTTGCAACGAAGCCGAATGGTCTTACTCGGCTTTCGGGGTGTCTGAGACTATACCGATGCGCCGATTGACGACGACCATGGCTGCTGGCTGTCAGCCCAGAAATGGGGTGCCTGGGCAGCCGGTTATGGAATATGCCGGCCAAAGCGGTTCCTGGTACGATCCGGATCACTCAGGTGAGGGCTATACCCTGCAATGGATGTCTCGCAATGAGGCAGTGCTGATTTGGTTCACATACGACAATGCCGGTAACCAGTACTGGATGACCGGCGTTGGTAGACTCATTGAAGGTCGGCTTGTCTTTCCGGAAATGCGTACGACCAACGGGCCTGTATTTGGCCCTTCATACGATCCAGGCCAGCTGTCGTCGCAAGTGTGGGGGTCAGTAGTTCTCGAAATAGATTGCGATTCCGGCGTCGCCAATTACGAGAGCCTTATTGGTGACTTTGGGAGCGGCCAGCTGGAGCTTTCCCGTCTCTCAAGGCTGCAGCGGCCAACTTGCCAACGGGAGCGCCCCAAGATAAACGATCTTTATTCTTTCGAAGTTACGGAGATTAATTTTCGACCCCTCGCCGATGATTCTGCCGCCGTCTTAAGAGATATCAACTTCACGGCAAGCGATGTGGCTGACGATGGCACAGTCGTTGGCTACCGCACAAATCATCAAAGCTCCCAGTTATTTACATGGACCAGTGATGGCGAGAGTTTTATACTGTCGGAGAGGGGGGGGTATCGGTCGGACGTGTTCGTTGGGCCAGACGCAACCTACACCTTTGCCACGCAACGTGATCAGAATGCCGGTGACGACGATCTAATCATTTGGGAACCTGTCCGGGCCTCTGGTGGCCAGCCACCTTGGACGCCAGTTGCCCACATGGAAGCCGAGTCTTCTATTGTGTATGGAATCTCGAAGAATGGGAGAAGGCTTTTTGGCACCGCTAGAAATTCTCTGGCTGAAGGGTTTCCGTGGGTGTGGTCCGCTCAGGAAGGTCAGTCACGCCTTTCGATTGACGACAATATGGCAGCAGGGATTCCGCGCGCTGCAAGTGATGATGGCCGGGTTTTGGTGGGCAATCAGGGCGGACGAGCGGGAAGCGGCCAAAGGACTGACTACGCGACTCGTTGGGTCACACTTGATCAGCCAGAAATATTACGCGATGACGCTGGCACGCCTTTGGGCTGGTCGCTCACATGCAGCTCCACCTGTGGCGTTGTTCCCGGGAGCATGCATGGCGGGGTTCCTGACTTGTCGGATCCTGATGCATTCAAGTTCTGGCTGTGGACAGAAGCGAATGGTTTCCATTACCTGGACAGCAGCCTGCCTGAGGCTATCGATTCGACCATTCCGCCTTCTCGACTCGTTTTGGATACCACTGGCGACGGAAGTTTGTTTGTGGGTCACTACTTGGCGGACGTCGACGGCTCTCGAGCCGAGCGACCCGTTATTTGGACCCAAGCTACCGGCGTGGAGCCCCTTTTCGAGATTTTGAAGAGTGTCGAGGGGTGGGATGAAAATTGGAAAGACGTTCAAGCTGTCGCTGTAAGTCGAGACGGCCGATTTGTATTGCTTTCTGGCGATTACCTGGTTCCGCCAGATCAAGTGTTGGGGCGCTACGGGCGTGCGATGCTCCTTGAGCTTAGCCCGAAGTAAAATTTTCTTGCGTGATTGAGGGGGTGGTGTTGGTTAAGGAAAAACAAGGACACCCACGATTCCCATGGCTGAATAGCCGTCGGCCAAGCCTTCGCGATGGTTAGATCAGTCGGAAAGGTTGATGGTGGTGAGGTGATTTAGCGATCTGCGCATCGAAAATCCTTGCTGGGGCCGAATTTG
>NZ_JBJNIP010000022.1:0-314 GCF_056324165.1 Wenzhouxiangella sp. YN9
TCCTGCTCGGCCGACATTTCATGGCCCAGCACGCCCGGCAGCAAACTCACGAAGGCATCGATCATGACGGCCGCTGCCGGCTAGCCGCCGGAGAGAACAAAATCGCCGACCGACCATTCCTCATCGACCAGCCTCTGCATCACCCGCTCGGCGATTCCCTCATAGCGGCCACACACCCGACTCAGGGGCGCCCCCCCGGCCCGCTGCCCCGCCCCCCGCAGGGCGAGGGGCCGCCCCCGCCGCCAGATACCGCCCTCCCGCCCAGGCGCCCCCGCAACCTCCCGCGCCACGCAGGCCTGCGCCCGCCGCTCGGG
>NZ_JBJNIP010000023.1:0-396 GCF_056324165.1 Wenzhouxiangella sp. YN9
TTTCGGTGCTCTCAATAGGTCGCGGTTACATCCGCGACGGACGAGGTACCGGATCGACGCCAATGCAAGCAACGCATGACCAGACCCGCCCCGTCGTCCGTCGGGCACGTAGCCCCAACCTAGGCAGCCTACGGTCACATCCCGCAACACCTTGGACCCAGACCGTAGGTCGTGGTTACATCCGCGACGGACGAGGTGCCGGACCGGCACCAACGCAAGCAACGCGTGCCCAGACCCGCCACGTCGTCCGTCGGGGACGTAGCCCCAACCTAGGCAGCCTACGGTCACATTTCGCAACACCTTGGACCCAGACCGTAGGTCGCGGTTACATCCGCGACGGACGAGGTGCCGGACCGGCACCAACGCAAGCAACGCGTGCCCAGACCCGCCACGTTG
>NZ_JBJNIP010000024.1:0-331 GCF_056324165.1 Wenzhouxiangella sp. YN9
CCAGAAGCCATCCCTGCGCCATCCGAAGCCAACCGATGGATGCGGGGCCGCGTTGTTGCCGGCTTCGCCCCATTGCAGCACTGGCCACCTGATCCTCCTACTGTTTTCTCGCGATGGCACGGTCGGGAAGGGTCCAGCCCGCACAGCAAGCAAGTTCTGAGAAATAGAGCGTGGGACTTTGACTTTCAAGCGCGCTTTTTCGTGCCTTTTTTCGCGCTGGAAAAAAGGTAACCGCCGAAAGAGCTTGCGAAGCATGCCGGGCGCAATGCCTTTGACTTGTCGATAACAGCTCAGCGGGCCTGCGCCGCCAGCGCCCAATCCACGGCTCACC
>NZ_JBJNIP010000025.1:0-2554 GCF_056324165.1 Wenzhouxiangella sp. YN9
AATACCGAAACCGGCGGCCGGCTGGCGCGCGAAATCCTGGAAGTCGGCTCAAGCCGTCCGATTCAGGAATCCTGGCTGGCTTTCAGGGGTCGCGAACCGGCGCTGGAGCCGTTGCTGGCTTCTTACGGCATCGCCGCCTGAACAAACCCGCCCGATACGCCACAAGAAATCTCCGGCCCCAGGCGACCGCATCGTGCGCCTCGAAGCGGTCCCATCAGCCCAATAGCAGTGGCTTGATTTACCTACCACTCGCCGGCCTGGAATCTGGGCACTCCACTGGCCAGACCGTCGCAATAGTCAAAGATACGCTCGAATGCGGCGCGATCCTTGACCGGATGGATTTTATTGCTGCCAGCTAATAGATAAAAAACACCCACTGAAAGCACTTGTCCACGCAAGCTCGAATGAGGTCGCTTGTTGAGTTCATGCAGATCCGGATTCAATCGGCCCTCGTCAATCTCCGGAAAATATCGCTTGATTTCCGGGCCATAAGCCAGGTCAAAATGCTCGATGGTTTCGGTAAACACGCCCGCGCTCAGTCCATAACGATAGGCTGCGCAGGCCCCAAATAGGTTGGCGGCCGCCTCTTCATTGACGCGTTCGCGCTCGGTATCCAATAAATAGCTGTGCAGGTGATACAGCTCGTGAGCGACCACATCAGCCAACTCAGCCCACCATTGGCCTGCCCCTTCCGCATCGACAGCATCCTCAGCAAAGGGGCTATAAAACAGCAAAGACACCAGCAGCCTGTCCCGGATCGAGGCTTGAGATGAGTAGTACGAGCCCGGCTCGGAGGCCAACACTACATCCACATCAAGATCCACATCTACCATGGTCAAATAGTCCGACAGCGTCCTGGACAACGCAGCGGAAAATTCGCCAGCGCCGCGTTCCAGATACTCACGCGTCTCATCAAAATACGTCGAAGAGGGATTAGCCGGAAGCAAGAATTGGATTCGGCCACGGTCGCCAAGGTCTACCGCTGTCACTTCTGTCGTTTTCCGGATCTCAACCTCATCCGTACCGGAAAACCGGCCGAAAGAAATAACGTTACTTCGCGAGAGCTTTACAGTGTTGATGCCTCGGAATTCACCCAGCGCCACAGCCTTTCGAGTGCTTCTTGCTGACATTTCAAGCGCGGAACACCCAGCCATAAACACAACAAGAACCAGGACAAGCAGGGGAATGGTAACTTTCTTTATCATTGAAACCTCTGAATTATGCGAGCCTGCCACTGCTCTGGACAGGCCCGCATCCTTTCCATTATTTAATCACGCAACGGCTGCAGCTGCCTCCCCCGCCACCTACATACCAGGAATCAGATGAGCCAGTGATTGTCGTGCCCTGATGCTTGAGCTCAGTGACTACTAGGTTAACGCCTTCCTCCGACGCGACCTGAAAATCGAACTCAACGTCAATCTCGTCTATATCAGCAAGCTTCGGCTGGATCCAGGAATTGACCGCTGACGGGTTAGAAATAACCGCTTCATCACCCAGCCTGATCCACTCAAAACTGCTGGACTGAGTGCTACCATCGGACAGATCAAGAACAACCGTTGCGTATCCGCTGGTGGTGGTCACCGGAATATTTGACGACGACAAATCAACGGTGAAGTCGGCCGCATCGAATGTGGACATCAACCCGACAGCAAAATCGGAAAGCTTACCCTGCATTGCAGTGAAACTGTACTGATAGCTCTGTCCACACATATTTGGAAAAGGATGGTCCTGACACCTCAAAGGAGCCCCTGGCGGATCACACGCCGTGGTTACAAACAAGACAACTGCCGACATAGCAAGTAATTTCAAATATTTCATAAGATTCTCCATATAATTGCATTCACTGGCATGAGCGTGCCGGTAGGTGTGGGCAAGACCCGTTCCGCTCTGGCACTTCAGCCTGAAAGAGAGCGAATGAATCAAGACTCGAAACCACAACGCGCTTGACTGCTGATTCACGCAGCATGCATCAGTCTGTGGTTAAAGAAACTGCCTTTAACCCTCGCCCCCATGATGGAGCTTACCCCCCCCCCCGGCCTGATTTTCAATACCTTACGTTTGCTGGTGTCTTCCCTTTTTTCATCTCCCTGCCGGCACTAGGCTATCTGAGCTGGCAAAACAGTTACTGATTGGTGGTGGGCCGACATCGATCGGCTTTGGTGTCCGCCGCCGCCAGCTATGGAATCCTTGGGGAGCACCGGCAAAGAGCCTTTGTCAGCTCAGCAACAGGCTGTAGAACGGGAAGCGGGGTGATTTTCGTTTCTGGCGCTTGGCCTGCTAAAGCAGGTGTTGGCTCTGATCCTAATAAGCAGCCAGCAACGCCCACGCTAGGCTGGCCAACGGAAAATTCCCAAGGGAGATCCAGGACACCGTGCACTCCCGTAATAACCGCGACACCTTCGATCTGTTCTGTGAAACCGGGCTGTTCAATACCGAAACCGGCGGCCGGCTGGCGCGCGAAATCCTGGAAGTCGGCTCAAGCCGTCCGATTCAGGAATCCTGGCTGGCTTTCAGGGGTCGCGAACCGGCGCTGGAGCCGTTGCTGGCTTCTTAC
>NZ_JBJNIP010000026.1:0-370 GCF_056324165.1 Wenzhouxiangella sp. YN9
CCCGCGACCCGGACGATCCGGCCAACGGGCACTGAGGCCCACGGCGGCGGGTCGGTCGCTCCCGCAGCCACGCTCATCAGCGGCGTGTTCGCGTGCGCAGCGCATCCATGGGCGCTACGACGACCCGGGCCGGTTCACCCCAACAGTTCGGCGAGGCGGATCGCGGCGTCCTGCAGTGACCGCGCTAGGGACTTGACCTTGCCCGGCGGTAACCGCTGCACGGGCGCGGAGGCGTTGATCGCCAGTCGCAGTCCCGACGAGACGTGGACCGGGACCGCGACGCTCACCACGCCGTCCTCGCTTTCCTGCCGATTCACGGCATAACCGTCCAGTCGTGTCCGAACCAGTTCGGCGACGAGTTCGTCTCGGG
>NZ_JBJNIP010000027.1:0-4056 GCF_056324165.1 Wenzhouxiangella sp. YN9
GGCTGCTCGATTGGCTCCGACAGTTAGGAATCGGACGGAATTCGGCGTGCAGGGGACTTTGGTAAGGGTCCGGTGCCGGCCTGGTACGGCTCCGGATACCGTTGGAAATCAGGAAATAGGGCGCTTATACTTCCTATACGCCCTATACGCTTCGCACCCTGCCTTTCGAAGCGCATCTGTCTGCAAGGCAGTGTCCTGCTCCGCCGTCGAGACCCGTGCATAGCCGATCAGTGCCATTGGCCGCCCTTTTGTCCGTTGTTCCGTCCATCTATCTTATTGTCCGAAAACCCATCAAACAAGGATATTCTCGGACATTGTCCGGGTTGACCGTCTAATGAACGTTTTCCGGCCAAGGCTGCATTATGCATTGGAGCTCTGAACAGGCGGGCCTATTGACAGATCAAGATTTTTAGCACAAGTTACACCTAACGTAAGGTTTAAGTAGGTAAGCAGATGTCCTCACGCATGCAAATTGGCGAATTGGCACAGCGCGCCGGCGTCAGCCATCGCACCATTCACTACTATGAGCGCATCGGCCTCATGAAACCCGATGAGCGCGAAGGTGCGGGCTATCGCTATTATGACGAAACGGCCTATCAACGGCTGGAGAAGATCGCTGCCCTGAAACGACTGGGGCTGAGCCTGGATGAGATCGCGGTGGTCATCGACCTTTATTTCGAGGATGCCAGTGGTATCAAGGGTAAGGAGAAGGTGCTCGACATCCTTGAAACCCAGCTCGCCAAGACAGACGCGCAACTCGCGGAGCTGACAGAGTTCCGCCGCGACCTGGAAAGCAACATCGCCCGCATGAAATGCCTGATTGAACAAGCCCAACGCACTGACTGACCTCACCTTTAGGAGGCCCACACATGCTAGGAGGCCCACACATGCGCCCCCAATCTCTACCTAACGTCAACTTACAAAAAGAAGTGGCTGATGCGTCTGGTCCGCGTCAGGTGTTCCTGCTTCTGTTGCTCATGGTCTGCGGCTTTCTCGTCGTCGGCCAGCTCTACATCACCATCCCCCTGGTCACTGGTGTCGCCGGCCGGTTCGCCATCGCACCGGAACGCGCGGCGCTCATCGGTTCGGCGTTCGGCTTTGCCTATGCCATCGGCTTTCTGGTGTTTGGACCGCTCTCGGATCGCTACGGACGGCGCAGGCTGATCTTGTTCGGGCTGAGCGCGACCGCGCTTGCCACCTTGTTGGTGAGTTGGGCACAAAGCTTCGAGATACTCCTTGCGTCGCGGGCCGTGCAGGGATTCGTCGCAGCGGCGTTCCCACCTGCCGCACTGTCGCTCATCGCGGAGGAGCTGCCGCCCGCCCAGCGCCCGTTCGGCGTGTCGCTGATGAGCTTCGCCTTCCTGGGCGCTGCTCCGCTTGCGCAGGTTTTCTCCGCCGGTGTGAGCGCCGGGCTGCCGGGAATCATGCTGTATCTTGCCCCCCTCTATCTGCTCGCGGCAATCGCGCTGGCCTTCGTGGCTAAGACTGGCAATGGACAGGCCGAGCAGGCCGGCTCATCGCATGGACATTTCACGTCGCTCCTGCGGAACGCCGGTGTCCTTGTAGCCTGGGGCGCAGCTCTAACCGTGCTGTTCGGTTTCGTCTCGCTACATGCTGGAGCGCAGGCCCTCGGAGACCGTCTTGGCATCGATCTCCAAACCCTGCGCCTTGTCGGCTTGCCGCCGTTGCTTCTGACCTTTGCCGCTGCACCGTTGACGCGCCGTCATGGCGCTACCCTCACGGCACGTCACGGCCTCGTACTAGCGGGACTGGCGCTTATGCTAGCGGCCGTGGGCACATCGTGGGCCGTAATGGTGGCGAGTATAGCCCTGTCAGCAGGCGTGGCCTTTGCCGTGCCTGGCCTGATCGCCACAGTGGCAGGACGCGCCACCAATGCCAATCGCGGACTCGCCTTGGCGCTTTACACCTTCAGCCTTTTTGTTGGCGCAAGTCTCGCCCCGCCAGTGGCGCAGGCGCTGGCACAGACCGGTAGCGCAGCGCTCTGGCTGCTGCCGGCCAGTCTGCTGCTCATGGCTGCGCTCGGCATCACCGTTACCCATAAATCCCAGCTAACAACCACATAGGCAAGGGTTCTCCATGCGCTCATACCGATCCGCAATCGGCATCATCGCCGCCGGCTTGATCGCCGCAACGACCACCCACGCTTTGGCTCAACCCAACAAAGGAACCGCCATGACTGCTACGACCAATACTCAGGAAATCGCATTTCCCCTCAATGACCATCTGCCCGCCGGCTATCGTGAGGCTGGGCGCCGTTCTGTGACCGTCGATGCCGAGACAGCCGAGCTTGTCCGCTATGAACGTTCGGACGCACGCAATGCCGGCTTCGGCGGCGAGCATTTCAGCACCGTGATTGCCAGCAACGGCCGGCTCAAGGGCTTTGCGCGCATCGATCTTGATTTGATCGGACGCGATTTACCCTCGCGTGAGGAGGCGCAGGCCATTGCCATGGACTTCTTGCAGAAGCAGGCGCCGGACCTGCTGCCGGGAATGAAGTTGAGCTGGATCGACCCGCATGACGAGCCTTTGCGTGTTACCCGCGACGGTAAGACCGAAGACCTGACGCTTACCGGGATGAAGGTGAAGATGCGCAACACCGCTGATGGCCTCTGGTTCTGGGTCATCGTCGGCGCGGACCATAACGTCATGGTCTTCGAGCGCGACATCCACTGGATCAGTTTCCCCGGACATCGCGGCACGGAAAAATGGCTCCATGATTCCTGGCTCGTGGAGAACGGTCATTCGCTGCGTGAGACGTGAACGCAATCACTCCCTTCACAAGATGTCCGGTCCTTGGGGCCGGATATTCCCGACCAATAGGAGATACGACATGAAGCATCCGATTGTCATTTGCGGCTATGGCCCCGGCATCTCTCAGGCGGTCGCCCGTCGCTTTGGTGCTGCCGGATATCCCGTCGCAATTATCGCCCGTAACGCCGACCGCCTCGTAGCGGGCGCAGAGGCATTGCGGAAAGACGGCATCGAAGCAACGGCGTTCCCGGCCGATCTCACGGACGGCGATGAGCTTACCAACGTGCTCACAGCGATACGCGCCTCGCTCGGCACTGTCGGCATTCTGCACTGGAATGCGTTTCTACCAGTCAACGGAGACCTGCTGTCATGCCGGGCTGAAAACCTGCGGCAAAGTCTGGAATTGCGCCTTGTCAGCTTCATTGCGGCTGTTCAGGCCTTATTCGACGACCTCAAAGCGTCCCATGGCACGGTCCTCGCCACTAGTGGGATCACGGCGCTAGATCGCCCCGAGATTAACGCGTTCTCGGTCGATTATGCCGTGATGGCGATAACGGTAGCTGCGCAGCACAAGGCCTTGGGCATCTTAGCCCCGACTCTTTCACCTCATGGAATCCACGTTGCCGAAGTTGTCGTCAACGGCTTCGTTAAAGGCACCGAGGGCGTTGGAGCTTTTGACCAGCAGGGAACGATCGACCCGAAAGATGTTGCAGAGTGCTTCTGGGACTTGTTTGAGAGCAGAAGCCAGAACTCGCGGATACTCGGGGCAGATATCATCGTTGACTCCGCTTAATACACTGGGCTGAGACAGAAAAGAAGAAGGCGGGATAAACAGTCGATGGCGTGACTTTGTACGCTAGTGAGCTCTGGTCGTCAGAATTTGTCACTCGATCAGTCATTTATTTTACGACATGCAAAGGGTCCGTCGGGCTCATAATGTGACAGGAATTCCGGTGGAATGCTACGGTGACGGGACGACCCACGTGATCTTCGAGCCGCTGGATTTCATCGCCCGGCTGGCGGCGCTCGTGCCGCCGCCGCGCCTGAACCTGACCCGCTTTCACGGGGTATTTGCACCGAACAGTCCTTACCGGGCTCGTATCACGCCGGCCCGCCGAGGGCGAGGCGGCAAGCCGAAGAGGTCGGGACCGTCGGAAGATCGCACACCGGTCGAGCAACGCTCGGCGGTGCGCTGGGCGAAGCGCCTCAAGCGGGTCTTTCAGATTGATGTGGAGACCTGCCCGAGTTGCGGGGGCACGGTCCAGATCATCGCCTGTATCGAAG
>NZ_JBJNIP010000028.1:0-3383 GCF_056324165.1 Wenzhouxiangella sp. YN9
GCGTCCGCGGCGCGCGTACTCACAACCTGGCCAATGTCGATGTCGAGCTGCCTCGTGACCAGTTGATCGTGTTCACGGGTCTGTCAGGCTCGGGCAAGTCGTCGCTGGCCTTCGACACCATCTATGCCGAGGGCCAGCGGCGCTATGTCGAGTCGCTCTCGGCCTATGCCCGGCAGTTCCTGTCGATGATGGAAAAGCCTGACATCGACCATATCGAAGGCCTGTCGCCGGCGATCTCGATCGAACAGAAGGCGGCCAGCCACAACCCGCGCTCGACGGTGGGCACGATTACCGAGGTTCACGACTACCTGCGCCTGATGTATGCCCGGGTGGGCACGCCGCGCTGCCCGGAGCACGGCGAAGAACTCGACGCCCAGACGGTCTCGGAGATGGTCGACACGGTGCTCAACCTGCCCGAGGGCAGCAAGCTGATGCTGCTCGCGCCCATTGTGCGCGACCGCAAGGGCGAGCATTTGCAGGTGTTGCAGGAGCTGCGCGCCCAGGGATTCGTGCGCGCGCGTGTCAACGGCGAAGTCATCGACCTGGACGATGAGCTGCCGGCGCTCGAGCTGCGCAAGAAACACACCATCGAGGCGGTCGTCGATCGCTTCAGGGTGCGCGAGGCTACCGGGTCGGAGTCCGGAGCAGGCCTGGCCCAGCGCCTGGCCGAAAGCTTCGAGACGGCGCTGGCGCTCGCCGATAGCCTGGCAATCGTTGCGCCCATCGAAGATGACAGCGACATCGAACAGATGCTGTTCTCGGCGCGCTACGCCTGCCCGGTGTGCGACTACAGCCTGTCCGAGCTCGAGCCGCGCATGTTTTCGTTCAACAACCCGAGCGGCGCCTGCGATAGCTGCGACGGCCTGGGTGTCAAACAGTATTTCGACCCCGACCGGGTGGTTGCCAATCGCGAACTGTCGCTGGCCGGCGGCGCCATTCGCGGCTGGGATCGCCGCAACGCATACTATTTCCAGCTGATTCAGTCGCTGGCCAGGCACTACCGCTTCGAGATCGAAACGCCCTTCGAGGAGCTGCCGGAAGATGTGCAGGACATCATCCTGCACGGCAGTGGAGAGGAAAAGATCGCATTCCGCTATCTGTCGGAAAGCGGCACGCAGACCCGCAAACACCCTTTCGTGGGCATCATTCCCAACCTGGAAAAGCGCTACCGCGAGACCGACTCACGCATCGTGCGTGAGGAGCTGTCGCGCTATATTTCCACGCGCGCCTGCCCGGAATGCAACGGCCAGCGCCTGGGGCGCGAGGCGCGTCATGTCTTCATCGCCGACAAATCGCTGCCGGAGGTGTCGAGCTGGTCAGTGGAGCGCTGCCTTGACTTCTTCAACCAGGTGGACCTGGCCGGCTGGCGCGGTGAGATCGCCGGGCGGATTCTCAAGGAAGTTCGCGAGCGCCTGCATTTTCTGGTCAACGTCGGTCTCGACTATCTGACCCTGGACCGCCAGGCCGATACTCTCTCGGGCGGCGAGGCGCAGCGCATTCGCCTGGCCAGCCAGATCGGTGCCGGCCTGGTGGGCGTGATGTACGTGCTTGACGAACCGTCCATCGGCCTGCACCAGCGCGACAACGCGCGCCTGCTCGAGACCCTGTTCCGCCTGCGCGATCTGGGCAATACCGTGATTGTCGTCGAGCACGACGAAGAAGCCATACGAACGGCCGATTACGTGGTCGACATCGGCCCCGGGCCGGGCGTACACGGCGGCCGCATTGTCTACAGCGGCACGCCCGAAGGCCTGGCTGACTGCGAAGGCTCGCTGACCGGCGATTACCTGTCGGGCCGAAAATCCATCGCGGTGCCAAAAAAGCGCCACAAACCCGACCGCAAGCGACTTTTTCAACTCCAGGGCGCCACCGGAAACAACCTCAAGAACGTCAATCTGGAGCTGCCGGCCGGCTTGTTCGTCTGCGTTACCGGGGTGTCGGGCTCGGGCAAGTCGACGCTGATCAACGACACGCTCTACAAGCTGCTGGCGCGCGAACTCAACCGCGCCTCCGAGACGCCGTCGCCGCACGAGCGCTACTCGGGGCTGGATCTCTACGACAAGGTGGTCGACATCGACCAGAGCGCGATCGGGCGCACGCCACGCTCGAACCCGGCCACCTACACCGGCATGTTCACGCCCATCCGCGAGCTGTTTGCCGGCACCCAGGAGGCGCGCGCCCGTGGGTACAAACCCGGGCGATTCTCGTTCAACGTCAAGGGCGGGCGCTGCGAAGCCTGCCAGGGCGACGGCGTGATCCGCGTGGAAATGCACTTTCTGCCCGATATCTTCGTTGCCTGCGACGTCTGCCAGGGCCGGCGCTACAACCGCGAAACCCTTTCGGTGACCTACAAGGGCAAGAACATTCACGAAGTGCTGGAGATGACCGTCGAAGACGCGCTGGCATTCTTCGAGCCGGTGCCGGCCATCGCGCGCAAGCTGCAGACCCTGATGGACGTGGGCTTGAGTTACATTCAGCTTGGCCAGAGCGCGACCACGCTGTCGGGCGGCGAAGCCCAGCGCATCAAGCTGGCACGCGAGCTGTCCAAGCGCGACACCGGCAATACGCTCTACATTCTGGACGAACCCACCACCGGCCTGCACTTCCACGACATCAAGCACCTGCTGGAAGTGCTGCATCGCCTCAGAGACGAAGGCAACACTGTGGTCGTCATCGAGCACAACCTGGACGTGATCAAGACCGCCGACTGGATCATCGACCTGGGGCCGGAAGGCGGCGAAGGCGGCGGCCAGATCATCGCCACCGGCACACCCGAGGAAATCGCCCGTACGGAGGGATCCTGGACCGGGGAATACCTGGCGGACACGCTCGGAATCAAGCGAAAGAAAATCGCCTGACGACGCATTGGCCGATCAGCTACGGTATTCCCGGCCTTGAGCCGGGGGCTTTCTGATAATGGCGTCAGCGCCCGGAAGGCCCCGGACCAAGTCCGGGGAGACAGGGTGGATGTGCTGGTTGCTTGGCTGGCTGGCACGAACGGGTTGGCGGGGCGGCTTTGCCGCGAATGGCCGTGCCGAGCCGAAGCTTTTTCGCGGTCTGGAGACCGCTCCTGCAAACAAGATGGGGAAAAATTTTGGGAGAAACCTCCAGGTCGCCAGACCAGCCTGTCAGCCCCACCCGTCCCCGGCGCAGCACTGCCGTCCACCCAATCTTTCGGCTGCCGAACCAGCCGAACCAGCCGAACCAGCCGAACCAGCCGAACCAGCCGAACCAGCCGAACCAGCCGAACCAGCCAACCAGCCAACCAGCCAACCAGCCAACCAGCCAACCAGCCAACCAGCCAACCAGCCAACCAGCCAACCAGCCAACCAGCCAACCAGCCAACCAGCCAACCAGCCAACCAGCCAACCAGCCAACCAGCC
>NZ_JBJNIP010000029.1:0-897 GCF_056324165.1 Wenzhouxiangella sp. YN9
GGCGCTTACGGAGCGAAGAGATGTCTGATTCCAACGAAGTTGTCACCGACCCGCGCCTTGAGAAGCGTACCCGACGCCGGTTTAGCGTAACCGAGAAGAAGCGGCTGCTGGCCGAAGCCGATGCCCTGCCGCACGGCGAGAGAGAAAAACTAGGACAGCCATGATTCTAACGGCTGAATAGCCGTCGCCCACGACTTCGCGATGGGTAGACCAGTCGGAAAGGTTGATGGTGGTGAGGTGATTTAGCGATCTGGGCAGCGAAAATCCTGTCTTGGGCCGAATTCCCCCGCAATCGCCCACGCGGAGGCCCCGGATTGACCGGTTTGTGGCTTCTGGAGGGGGCTACCAGGGAAGTGGTTGTTCTCGCAGCTTCTTGAGGGCGAACTCTCCGGACACGCCCTTCATCCACCGTTGCCCGAGATCGGCGGCCTTGAGCATCAGCGCCTCGGCCGAGCCGATCGCCCGGTAGTAGCGGCTCTCGGTTCCCTGGACGCGTCGCATCCACTCGCGGGGATGGTTGGCGACGCTCCAGAGGCTTTCGGGTGGCGTTTGTCCGGCTGCGGAGAGTTTGCCACGCTTGTCCGGATGCGCCTGCAGCCCTGTCCAGCGCACAAGCTCGATATAGCTCGATTCACTCAGGTCGGAGAGTGTGTCGCTATCGAGCCCGGCGACCGGCTTGAGGGACTGGTTCTGTGGTTCTCGGCCAAGCACCTTCCCGATGGCAGATCGGGTCGACTCGAGCCGGTGTCGGACGGATATTGAACGACAATTACTTTGGCCGGTCGGCGACAACTATTTTGGCCGGTTGCCACTAAGCTTGGCCGTTTGTTCACTGCACCCGGAAAGGGGTTTTGGATGGCGGCCACCGAGCAACAGGTCAAAGTATTCATGGACGAG
>NZ_JBJNIP010000030.1:0-327 GCF_056324165.1 Wenzhouxiangella sp. YN9
CGGCATGAGATGAGCAGGATATCACTCAACATTGCCCGAGCAAGTCGCAGATGCAGATCAAATCTACGTAATGATTCTCATTTATCTGTTTCGCGCAAATAACCGAAAAACCTTGCGGTAAGGCTAATGCGCAACCAACTAACACGTCATGGAGAGTTAAAATATGGTCTTAACGCCCTGCACTTCGATATTATACTTACGCATCTTACGATAAAGCGTCGGCCGGCCGACCCCCAATGGACGAGCCGTAGCGGCAATATTTCCCGCACATTGATGGAGCGCCATTAATACCGCATCCCGCTCCGTTCGTTCGAGCGAAGCCACCTC
>NZ_JBJNIP010000031.1:0-332 GCF_056324165.1 Wenzhouxiangella sp. YN9
AGAATCAAAACCAACAACACCAACAACAAGATCTCGCAAAAACCTTCACACTACACAAAACACACATCACACTTCACACTTCACACATCACACTACACACATCAAACTTCACACTACACACTACACACTTCACACTACACACTTTCACCCCACATCCAGTCTCTTCCGCCGCTCGTCTACCAGCACCATGCTATCATCACGGTCCAGCCGCTGCCCCTGGGCATCGGTGATGGTGAAAACGTCTTCGACGCGCTGGCCGAAAGTGGCGACCCGGGCGTCGTGCAGGCGCAGGCTGCGGCTGACCAGGGCTTCTGCGATGGCTGACAGCAGCC
>NZ_JBJNIP010000032.1:0-11694 GCF_056324165.1 Wenzhouxiangella sp. YN9
ACTTCGATCAACTCCCGCCGAATCACGCCATACAGGCGTTTCCGACGATATTTCGGAATGAAAACGATGTGGTACTTACACTCCCATCGAGTGTGTCGTAAACTGCTGACTTGTCTCATGGTTTCTCCTTAGCGTGGTGCTCGGCGGCTCACGCTTCGGAGTTACCATGAGATTTCCGGAATCGTCAAACATTGAATGCCTCCCCAGCAGAGCTGGGGGGTCTCCCGAATTTGTCTAGGATCTGCTGGTCCTGCTCCGCCAGAACAACCCTGATTGGAACATCGAGTAAAGAGAAATCCTGTTCTGTCATCAATGATAGGAATGCAGGGGCAATTGCATAGACCGCTCGGATGCGCGGATCACTGACAGGATGCTCGTCTCGAACAAGAGCCTCTTTGAACGTGATGTCAGAACTCGCGAGGGCCCGAATGTCTGCCTCCGTGAATCCCGCTTCTGGAGGAAGCTTGCAGACAGGGTTGCTTGATTCATCCTCGCAGCGCAATTGTCTATCAGCGACCTTGAGGTGCGCGCCTGCGGAAGCCAGCACGCTGTATCCGCCAATTGAGAATCCAGCCGCACCAATACGACTGCTATCAATATGAGGTGCAATCTCCTTATCGCCGAGCAGTTGATCAACCAGCATGGAAATGTCGCGGGCTCTCTCTGCCGGAAGGGCGAAGCCATGTGGCCAGGAAGTTTCTTCCGCTGCCGTATTTCCATGATGATTGATGCCGGCGACTATGAAGCCGGCCGCAACTAGACTTTCCGCCAGCCATGATAGCTGCGCCGCACTACCGCCAGTGCCATGAGACAGAATGATGAGTGGACGCTTCTGGGTATCAGCAAATGGCGCATTCAGTGCGTTGCGACCAAAGCGGAATACTCCGATGTTCCATTCGGTCTCGACACTACTGTCATGCGTCTGATACCAGACAGTGGTTGCAAGAGGGCGAGGTCCGGCATTAGCCCAGTCTGTCCTGGAGGCATCGACGTAACCGCGATGTAGGCGTCCGACCTTCACCTCGCGCTCAGCAGGCTCGGAGCAACCGGCCAGCAAGAATAAGGTCATCAATACGTAGATTGGGAGATATCGCACTTCGGATGCTCCTGAAGACTGTCAATGCGGCCTAATCGGGATAGGGAGGCACCTTACGATGCCTCTCCTCCCACACCACCGGGCATACGGATCACGTACCACGGCGATTCGATGAACATCGCTACCGCGCCACCAGGCTCGGTAGCCCCAGGTCAGCAAAGTACTTCGCGGGCAGGGCCCGTCTTAACGCCGGGGTGTGCGATAGCCGCCACGGCCCGTGGGCCGATTTCGACGTCTGCCAGGCCTCGCGTACACTCACGCCCATTCGGCGCAGTTGGCGGTAGCCCGAGCGACCCCATTGCTTCCAGAGATAACAGCGTAGTCGTCGCCGCAGCCATTTGTCGATCTCGCGCAGCGGGCTCGGTACCTCGGCCATTCCGAAGTACGCTTTCCAACCAAGCAGGTAGTCTCTCAGGTCTGCCACGACATCGGCTAAACGGTGACCTCGCGTGCGGCGGGTCAATACCCGCAGGTGGGTCTTCAATCGGTGCAGCGCCTTGGGTGACACTTTGAGCCGGTGAGACCCGCGGGTGACCGTAAAGCCCAGGAACTGGCGCTTCCATGGTCGATCGACCGCGCTCTTTCGTGTATTCACTTCGAGCCGGAGTGAGTCTTCGATCAAGCGCGACACGCTGTCCATCACCCGCTCGCCCGCTCGATGACTACCCACCAGGATCTGGCAGTCGTCAGCATATCGGACAAAGCGGTGGCCGCGCCGGTCCAGCTCCCAGTCCAGTTCGTCCAGCATCACGTTGGCCAGTACCGGAGACAGCGGGCCGCCTTGCGGCACGCCGGCATCGGTCGGGCTCAAGTGGTCCCCATCCAGCATGCCAGCCGTCAGAAAACGGTTGATCAGTCGCAGGAGACGACGATCCGGGACATGGACCTTGAGCCGGTGCATCAACCGGTCATGGTTGACCCGGTCGAAGAAGGCCGCCAGGTCCAGGTCCACCGTCCATCGGCGGCCCGACCGGACATCGGCTTGCAGGCGTCTGACCGCCTGCTGCGCCGATCTGCCCGGCCGGAAGCCGTAACTGCGCGGATGGAAGTGGGGCTCCCATTGCGCCGATATCACCTGCGCAATGGCTTGCTGAATGAAGCGGTCCAGAACCGTCGGGATGCCCAGCAGGCGTTCCCGTCCGTCAGCCTTGGGAATCCGCACGCGTTTGACCGGTTGCGGGCGATATTGCCCCGCTTCCAGTTGGTCGCGGATCATCGGCCAGTTCTGGCGAAGGAGGTCCGGCAGTGCATCGACGCGCATACCGTCGATGCCCGGCGCGCCTTTGTTCTGGCGTACTTGCTTCAGTGCCCGCTGCAGGTTGCTGCGTTCGAGCACTTGGTCCCACAGCGAAGCGGTTGATGGTGAGGCCGAAGCGATCCTTTCCCCAGCCGCCGATTCCTCCCGTGCACTTGGCACGGCCGACTCGCGTCGATTCTCTGAGGCGGTCCGGTGGCTCATACTCGGTCAATCGTCCTCGTTCATCGTTCGGGCCTTCGATGGCGCCACCCATCTACTATGCCCTCGGCTGACTTCTCCCTGGCGATCAGCGCCAATTGCTCGACGCTCAGCGCCGTCTCCAGCGCACCGGGGAGACCTCCCGGGGTAAGACACGAAACTTTCACGGCGCAAACGCTGGATTTATAAAACGCAGACCCGATGCAGATGGAGGGCTTCATGGTCACGTGCCCACTGGCCCCGTCTACGTCACACCTCATATCCAGTTCCTGTTCGTCGCCCCGCCGCTTTGGATTGGGCTTCCTCCAGACGCCACCTCGCGATAACGCCCTTGCCCTTCTCCTAACCTTCGGCTCTGCGAATACCTGGTGGGAGGACTTTCACCTCCCCAGCTTCGTGCCATGCCCGGCACACACGTCTGAGCTAAGCGGCGCGGCTTTAGCCGCGTCCGGTGGAGGCCGAAGGCCGGATCGTACTTGAGCGACTTGTTAAGTGCGCACATTCGAGCGCTCTTGAGTCGCATATTGTAGAGCGGGAGAACCAACCAGCAGGTGCCAGGCCAGTGTCAATTGCATCGTGGCAATGATGATGTCGACGACGAGCAGATATATGGGCACTCCGAAGGCAGATCCGGCGACGGCAGCACCAGCCGCTATAAGGCCGCTCAGCGTAAAGACCGCCACAGAAAGCAGACGCCCGAGGTTTGGGTTAGTGAACAGGCACACCAGAGTAAATACAAGAAACCCCTGAATGGCGATAAACAGAAGGCCCGCTCCGGAGAAGAGGTCTATATCTTCTAGCGGAAAGAAAGCCGCAACAATGCTCACGCCCATAAGAATTCTTGCCAGAATGAAGGAGAGTGGGACTTTTTCCATAGCACTTAACGCCTTGCTCACCGGTAAATTAGGAGCGTAGCGAGTAATTTATCCGCGTGCAGCAAATTGTTATGAGCCGACGCCGGTAATGTGCAATTTATGGACATCTACCCCTCCGAACGGGCTCACTGCTTCTTCTACGAGGCAGTACAACGTAACTTGCGGCTTCAGCAACGTATAAATGTATTCTACGTTATCCTGGTTTCCGAAAATGGTGAAATTATACTCACCAAGTGGTATCGCCTGCCCAGCATCAGAGACGGACAGCTTCCCAGCATTCTTGTATTTGTTAAAATCAAATACTTCGCACCTAAGCTCCGTCGTTTCTTTCTGTATTTTTGTCGGAATGTCGAAAGCGTCCCGATCGGCCTCACCAAGGTAAATATCATGATTTGGGCTGAACCGTTGGCCAGCAGACACTTCTGTTAATTTTCTATTACCCAGCAGGTGTGCCAAATCTTGGTAATTTGGAAGTGCGAGTTGGGCGATTTGGAATACGGGGCCATGATAGTGATGATGTTCATCGCCAATTCTCAGATCGACATCGCCATTGTTGTTGAACTCATAGGTAGGCTGATTTCCGCTACGCACCGCACCACAAACAAGTTTTAACATAGAGAAAGTGTCTTTGGTTAAATCCCATATGTTCTGCGGACCAAGGCTTGACACGAGGGGCAGCCCTAGCTGCACGCCTTGCAAAGCGATCTCAAAGTACGTTAGGAAAGAACCGTGCTTGAACTCGGTCGCTTTTATGTAAAATTTTTCTCTTTCGGATGCGGTTATACGGCTTTTTTCGGCGGTAACAAGATAGGTTTTGTCGACAATGCTTTGAAAGCTACTCAACGCAGATATCGCCAAGGGAAGCGGAACTCCCTCCTTCAGAATAGGGCCATCAATTTTAAATTGTAGTTCTTCCAACGGTTACTCCCTATCTGCTTCTAGTTCTCATAACGCCCAGCGTAACCGGCCGGATTTGGAGCGCCAGCGGAAAAGCCGGTCCGCGTTGACGCTGTTGTTATGTGCATATTGCTCCCTGCCTACCGGATGCCTTCATCCACCAGCGTCTGCTGCCAATCATTTTCCATCACCATCCTGAACCGCATGGGTTCGTCCTGGTCCTCAAGCGCAAGTTGGCCAATGGAGGCCGTCACATCGGCGTAGCGGGTAAATAGCTCGAACAGCTTCCGCTTGTACTCGGTGTCGTCATTACCTTTGAGGTGGTCGCCCTTGGTCTCCAGTACCGAGAAGCGGAACTTGCCTTCCTCGACGCCATGGACGCACGCCAGCAGGTCAGGGTACACCCGATGCCGCTGCCAGCCCTGCAAGCCATAGGAACGCTGATTGACGGCGATGCGGTGCCACCAGTAGACACACTGGCTTTCATCCAGATACCAGGCTGTATTCTTCTCCAGCTCGTTGAATTCCTTCTGGTACACCTTTTCAAACAAGCTCTTCTCCAGTGGCTCACCGTTCTTGCGGTAAAGCAGCGGGTCTACATCGGCTACATCAAGTTCCAGAGTTTCGGCAATCTTCCAGTTCAGTGCCGGGTCATTGGAGGCCACCAACCGCAAGGTGATTTCACCGCTATCGAGCTTTTTCCGAAACAGGCTTTCAGCCATGGCGTTGACCTGCTCGCGCAAGTCGGCCTTCATGGTTTGCACGAGATCCAACCGGTTCACATAAATCTGTTCATCGGTGACGTCTTTGGCCCGCAGGGCAGCCAGGGTTTCGTCCAGCAGGCGCATACCCTGCCAAGGGTTGGGCACCACATCGAGTAACTGGCGCACCAGATAGGGGGCGTCCAGCCCTTCATCGGGTAAGGCGTTAACCGCCTCCTGCTCAAGCTCGAACACCGTCTGGCCGGTCTCCTTGGCCTTTCGGTCCAGGGTGACGCGAGCCACCGTGCGTTGCAGCTTGTCATCGTCCATGGCGGCCTTGTCCGCCCCCAGAAACTGCAATGTCTCCCAATCCAGTGCGCCCAACACATCGCGGTCGTAGTCCAGCGGGCGGTAGCCCTCCTGGGCACTGGTGTCCCGGTGCAACACTCGCGGGAGGAAAATGGGCGGCAGACCGGCGAATTTGCCCCGCCGGTGAATGGTCTCGCGGCGCATGTGCTGGGGCTGGCCGCTGCCCGGGTCCACGGATTGTACGCTGGAGGCCAGATCGGCCATACCTTCATCCTCCAGCCCCTTGCGCACCCCATTGACCGCCTCGGTCACATCCTGATCGAAAGTAAACACGTAGCACTCGTCCAGAGCGGCCACGCCGGTGGCCTGAGCGTGGGGCTGGCGCAGCACGCGGCCAATCATCTGCGTCAGCGCCGTGGTGGCCGTGGTGCGCGACAGCACCGCCAAAGCATAGGCGAAGGGGCAATCCCAGCCTTCGCGCAACGCGTCCTTGGTGATGATGAAACGTACTGGCGAGGTGGGGGATAACAGGTCTTCGTCGGCCAGCTCGTCGTCACTGGAGGTCTTCAGGCGGATATGCTCTTCCTTCACGCCCAGCTGATCGCGCAGGTATTCCCTTGCGTCTTCAGCATGGACCAGCCCGGCGTCACGTTGCTCCTTGCCGGTACGCTCCACGCGAATCAGCACAATGGGGCGGATATACCGCCCGGTCTCGTTCTGGAACGCCAGCGCTGCCTGCTCCAGCTCCTGTTGCTTGGCGTGCGCCAGCGTCAGAGTGTGCTTCCAGCCGCCCTTGCCTTCGTTGATCACATTGATGGGCAGCTTGATCATCTCCTCATCCTTGAGGTCTGCCCCGGGGACATTCACCAACACATTGGACTGGTGCTTGTTGTTCGTATTGGGCGTGGCGGACAATTCCAGGATAAAGCGCGGGTTGAACCCGGCCAGTGTATCCCGGGCGGTGTCCGAATAAGCCTTGTGGCCCTCGTCGATCACCACCACAGGGCGCACCAGTCGCAGCACATTGCCCAGGCTCTGCTTTACGGAAATCGAATTTGGCACAATTCCCTCGGCAAAGCCCATATCCGCCAGATCGTTCTGGTCCAGGTTCGGCACTTGATCGAGCAATGTCCGATTGGCCTCGCTGTCGTCTTCCACTGGGAAGAAGGAGGTAAAGCGACCACTGTCTCGGAACAGACGCAGGGTCTCCTTGGACTTGCGCGCCGCCGAGGGCAGCATCAGCAGCATCACGCACAACTGACCCTCCACGTCCCGGCGGGTAAAGGCATCGCCCTTTTCCAGCAGTTTCACCCGCCCGCCAGAAGCCCGTTCCAGCATCTGCCGGTAGGGATGCTCACGGTTGGCCAGTTGCTTCCAGGTTTGCCGGTAGATGGCCTCGGAAGGCACCACCCACAGCACCAGCCCGGTCTGGCGCTTGAAATAATCCGTCTGCACCCGTTCCAGCGCGGCGGTGGCCAACAGCGTCTTGCCACCGCCGGTGGGCACCTTGAAGCAGATATTGGGGATCGACTGCCCCAGGCCATCGGGCCGCGACAGGTGCGGCGCTACCACGGGATTGCCATTCTGATACAGATACGGCAGCAGCCGCTCCGTGTTGAGTTGGTCCCAGGCTTCCCGGCAGTAGTCGCCCAGGCCGGCTGTTTTGCCCTTGCTCTTCTGGAACTCGGAAAAATCCTCCGCCTGCTCCCGCTGCTCGGCCAGTACCGTCAGATAGCGGTCCAGCTTGCTCAGTACGCCTTGTTGGTATTCCTTCAGCTCCATGCTCAATCCCCCAGAATCCGGTGGACAGCATAGGGCAACTGACAGAACTCGATGCGCCGGGCGGTCAATTCCTTCTGGCTCATGAACTTGGCCACGGCAAACACAATGGCGCGCTTGCCGCTCTTGTTGCTCTTTTCTATGGCCGCGACCCGCTCGGCATTGAGGGCCGCGTCGTTGGATCGCAACCACTCCTTCTCCGGCTGGTAGAACAGGTGCACCCGGAAAAGATCGGTCTCGCCGATAAAGCCATCCGGCGCGGGCTTGCCAACTTTCTCCAGGGACTGCCCGGTGGCGGTGTAGAACACATAACGGGCCAGCGCCTCGAAGCTCGGCAGCCCCTTGCCGGTGAGCAGGCTTTCAATATCGATGGGATCACCCAGAGTGCAGTAAGTGAAGCTACCCCCCAGCCCCGGTGCGGTCTTTTCCACCTTGCGCTCGCCGGTGACGGTGAGCACACCATCCTTGATTTGCTTCTTGATCTTGTCGTATTCGTGGCCGTGCAGGTTTTCGATGGAAGCAACATGCTCCAGCACCTTAGCCTGCTTTTTCTCGAAAGTGCTCCAAGTGATGTTTTCCCTGTACAACTGCTCGCGCTGTGTTCCGCTATAGGGATAGCCATTGATCACACGGCGCACGCGCTCGGCGGTGAGGGTGTCGGCGTAGTCCTCGCATTCAACAAGGATAAAACGCCGGTTGCCGCTGTCTCTTTTGTTGGCTTCGAGCACGGCGTGGGCCGTCGTAGCTGAGCCAGCAAAGGAATCAAGCACCAATGACTCATTACTTGCGGCGATCTCCAGCACACGAGACAAGAGCTCCACTGGTTTAGGAGTGAGAAATAACTCTTCATCAGAGTCAGAGAAAATGTCCCTCAGCTTCTCTTTAGCAGACGAATTACTGCCAGCATCGCGATAAAACCAGACAGTTGCAGGAACTACGCCTTCTTTACTCTCACTAAGAAACTTTTTGATCCTTGGTATCGAGTCCCCGTTACGACCCCACCAAATCCGTCCATCGGCGTCTAGCTCCTCAAAACTTGACTTTGAAATTCTCCAGTATGTGCCCTTTGGTGGCTTATGCTTTCTACCAGCCGGAGAGACTATCTCGTACTGGCCTTGGCTGTAATAGTTCCTGGCCTGAATCGCGTTTGTTATCCACGGACCGCGTTCATCATTATCAGGATTAGAGTAATCGTCTGCACTGTCATCAGACTTTGAAAGCAAATTCCTGCACCACTGGGTTTCATCTTTTGCGTAAACCAGAATATGGTCGTGCATTTCGGAAAAATGTCTAGCAGAGTTTTTTACCGTATACATCTTCTGCCATGCTACCGAGGTGATAAAGCTTTCTTCCCCGAAAATCTCATCCATGATAATTTTGAATCTATGGACTTCATTATCATCCAGAGTTATCCATATACTGCCTTTTTCTGACAAAAGGTCCCGCAAGATGTTTATTCGCGGCCACATCATGCACAACCACTTGTCATGCCGCTCCAGGTCTTCCTTATCCACCGGGTTGGCCGACTTCTTCAGCCATTCCTTCATCAGTGGCGAGCGCACATTGTCGTTGTAGCACCAACCCTCATTGCCGGTGTTATAGGGCGGATCGATGAAAATACAGTCCACCTTGCCGGCATGGGTAGGTAGAAGCGCCTTGAGCGCTTCCAGATTGTCGCCGTGGATAATCAGGTTATCGTCCAGCGAGGGTTTCTGGCCCTTGGCGGGCAGGGACTTGTCCGGCACCACCTGCAATTCACGAAACGGCACCCCGAGATGGTGGGAATAGACAAACTGTTTGCCCTTGAACTCCAACGTCGGCATTAAATACTCCTGATCCAGTCAAAGCACGCCTTGAAGGCGGGCATCTGTTGTTCTATTTCAGCCGCGCTCATATCGCGCAGCCGCTGTTCCTGTTCGATAATGGCATCTTCGCCCTTGTCTTCGGCGCCGGTCACCTGCTCAATGCAGCCTTGCGGCCAGGCCCACACGCGATGGGCCTGGAGGGCATGTTGGGTCTGGTCGGCAAGGGCCTTGCCTTCTTCGTCGGCCGCGAAAAGCGCCCAGGTATCAGCGGCCATGCGCCCGTTGGCTTTATCGTTCTTGGGCAAGCCGTTATCGTGCAGCGCAAAGCTGTGGTCGGCTTGCAGGCGCGCCAGCGCGGATTTTACCTTGTTCAGGTCGTCCCCGTCCCGTGGTAGTAGCCCGCCGGAACGGGCATGGGTATAGGCAAAATCCAGATCCACCACGGCACAGGCGGCAATACCCATGGCGGCCATAACCGGCAAGGCCTTGGGGATATTGCCGCAGCCGCCGACGGACACAAAGGCGATATGGTCAATATCCGGGGTGATGCCGTAAAGCCGCTCGTAAACCAGCGGCAGCAGGCGTCCGTCCGTCTTGCCCTCGCAAATCACCACCCTGTTGGCAAAGTAGATCTCGGCCAAGTTGCCCAGCTCGAACAGGGTGCGCGACTGGCTTTCGGCGTTGCTCAGCGCGTCCTCCACCGCTTGGCGCAAAGGCTTCTGGGTGGTCGCGCCGGCTTCCGCGGTTTTGCCCACGATCACGGTATCGGCGGCGTTGTCCCGGCTGAGCATAAGCGGGGAGTGGGTGGAGAAGACAATCTGAAACCCGGCCTCGGCGAGATCAGCCAGCGCCTGCCGCAAGCGCCGCACCCCCTGGGGATGCAGATACAACTCCGGCTCGTCGATCAACAGCAGGCGGCGCGCCGGGCGGTTGTCGTCCTCCTTGCGGGTCTCCGCGAGATAGCGAATCAGCGCCATCTGAATGGCCCGCTGAGCCCCCGTACCCATCTGGTCAAAACGCCGCCGGTCGCCGGTGGTTTTGTCGGTGACATGCAGATCCCCGGCCTTGAAGAATTCCTTGACATCGACTACCTGCAAATCCAGATCAAGCGACAAACCGGGGAAGAAGTGGGTGAGCGCATCGGTGGCGTCGGTGTCGAACTGCTGCAAATGATCAGAGCGGTTATCGCCATCGGCGGTCAGTACATGGCGAATAGTCTCAAGTGCAGTGTTCAACTCGGCGTGAGCCGCCAACAGCGGCCCCATGATTTCATCCAGCAAGCCTTTGATAGTCGTACCGGCCTTGGCCTTGCCCAGATCCTCGCCGAGATCGTGCATGGCCTGCACCATCAGTGGTTCCGGCAGCAAAACCGACACCACCTGGGGCAATCCCGTCGGGTAATCACGCCAATACTCCGGCAATTCGTCGCCGTCGCGTTGTTCGGTATCCCACACTTCCTTCTTCACGGCGTTTTTTCCCGTGCCGTTGGCAATCACTCGAATCCACAACCGGCCATCGCGGCAATAGGGTTCAATGGCCCTGCGATGCTTCTGCTCGGGAATGCGATCCAATATCGCCTCACTGATACCATCAATACAGGCCGCGACTTCAATCGGTGATTTGGAATCGGCAAAATCGGCGAGAGGCAGCGCTTTTGGTTTCAACACCCATTCGATGGCTTGAAGAATAGTGGACTTGCCGGTGTTGTTCTGCCCCACCAGCGGTGTATAGCCCTCGAGTGGCAGCGACACATCACGACAGGCTCGGAAATTCTTTATGACAAGGTGGCTAAGGCGGTGCATCCATACCTCTGTTATTGTTCTGATTCATCACGTTGAGAGTCACATCCACGCCACAGTATTGGGCCGCACATAACGCTTTTGTTCAGCGGTGCCCTTGCAGCGCAGCGAAAAGGGCATCCGGTGGAGGGCCGGCAGGCCCGAAACGTACTGGAACTAATCGTTAAATTCATTCCAAGGTTACGCCACAGCCTGGGCAGCGCACTTTGTCAGACCTTTTGAGGTCGAATACTGTCAGTCCGCCCATTTGCAGTGCAGGCCCACATGCAGGGCAACGCCAAAAAATTCTTTTTAAAACATAGATTATTGCGACCACAGCAATGAGGAGACCGAATTCCGGCAACCCAAGTTCTGCATCCCTATCGGGATTAATGACACCCAAAATGAAAAAGCTGGCTAGAGCAACCAATACGGAGCTTAGACTAAATGCCCTGCGACGAGTCCGGAATTTTCGGGATAGCTCATCAGCGAAGTACACGGTTGCTTACCTCAATTTAACGTCTGAGCTAAGCGGCGCGGCTCTAGCCGCGTCCGGTAGAGGCCCGAAGGGCCGGAACGTACTTGAGCGACTTGTTAGGCTTTAGAACCACGCAATTTGCCATACAGCTTTCCAATTCTGAAAAGGAGTTCTGCCACGACTGTGCCAATAGCCAGGCCGGGGAGAAATGCGAAGACCACTACGTTCAGGGCCGTCAAATGCACTGGGTAGTTGGATTGCCACCACATTGCAGCCCACGCACTAGACAAATTCGGGAGACCCCCCAGCTCTGCTGGGGAGGCATTCAATGTTTGACGATTCCGGAAATCTCATGGTAACTCCGAAGCGTGAGCCGCCAAGCACCACGCTAAGGAGAAACCATGAGACAAGTCAGCAGTTTACGACACACTCGATGGGAGTGTAAGTACCACATCGTTTTCATTCCGAAATATCGTCGGAAACGCCTGTATGGCGTGATTCGGCGGGAGTTGATCGAAGT
>NZ_JBJNIP010000033.1:0-335 GCF_056324165.1 Wenzhouxiangella sp. YN9
CCGGGTCTGCACCCCGTCGACGGGGCGGGGGTGATCGGCCGCGTCAACCCCCTGGGGGCGCCGGCGGGTCTTGGGGGGCGGCTCAAGGCCCCAGGCGACCCCGCGCGTCCACCCACGTGGGCGCCCCCGGCCGCGGCGGCCCCCTGCGGTGACGCGCGGGGTCGTCAGGGGGCATGATCCTGCCCCCAATCGCCGCCGGCCGACCCCCGGGGTTGGCGCCGGCGCTCACGACCGCGCCGTCGACGGGGTGCAGACCCGGCATGTGCGGCCGCTGGGGGCCGGCGCGGCTGACGTGCTCGTCGCCGCCGCGGTCGTGTTCATAACCCCCGAAAATA
>NZ_JBJNIP010000034.1:0-328 GCF_056324165.1 Wenzhouxiangella sp. YN9
CATTTGAGGTACCAAGCCATAAATTATTGTCACCGGCCGAGTGAATGTCCCAAATTCGGTTATGAAGCAATTCACCTGATTTTTTACCGTGCACATCAAAATGTTCAAACACACCCTCGAAAAAACTATATAAACCGGTACCCGTTCCTATCCACAAAACTCCGTCTTTATCCTCATAAAATGTTTGAACATTTTCTGAAATCATGTTTTCCGCTTCTTGACTTGAATACGGGAACCTGATGATTTTATTGTCATCAATATCTATGGCATTCAAACCACCACCAAAAGTGCCCACCCAGAGGATGTTTTGACTGTCCAAGTAAAGATT
>NZ_JBJNIP010000035.1:0-6685 GCF_056324165.1 Wenzhouxiangella sp. YN9
GGCTGCTCGATTGGCTCCGACAGTTAGGAATCGGACGGAATTCGGCGTGCAGGGGACTTTGGTAAGGGTCCGGTGCCGGCCTGGTACGGCTCCGGATACCGTTGGAAATCAGGAAATAGGGCGCTTATACTTCCTATACGCTACGCATCCCCTGCGTGTAACGGTGCACCGGCAGCACATCCGCATTGCACTCAAGCCTTGTCACGAGCGCTGAGCACGAGCGGTGCAGCAGCTGGGCGAAAGCGTTACAGCCTCTCGGCAATTCAAGGACTGGGGCAACAACCGACTGTGAGTAACTGCAACTTTGCCTTTGGCTTCAGCGGGGTTGAACAGCGAACGGAAGTGATTGCCGACGTTGAAATCCATCGGCGGACTTGATCCCCACCATCCAGCGTAAAGGTGGCTGCAAACGATCCATAGTGCCATATCCAACTTGACAATACCAGATTGCAAACTGGCGGTCGATGTGCCTACCATGGGTTCCGGGCGTAAGTGGCTAATTTGTAACCAAACTGGAAGGGCGCCATGTTGATCCGATTCTTTTCCATCACCGTCGTAATGGTCATGCTGCTTGGCTTTTCTCCCGGCATGATCTCTGTAACTCAAGCTGAAACTCCTCTCATTGAATCCAGTAACGCGGAAGTTACCGCTTCCGGCATCAATCCCATCTGCCTGTTTTGTTCAGTTGATGATGTCGAGAACCTGGTCAATGACAACCTCCTGACCCAGGCAACGATGTCATTGCCGGTCGGGGTGGGCGGTTCGGCCTATGCCTGTGTGGGTGCCAACCGGACCATTCCGGCTGGTCGCCGTGCGGGTTATGTGGTCAACCTCAACGAAGGCGTTGCTTCCCTGCTCGAAGGTTCAAACATCTATACCCGCCTCAATGGAACAGTCCAGGAATCCTTTTCCGGGCCCGGGTTTCTGCTGACTTTGATTGGTATTGGTGGTGCCCAGAATGTCGCTGCCTCATTCAGTCAACCCTTTGATGAAATCTGCTACCAGGCCAGCGCCGTCCTGTCGGTTCTTTCGATCTACCGGCTGCACTACGCTTTTGTTCTTGAAGCCCGGCCTGAAAACAGCGTCATCTCGGCCCAGCCGGAAACAATCACGGCCAACGGTACGGCCACCTCAATCATCACGGTTCAGGTCCGAGACAGCCTGGACGATCCGGTCCCAGGCGGCGGTGACGATGTGCAACTGAACACAACTGCCGGAAGCCTGTCGGCCGTTACGGACAACGGCGACGGCAGCTATACAGCGACTCTGACCTCATCGACCACATCTGAAACCGCTGACATCACCGGAACCATCAATGGCGAAGCGATTGGCCATCCAGTTTCGGTGGACTTTGTGGTCGATCAAGGTAGTGAGCCGGTTGCTGCAATGTCTCTGTTGTCGGCCCATCCTGAACTGATCATGGCCAACGGCATGGACAGCAGCATCGTCACAGTCCAGGCCCGGGACGCCTTCGGCAACGACATGTCAACCGGTGGCGCGACGGTCGCCATTTTTGCCAGCCACGGAAATGTTGGCCCGGCTATCGACAATGGCGATGGCAGCTACACAGCGGCTGTGGTTGCAAATACGCCCGGTATCGCCGAGATCAGCGGAACATTGAATGGTGAAGCCATTGGCCAGACTGATACAGTGACTTTCTACGACCCCGATCTTGCCGACCCCGATACCAGTGAACTCCACGCCTATCCTTTGGCGATCACGGCCAATGGCACGTCACAGGCATTGATCACTCTCAATGCCCACAATGCCGCTGGCGATCCGGTCAGCATTGGGGGCGCGGATATCGTGCTGGCAAGTACAGCCGGAACACTCTCAACCACGGTAAACGACCATGGTGATGGTACATACAGCGCCACGCTGACCAGTTCCGTGATCGAAGAAACCGCAGTCGTCACGGCAACGCTTGACGGCCAGCCGATGAATGACTCGGCGAGTGTCGAATTCGTCAGTGACAGCGGTGGTGGTGCAGATGCCGCTGCCACCCGGCTCTCGGCCATGCCTACAGCCATTGAAGCCGATGGTCTGAGCAGCTCACTCATCACCGTGGAAGCCCGTGACAGCTGGGGTAATCCGCTGGGCAACGGCGGCGATTCGGTGGAGCTCTCCAGTACTTCAGGCCACCTCAGCGCAGTCAGCGATCTTGGCGATGGCCGATACACTGCCGCTTTGTTCAGTCCGGTCGTGGCCGGAGCCAGCACCATCACCGGCATGATCAACGGCGAACCGATTGGACAGAGCGCAACCGTCATATTTCTTGACGGGGTTGAAGCCGATGCGGGCCAGTCAACCATCAGCGCGAATCCGAACCAGCTACCTGCTGATGGCAGCTCGACTTCGACCATTACCATCGATATTCATGACAGCGCTGGCAATCCCGTGACGGTGGGCGGCGATGCCGTGACCATCGAAACCACGTTGGGAACGCTGGGCACCACGGTAACCGACCATGGCGACGGCACCTACAGCGCAGAACTGACCGCTCCGACAGAGCCAGGCACTGCCATCGTCAGCGGCACCATCAACGGCGTACCCATTGGCATGAGCACCGAAATCACGGTGTATGACCCGACGCAGGCCGATCCAGGCACCTCGCTGATCGAGGCCATGCCCAGCCAGATCACCGCCAATGGCAGCGCACAGGCTGTCATTACCATCCACGCCCGCAATGCGGCCGGCCAGCCCACCGGCATCGGTGGAGACTCAATCGTCGTCGCCAGCACTGCCGGCAGCCTGGAGAACTCGGTCAGCGACCACGGCGACGGCCACTACACCACCATTCTTACCAGCTCCATGCTGGAAGAAACAGCCCACATCACTGCCACACTCAACGGCCAACCCATGTCGGCATCGGCCAGTGTGGACTTCGTCGCCGGCTCAGGAGGCGATGCGCACCCTGATACCAGCTGGCTTTGGGCCGAGCCTACGGCAGTAATGAGTGATGGCATTGATGAAGCCGTGGTATTCGTTCAGACACGCGATGCGTGGGGCAACCCGGTCGACAGCGGCGGCGACAGCGTAATGCTCAGCGCCACGCTGGGCAGTCTCGGAGCCGTGGTTGACCATGGCAATGGCCTCTACAGCGCATCGTTGAGCAGCAACGTGGCTGGTTTTTCCGTGGTCAGTGGCACACTTAATGGCGAGGTGATGGCACAGATGGCCATTGTCGAATTCACCAGCACGGTACACGCAGATGCCAGTCAGTCGACCATCAGCGTCCATCCATCCCAACTGCCGCCAGACGGTACTTCAACCGCTCTTGTTACCGTCCAGGTCAATGACAGCTCAGGCAACCCCATTCCCGTTGGCGGAGATGCAGTGACCATCGAGACCACGCTGGGAACTCTGGGCACCACGGTAACCGACCATGGCGATGGCAGCTACAGCGCCGTACTCACGGCGCCCGCAGAGCCCGGCACCGCCATCATCAGCGGCACCATCAACGGCGTGCCGATCAGCATGACTGTAGAGATTCATTTTGCAGATACAGTCGACGCGGTCTTCTCTGATCGGTTTGAACAATGAAGCAGAGTTGACTGAAACCCCGCTCCCGACAGCAGTCGGGAGCGGGTTCGTCCCTGATCTGAATTTTTCACCAGGGGGATCGCAACCTTTGGCGAATGGTGTGGGTCAGCTGCACTGTCCCCGCGTCATCGGTCGGCGGGCTTGCCAGGACGATATCGGTCGATCGCCGCCATATTCTCCGCATCGTCTGTTCCCAAAGCTTGAGAGACGACCTCAATGATCTCGGCCCACACCCCGGGCTGTGTCAGGACTGGCATCTCCTTGGCCAGCACGTTGCTCAGTTCACCGTGGTTCTGCTCGATGGAGCGCAGGACTCTGTCCGCCTGGTGATCGGGCATCTCGACCACTTCTTTCAACGCTACGCGCGCCCGCGCATGACTGCGCAGGTATCGCGACTCCTCGCGCATCTGCCCGGTCAAAGTCTGGCCAATGATGTTGGCCAGAAAAAACACGTGCGCCCCGAGGTCAGGATAGTGCCACATCGGTCTGGCCTGATCACCGGCGTGAAAGACGAAGTTCGACACCACACCGTCGGGATAGGTGGTTTGCGTAGGCTCGAAAGCGACGTACTCGCGCACAGCCTGCATCAGCGGTTTGGACACCTGGTCCAGTACCCGATCGTAACCACGCCGCTCGCCCGCATCATTCGTGATGACCGCCGAGATCAGGGCTATTTCTGCTCGGTATCAAAGCAGAAGCGGTTGCGTCCTGCAGACTTGGCGGCATAGACGGCGCGGTCGGCGCGGCGCAGCAGGCCCTCGGCATCGGTGTCGCAGTCGGCATCGCACAGCGTGATGCCCAGGCTTGACGACACCCGCACGATGCCCGCCTCGATCCGGATGGGGATGCGCACCGACTCGACAATGCGCTCGAACACCGATTCCCCCTGCGGGTCGCGCAGGATGATCAGGAACTCGTCACCGCCCAGGCGGCACACGCAGTCTTCGGAACGGACCAGATCCTGAAGTCGCTGCGCGACCGTCTTGAGCACGTGGTCGCCGGCGTCGTGGCCGTAGCGGTCGTTGATCGGCTTGAAGTCGTCGAGATCCATCATGCACACCGCAAAGGTCGCGCCGGAATGCCGCGCCAGGGCGAGCGCGTGGCGCAGCCGCTCGTCGGCCATGCGCCGATTGCCCACTCCGGTGAGCGGGTCGTGGCTGGCAATCTCGCCAAGACGGTGCTCGTGCGCCTTGCGCAGAGTGATGTCGGTCATCACCGTGACGTAGTGTGACAGGCGGCCGTCCTCGTCGCTGACGGCCGAGACGGAGACCTCGGCCGGAAAGGTTTCTCCGCTTTTCCTGCAGATGAACAGCTCGCCGTTCCAGCGACCGCTGGCCGCGGCGGTGGCAAAGATCTTCCTCGTCGTTGGCTCGGGGTCTTTTTCCGGCAGCAAGGTCTCGAACGAATGGCCGCGGATGTTTGCCGCCGGGTAGCCGGTCAGCCGCTCGAAGGCGCGATTGGCGGTGCTGAACTTGTAGTCGGCGCCGCTGATGGCGATGCCGTCGTGGCTGGTTTCGAATACGCTGGCCGCCGTGCGCACGCGCTCGCGTGCGCGGTGCAGATCGGTGATGTCGCGGATGTAGCCGTGCCAGGTCACGCTGCCGTCGGGCCGGGCTGACGGGGTGGCGTTGCCTTCCATCCAGCGCAGGCCCAGCTCGGGATGGTTGACCCGCCAGACCTTTTGCCAGATCTGCAGCGTCTCGGCCGAATGCTCGATCGATTGCCGCACCTCGTCGGCGTCGTCGGGATGGAGGGTATCGAGGGCCGGCTGAGCATCGATGACGACCTCTTGCGGGCCGCAGCCGAAGATGTCGCGCAGCCCTTCCGAGGCAAACGGGAAGTGCGATGTGCCGTCGGACCGGAGTCGAAACTGGTAGATCACGCCCGGCACGTTGCTGGACAACTCGTCGAAACGCTGCAGCCACTCTTCGCGCTCCTGCTGGGCCGAGCGGCGGCTGGTCACGTCCAGGCGCGTGCCGAACATCCACTCGGGCTCGCCACCGCGGGTGCGCGTCATCAGCTGGCCGCCTTTGTGCACCCATACCCAGTGCCCCGCCTTGTGGCGCACCCTCACTTCCTTTTCGTAGTGCCCGGACTTTCCGGAGAAGTGACGCTGCAGCCGGGCCTTGCACTCGGCCCGGTCATCGGGGTGAACCATCTTCTCCCAAGTGTCGATGGAGACCGGTTCGAGATCCTCGAGCCGGTAGCCGACGATTTCGGCCCAGCGCTGGTCGTAGCGGGTCTCGCCGGTCTGCACGTTCCACTCCCAGCTGCCGGCGCGGGAGCCGCGCAGAGTGCGCGACAGCCGCTGGCTGGCCTGACGGGCCCGGCGTCGCTGTCGATTGACAATCAGCAGGGCGGTCAACAGCGCTGCCAGCAGGATCAGCAAGAGCCCCGGAGCGATGCTGCCGTCCGGCAAGCGCGCCCAGACCGCCTGCCAGTCCTCATCCAGCGCCGCCACGTCGGCAGGAGTGGTTGCAAGTGCCAGCACGGTTGCCGGAATCAGAACCTGCAGGGTTACGAATGGCCCGCGCCAAAACGGTGATGGATTGTTCATGGCTGGCTCCCCCCGGGACAGGCCGACCATCCGCCGACCCGCCAGCATCGTTGCGGCTTCGCGCCTGATCGCACGAAGCGATTGCCCGATTATATGTCTTTTTGGCCGCGAATGCCGGCACATGGCATCAATTGCGCCTGCACAAAGCCTTAGAAACCGGGCAACCACGGAATTCACGGAAAGCACGGAAAAATATTGACTGGTTCTAAGGCTTTCAGGCAACTGTCCGTCAATGCCCGCTATGGATGGCAAGGCCGCCGCCGGGGCGCATACAATAACGCGCTTGTCCCCAACCATCGGGAAGTCGTGGACGCATCGCGCTTCGAACAACTCGCCCGCGAAGGCTACAACCGCATTCCGGTCTGGCGCTCGATTGCCGCCGACCTGGACACCCCGCTGTCGGTTTATCTCAAGCTGGCCGACGGGCCGAATGCCTTTTTGCTCGAATCGGTCGAGGGCGGCGAGAACTGGGGCCGGTATTCCATCATCGGCCTGCCGTGCCGCCGCGCCTGGCGGGCCACCGGGCGCGCGCTGGAGTCGCTGGAATACGGTCGCGTGATCGAGCGCCGCGATGACGTCGACCCG
>NZ_JBJNIP010000036.1:0-345 GCF_056324165.1 Wenzhouxiangella sp. YN9
AGAAAGCCGCTACTATCGCGCGATCGGCTCGGCTGAAGCGCTGATGCTCAAAGCCGCCGGTCTCGGGCAGCGCTGGATGAAGGGCGTTTCGGGAGAGTTCGCCCTCATGAAGCTGCGAGAACAACCACTTCCCTGGTAGGACGCTCCAGAAGCCACAAACCGGTCAAGGCGGGGCCTCCGAAGGAGCGACTGGGGGCAAATTCGGCCCCAGAAAGGATTTTCGATGCGCAGATCGCTTAATCACCTCACCACCATCAACCTTTACGACTGATCTAACCATCGCGAAGTCTTGGCCGACGGCTATTCAGCCATGTGAATCGTGGGTGTCCTTGTTTTTGTTCAGCC
>NZ_JBJNIP010000037.1:0-404 GCF_056324165.1 Wenzhouxiangella sp. YN9
TGACGGCCCTGACCGCATCGTGCTTCAATGAGGCCCCGGCTGATTGCCGGGGATAACTGTGTACGCCCTCGAATACGCGTCCGTCAATCGCCTCGCTTCAATGAGGCCCCGGCTGATTCGCGGGCAAAACGTGTCGACCAATGTCCCCCTCAGTCATGGCTATCGCTCCTTCATGGACGCCCCGCCGGCCAAGTCGGACTGACTGTCCCGGACCGGCGTTATCCCCGGCAATCAGCCGGGGCCTCATTGAAGCCGGGCGGGATTACGGTCAGGCATGAAGGCTTCGAAGTCGTTTTCCCCTGCAATGAGCCGGGGCCTTTTTTATGGATCTGATTGGTGTGGGCTTTTGTGTGGTTAGTTTTGTGTTATCCCCGGCAATCAGCCGGGGCCTCATTGAAGCAGGG
>NZ_JBJNIP010000038.1:0-1000 GCF_056324165.1 Wenzhouxiangella sp. YN9
ACCGGCGAGAGCTACCGAAAACGCGCCCAAGCCGCCCGCAGAAAGGAGAAATAGCACCGGCAATCAAAGGCAGGTCAGAAACACTCACCGACCGGCCAATTTAGTTGTCGCCAACCGGACAAAGTAGTTGACGTCAGACAGACGGATGTGTGCTCGGAATCGCGAAGCGTCTCGCACATGCTGGCGCGTACCGGATTCAGATCGACATAAGCCATGCACGACAGAACGGCCGGCTCATCCAGCAGCGCCTGGCACTTGAACCGCCCTTCCCAGAACCTTCCCGTGCAGCCGTCCTCCCGATTGGCCATGCGGGCAATCGGCTCGTTGAGCGCGCGCATGAACCAACTGATCGAACCGAGGCGCTGGCGGATGACATCGAGGCGTTCGGTATTGCCGAGCAGGGCGAGGGTGGCGCGCTCCACGCAGGCCGGGTCGTCGCGATTGCTGATCGATCCCGGAAAGACGGCCAGCCAGCGCTCTGCGACCTCTCGGTCCGACCACTGCCAGGGCGCACGAGGATCGCTGCTCAGAACCACGTGAAAATGATTCGACATGACGGCATAGGCATAAACGGAGACCGAGAAGCTCTCAGCCAGCTTGAAGATTCGATCCTCGATCCACTGGCGTCGGTGCTCGAAGTCCATCCCGGTCACTTCGTCGCGACCACAGAGAAAGGCGCGCCGGACGCATCGACTGACACAATGGAAGAAGCCGGGCTCCTTGTCGCTGACCAGTTGGCTGCGTGGATATGTCATGTCCCTATTGTGGCGCCGGGTGCGACGCCCGCCAATCCGGCGACTGTCGTGTCAATCTGTAGGAGATTTCCTATAGATCGTGGGTGTCCTGGAGATGGCCGTGGCGGAACGTGTCAACATATTCCCAACACATCGGCGACGATTTCTATGTAACAACCTCGGGCAGCTCGGCGCTGACCGGTGTTGGTGAGACTTCGAACGCACCTGGTGTGCCGAGTAACTCCGTTGCGGTCTGACCATCGTCG
>NZ_JBJNIP010000039.1:0-1187 GCF_056324165.1 Wenzhouxiangella sp. YN9
ATGTCCAAGGCAAAGTTTGAACGCACCAAGCCGCACGTCAACGTGGGCACGATCGGTCACGTTGACCACGGCAAGACGACGCTGACGGCGGCGCTGACGAAGGTGAGCGCTGAAGCGCGTGGTGGTGAGGCTCGCGCCTACGACCAGATCGACAACGCGCCGGAAGAGCGCGAGCGCGGTATCACGATTGCCTCGGCTCATGTCGAATACGAGTCGGACAACCGTCACTATGCCCACGTGGACTGCCCGGGTCACGCCGACTACGTGAAGAACATGATCACTGGTGCGGCGCAGATGGACGGTGCCATTCTTGTGGTTTCCGCTGCTGACGGCCCGATGCCGCAGACGCGCGAGCACATTCTTCTGGCTCGTCAGGTGGGTGTGCCGGCGATTCTTGTTTACATGAACAAGGCCGACATGGTTGACGACGCCGAGCTGCTCGAGCTGGTGGAGATGGAAGTTCGCGAGCTGCTCAGCGACTATGATTTTCCGGGCGACGACACGCCGGTGATTACCGGTTCGGCTCTGAAGGCGCTGGAAGGCGACGACAGTGATATTGGTGTGCCCTCGATTCTCAAGCTGATCGAGGCGATGGACGAATACATTGCCGAGCCCGAGCGCGATCTGGACAAGGATTTCCTGATGCCGATCGAGGACGTGTTCTCGATTTCGGGTCGCGGTACGGTGGTGACCGGTCGCGTCGAGCGCGGCGTGGTTCACGTTGGCGACGACATCGAGATTGTGGGTGTTCACGACACCACCAAGACGACCTGCACGGGCGTCGAGATGTTCCGCAAGCTGCTTGACCAGGGTCAGGCCGGTGACAACGTGGGCGTGCTGCTGCGCGGCACCAAGCGTGAGGACGTCGAGCGTGGTCAGGTTCTGGCCAAGCCCGGCTCGATCACGCCGCACACCACGTTCGAAGCCGAGGTGTATGTGCTGAGCAAGGACGAAGGCGGTCGCCACACCCCGTTTTTCCAGGGTTATCGTCCGCAGTTCTACCTGCGCACCACCGACGTGACCGGTGACTGCCAGCTGCCGGAAGGCACCGAGATGGTGATGCCCGGCGACAACGTGCAGATGACCGTCAAGCTGATTGCGCCGATCGCCATGGAAGAGGGTCTGCGCTTCGCCATTCGCGAAGGCGGCCGTACCGTGGGTGCCGGCGTGGTGTCGAAAATCATCGA
>NZ_JBJNIP010000040.1:0-15798 GCF_056324165.1 Wenzhouxiangella sp. YN9
CACCGAGATGGTGATGCCCGGCGACAACGTGCAGATGACCGTCAAGCTGATTGCGCCGATCGCCATGGAAGAGGGTCTGCGCTTCGCCATTCGCGAAGGCGGCCGTACCGTGGGTGCCGGCGTGGTGTCGAAAATCATCGAGTGATGAATCGCAGGTCGGTTTTCAGCTTCGGGCCGTCCGCGGTGGTCGGCCCGGGGCTGTAGAATCAGAGCCTGCAACTGAATTAGGCGAGTAGCTCAACTGGCAGAGCAGCGGTCTCCAAAACCGCAGGTTGGGGGTTCGAGTCCCTCCTCGCCTGCCACTGATCAAGCAAGGCAACTCAATGGCTGCTGAAAAGATGTCTGCACGCGACTACCTGCTCTGGCCCGTCGGTCTGCTGATTGTTGCTGCCGGTTTTTACGGTTTTTACCACTTCGCCGGCGACGTGATCACACCGATCCGGGCCGCCGGGTTGCTGGCCGCGATCGTGATCGCGGCCTTTGTGGTTGCGCAGACCACGCGTGGGCGGGACTTCTTTTTCTTCCTGCGCGAGGCGGACGTCGAGCGCCGGAAAGTGGTCTGGCCGACTCGCAGCGAAACTGTGCAGACCACGCTGGTCGTGATCGTGCTGACGGTCGTTGCCTCGATTCTGCTGTTCATCATGGATACCGTGTTTGGCTGGATTGTTCGCCACCTGATCGGCAGTGGGGGCAGTTGATGGCCAAGCAGTGGTATGTGGTGCATGCCTACTCGGGCTTCGAGAAGGTCGTCAAGCGCTCTCTGGAAGAGCGCATCAAGCGCGCCGAGATGGAGGACATGTTCGGTGAGGTGCTGGTCCCCACCGAAGATGTCGTGGAGATGCGCAAGGGCGTGAAGCGACGCAGCGAGCGCAAGTTCTTCCCCGGCTACGTGCTTGTGGAAATGGAAATGAACGATGACACCTGGCACCTGGTCAAGGGCGTGCCCAAGGTGATGGGTTTCATCGGCGGGCGTCAGGATCGGCCAGCGCCGATCAGCGAGGCGGAAGCCGACGCCATTCTGCAGCGTGTGCAGGAGGGTGTCGACAAACCGCGGCCCAAGGTGCTCTTCGAGCCCGGCGAGATGGTACGGGTCATCGAGGGGCCATTCAACGACTTCAGTGGCGTGGTCGAAGAGATCAACTACGAAAAGAGCAGGCTGCGCGTGGCGGTGTCGATTTTCGGTCGGTCCACGCCGGTCGAGCTGGACTTCAATCAGGTGGAGAAGCTGTAACGCGCCGCGTTCCGGCTTTTCCATCCCGGACTCCGATCCGGGATCTCCTTGCAGCCGGCTCCGGGCCGGGTGAAGGAGGATCAAGGAAACCCGGGCTTGCTTGCAGGTCCGGAATTTGAAACCAAACGGGGAGCCGATGGTCGTAAGTGGCCCGGCGCCAGAACCCGAGGAGATACAGAATGGCTAAGAAAGTCACCGGTTACATCAAGCTGCAGGTGCCGGCCGGCCAGGCCAACCCGAGCCCGCCCGTGGGCCCGGCGCTTGGTCAGCACGGCGTCAATATCATGGAGTTCTGCAAGGCGTTCAACGCCGAGACCCAGGACGTCGAGGCCGGGCTGCCGATCCCGGTCGTGATTACCGTTTTCAGCGATCGCAGCTTCAGCTTCGTTACCAAGACGCCGCCGGCGGCGGTGCTTCTGCGCAAGGCGGCGAATATTCAGAAAGGCTCCGGTGAGCCGAACACCAGCAAGGTGGGCACCGTGACCCGGGAGCAGCTGGCAGAGATCGCCAAGATGAAAGAGCCCGATCTGACGGCCGCCGATATCGATGCAGCGGTGCGCACCATTGCCGGTAGCGCCCGCAGCATGGGTCTGAATGTGGAAGGAGTGGAGTGATGGCCAGGTCGAAGCGTCTTCGCGCAATTCGCGAGCAAGTAGAGCCGGGCAAGGTTTACGGCGTAGATGAGGCTCTGGGCCTGCTGAGGTCGCTGAGCAAGGTCAAGTTCACCGAGTCGGTGGATGTGGCGGTTCGACTGGGCGTTGATCCGCGCAAGTCGGACCAGGTGGTTCGCGGCGCGTTGGTGCTGCCGCACGGCACGGGCAAGAGCGTCCGGGTGGCCGTGTTCGCTCAGGGCGAAAATGCCGAGAAGGCCGAGGCCGCGGGCGCCGATATCGTCGGCATGGATGATCTGGCCGAGACCATCCAGGGCGGCACCATCGACTTTGACGTCTGCATTGCCACCCCGGACGCCATGCGGGTGGTCGGCAAGCTGGGCCAGGTGCTGGGGCCGCGAGGGCTCATGCCCAACCCGAAAGTGGGTACGGTGACCACCGATGTCGAGACCGCGGTGCAGAACGCGAAGGCCGGCCAGGTTCAGTTCCGTATCGACAAGGGCGGCATTGTTCATACCACCATCGGCAAGGTTGATTTCGAGGTCGATGCCCTGCGTGAGAATCTGCAGGCGCTGGTCACCGAGCTGGTCCGCTCCAAGCCTGCTGCGGCCAAGGGGCAGTACCTGCGCAGGATCGCGGTTTCGACCACGATGGGCCCCGGGCTGATGGTCGATGCCGGCAGTTTGAGCATTTGAATTGAAAAAGCGTGAAGTGTTCAGCGTGAAGTGTGAAGAAAGGCTCCGCTGGACGCTTCAGGAAAGTTCGAAATCTGGAGTTGTGTTTGTTGTTGAGTGAGGAGTGCGAAGGCGGCTGGAGCCTGGCAGGGCGCGAGAGCGCACACAGACGGCGCTATCTTCACACTTCACACTGAACACTTGACACTCTCTCGAGCGGGCGTTCGCCTCCCCAGGGAGGTGCCCGTCCAAGACCGCGGGTCGAAAGTCGGCGTGAGCCGGCCAAGGTAATGGCTTTTGAAACAGCCGCCCGCGTAGATGGTGTCGCCCGACCTTCCCGGCAACGGGAGGAACGGCCACCAGGGATCACGGTGTAAAAACCGTGGATGGTAACGATCTCTGCAAGAGATTGAAACTGGAAACACCTGCGGAAGGAATGCAGGAATTTCCTCAACGGAGGTAGCCAATGGCGCTCACACTCGAGCAAAAGAAGGCGGTTGTGGCGGAAGTCGCCGATGCGGCGAGGACCGCGCATTCTGCGATTGCTGCCGAGTACCGTGGGCTGACCGTCAGTGAGATGACCGAGCTGCGCAAGAAGGCGCGCGGCGAAGGCGTCTACCTGAAGGTTGCCAAGAACACGCTTGTCAAGCGTGCCGTTGAGGGTACGGACTTCGAATGCATGGCCGAGAGTCTGACCGGTCCGCTGCTGTTTGCGTTTTCCATGGAGGATCCGGGTGCGGCAGCGCGCCTGATCGATGAGTACGCCAAGGATAACGACAAGCTGATCACGCGGCTGGTTGCCATCGGCGCGCAGCTGCACGATCCAGGCGAGATCAAGCGGCTGGCCAAGCTGCCGACGCGCGATCAGGCGATTGCCATGCTGATGGGTGTCATGAAGGCGCCGATCGAGAAGTTTGTTCGTACCCTTGCCGAGCCGCACACCAAGCTGGTTCGCACGGTCGCAGCGGTTCGGGACAGCAAGCAGGCTGCCTGAATCACCTTTTGACTATCAAGACAAGTTTGAATCCTATCTGGAGTAACTGAAAATGGCCGTTTCAAAAGAAGATATTCTCGAAACCATTTCCAACATGAGCGTGATGGAGGTCGTTGACCTCATCGAAGCCATGGAAGAGAAGTTCGATGTCTCTGCCGCTGCACCGGTGGCCGTTGCTGCCGGCGGCGCCGCCGGTGGTGGCGAAGCCGCTGCCGCCGAAGAGCAGACCGAGTTCGACGTGGTTCTCACCAGCTTTGGCGACAACAAGGTGGCCGTCATCAAGGCAGTCCGTGCGATCACGGGCCTGGGCCTGAAGGAAGCCAAGGGCCTGGTCGAGAGCGCACCGGCTCCGGTCAAGGAAGGCGTGGAGAAGGACGAATCGGAAGACATCAAGAAGCAGCTGGAAGAAGCGGGCGCGGCCGTCGAGGTCAAGTAACCATTCCGCAGACTCAGTTGTTTTCTGGAAGCAGGGCTGGGTGCCGAACAGGTGCCCGGCCCGCTCCCGTTTGTACCACGCAAGTGGTCGCTGCCCAGGGATGTAACCGGGTGCCACGGCAGCATTGTATGACAAGTCCCGGCCGACGCAATACCAGGTGGGAAAGAAGCTCATGAGCTACTCCTTCACGGAAAAGAAGCGCATTCGCAAGGATTTCGGCAAGCATCCACAGGTGCTCGAGGTGCCGTTCCTTCTGTCAACCCAGATCGAATCGTACAAGCAGTTCCTGCAGCAAGGTGTCTCACGGACTGATCGTCGGGAGCTGGGGCTGCAGGGGGCGCTCAATTCAGTGTTCCCGATCAGCAGTTACTCCGGCAATGCCGCGCTGGAATACGTCGATTACGAGCTGGGCAGTCCCGAGTTCGACGTCAGCGAATGCAAGCTCAGGGGCATGAGCTATACCGCGCCGCTGCGGGTCAAGGTGCGTTTGATCATCTATGACAAGGACAGTCCCGCCAAGAACAAGCGCGTCAAGGAGGTCAAGGAGCAGGACGTCTATATGGGCGACCTGCCGCTGATGACCGATACCGGTACGTTCATCGTCAACGGCACCGAGCGCGTCATCGTCAACCAGATGCACCGCTCGCCGGGCGTGTTCTACGACCATGACAAGGGCAAGACCCACTCTTCGGGCAAGCTGCTCTACTCGGCGCGGGTGATTCCCTACCGCGGATCGTGGCTGGACTTCGAGTACGACCCCAAGGATTGCATCTTCACGCGTATCGACCGTCGCCGCAAGCTGCCGGTAACGATTCTGTTGCGCGCGTTGGGTATGAATGAAGAAGAAATGCTCGATTACTTCTTCGATAAGACCCGGGTTACCTTGCGCAAGGGCGACGGCAAGATCGATCTGGTGCCGCAGCGCCTGCGCGGCGAGTCGGCGTTGTTCGATATCGTCGATGCTGACGGCAAGGTCATCGTCGAGAAGGACAGGCGAATTACCGCACGCCACGTCAAGCTCATCGAGCAGGCGGGTGTAAAGACACTCGACGTTCCCGATGACTATCTGATTGGCAAGATTCTCGCCCAGGATGTGGTCGACACCGGTTCGGGCGAACTCGTGGCCAAGGCCAATGACGAGGTCACCGAAGAGGTGCTCGAGGCCATGCGCGAGGCCAAGATCAGGCGCTTCAACGTGCTCTACGTCAATGATCTCGACCAGGGTCCCTATATCTCCAACACCTTGCGCATCGATCCCACCAGCAACGAGCTCGAAGCGCTGTGGGAGATCTACAAGATGATGCGCCCGGGTGAGCCGCCGACCAAGGAAGCGGCGCAGAACCTGTTCAACAACCTGTTCTTCACCTCCGATCGGTATGACCTGTCGGCGGTCGGTCGCATGAAGTTCAACCGCCGCGTGGGTCGCAAGGATATCGAGGGCCCGGGTGTCCTTGATCGCGACGACATTCTCGAGGTGCTGCGGGTGCTGATCGATATCCGCAACGGCAACGGCACGGTCGATGACATCGACCACCTGGGTAATCGGCGCGTACGCTCGGTCGGAGAGATGGCAGAGAATGCCTTCCGCATCGGCCTGGTGCGCGTGGAGCGCGTGGTGCGTGAGCGTTTGACCACGGTCGAGAGCGAAGGCTCTTCGCCGCAGGACCTGATCAACGCCAAGCCGGTGGCGGCTGCGGTCAAGGAGTTCTTCGGTTCATCGCAGCTGTCGCAGTTCATGGACCAGAACAATCCGCTTTCGGAAGTGACCCACAAGCGACGCGTTTCTGCACTCGGGCCGGGCGGCCTGACGCGTGAGCGCGCCGGCTTCGAAGTACGTGATGTTCATCCGACGCACTATGGTCGCCTGTGTCCGATCGAGACGCCTGAAGGCCCCAACATCGGCCTGATCAACTCGCTGGCCTGCTATGCACGCACCAACGAGTACGGGTTTCTCGAGACTGCCTACCGTAAAGTCGGCGACAGCCAGGTCTCCGACGAGGTCGAGTATCTGTCGGCCATCGAGGAGGGCGAGTACGTGATTGCCCAGGCCAACGCGGAGCTGGACAAGGACAAGAAATTCATCGATGAGCTCGTCCCGTGCCGCTTCCAGGGCGAGTTCACGCTCAAGCGGCCCGACGAGATCGACTACATGGACGTGTCTCCGCGGCAGATCGTGTCGGTGGCTGCTTCCATCGTTCCGTTTCTGGAGCATGACGATGCCAACCGCGCCCTGATGGGAGCCAACATGCAGCGCCAGGCCGTTCCGACGCTGCGGGTGGACAAGCCGCTGGTCGGTACCGGCATGGAACGTGCCGTGGCTACCGACTCGGGCGTGACCAAGGTTGCAAAGCGGGGTGGCGTGGTCGATCAGGTCGACGCCGGCCGGATTGTGGTTCGCGTCAACGACGACGAGGTAGGCGTCAATGATCCGGGTGTCGATATCTACAGCCTGGTCAAGTACGAGCGCTCCAACCAGAACACCTGCATGAACCAGCGTCCGCTGGTCAAGGTGGGCGACGTGATCCAGGCAGGTGACGTTCTTGCGGACGGGCCATCGACCGATCTGGGCGAACTCGCTCTCGGGCAGAACATGCTGTGTGCCTTCATGCCCTGGAACGGTTACAACTTCGAGGACTCCATCCTGATTTCCGAGCGCGTCGTCGAAGAGAACCGCTTCACTTCGATTCACATCGAAGAGCTGACCTGCGTTGCCCGCGACACCAAGCTGGGTTCCGAAGAGATTTCGGCCGACATTCCCAACGTCGGTGAGTCGACGCTGGCCAAGCTTGACGAGTCGGGCATTGTCTACATCGGCGCCGAGGTCAAGGCCGGCGATATTCTGGTTGGCAAGGTCACGCCCAAGGGCGAGGCTCAGCTGACGCCGGAAGAGAAGCTGCTGCGCGCCATCTTTGGCGAGAAGGCGTCGGACGTCAAGGACACTTCGCTGCGCGTGCCCACGGGCATGGACGGCACCGTGATCGACGTTCAGGTGTTCACCCGGGAAGGCGTGGACAAGGACGCGCGTGCGATTGCCATCGAAAAGCAGGAGATTCGCCAGGTTCGTCAGGACCTGGACGACCAGCTGCGGATCATGGAGGAGGCTATTTTTGCCCGCCTGGAGTCGGTGCTGGTCGGCAAGGTGGCCGACAAGGGCCCCTCCGGTCTGAAGAAGGGCGCAAAGGTCACCAAGACCTATCTTGGCGAACTCAAGCGCGACGACTGGTTCAAGCTGCGCATGCGCAGTGAAGAAGCGCAGGAAACGCTCGAGCGTGCTGCCCGCCAGATCGAAGGACAGCGCAAGGAGTTCGACAAGCGCTTCGAGGAGAAGAAGGAGAAGATCACGCGCGGTGACGAACTGGCACCAGCGGTGCTCAAGATGGTCAAGGTCTATCTGGCCGTCAAGCGCCACATGCAGCCGGGCGACAAGATGGCCGGGCGCCACGGTAACAAGGGCGTGATCTCGACCATCGTTCCGACCGAAGATATGCCATTCATGGAAGACGGCACGCCGGTGGATCTCATTCTCAACCCGCTGGGCGTGCCTTCGAGAATGAATATCGGGCAGGTGCTGGAAACGCATCTGGGGCTGGCCGCTCGCGGCCTGGGCCGCAAGATCGAGGAAATGCTCGAGACCGAACAGAAGACGGAGAAGATCCGCGGCTTCCTGAGCGATATCTACAACTCCGACCGGGACGGTCGCGTGGATATGGCGCAGTTCACCGAAGACGAAGTGCTGGAGATGGCCGGCAATCTCCGTGGTGGTGTACCGATGGCGACCCCGGTGTTCGACGGGGCCAACGAAGACGAGATCAAGAAGCTGCTGCAGATGGGCGACATGCCCGAAACCGGGCAGATGACGCTCTATGACGGCCGTACGGGCAATCCCTTTGATCGTCCCGTCACGGTGGGCTACATGTACATGCTCAAGCTCAACCACCTGGTGGACGACAAGATGCATGCCCGCTCGACCGGCCCGTATTCGCTGGTGACGCAGCAGCCACTGGGCGGCAAGGCCCAGTTCGGCGGGCAGCGCTTCGGCGAGATGGAGGTCTGGGCGCTGGAGGCCTATGGCGCAGCCTACACCCTGCAGGAAATGCTCACCGTCAAGTCCGACGATGTGCAGGGCCGTAACCAGATGTACAAGTCCATCGTCGACGGCAATTATCAGATGACCGCAGGCATGCCGGAGTCCTTCAACGTGCTGGTGAAGGAAATCCGCTCGCTGGGCATCAACATCGAACTCGAAGAGTCCTGATCCCCTTAGAGGAGGCAGCAAGTGCGCGACCTTTTCAATCTGTACAAGCGTCAGAACCAGATTACGGAATTTGACGCGATTCGCATCGGGCTGGCTCCGCCGGAGCTGATCCGATCCTGGTCTTTCGGCGAGGTCAAGAAGCCGGAAACCATCAACTATCGCACCTTCAGGCCGGAGCGCGAGGGGCTTTTCTGCGCCGCCGTCTTCGGGCCGGTCAAGGACTACGAGTGCCTGTGCGGCAAATACAAGCGCATGAAGCACCGCGGGGTCAAGTGCGAGAAGTGCGGCACCGAAGTGACGCTGACCAAGGTGCGCCGCGAGCGCATGGGGCATATCGACCTGGCCTCGCCGGTGGCGCACATCTGGTTCCTGAAGTCACTGCCCAGCCGTATTGGCTTGATACTCGACATGACCCTGCGGGACATCGAGCGCATTCTCTACTTCGAGTCGTACCTGGTGCTCGATCCGGGCATGACCATGCTCGAGCGTGGCCAGCTGCTGACCGACGAAGAGTATCTCGATGCGATGCAGGAATACGGCGATGAGTTCGACGCCCGCATGGGCGCCGAGGCCATCTTCGAGCTGCTCAAGAACATCGACCTCAACGCCGAGCTGGCACAGTTGCGCGAAGAGATTGCAGCAACGCGCTCACAGACCAAGATCAAGCGTCTGTCCAACCGCATCAAGCTGATGGAGGCGTTCATTGATTCGGGCAACCGTCCCGAGTACATGATCCTGACCGTGCTGCCGGTGCTGCCGCCGGATCTGCGTCCACTGGTGCCGCTTGACGGTGGTCGCTTTGCCACCTCGGATCTCAATGATCTCTACCGGCGCGTGATCAACCGCAACAATCGCCTCAAGCGTCTGCTCGAGCTCAACGCGCCCGATATCATCGTGCGCAACGAGAAACGCATGCTGCAGGAGTCGGTTGACGCACTGCTGGACAATGGTCGCCGCGGCCGCGCCATCACGGGCACCAACAAGCGCCCGCTGAAGTCGTTGGCCGACATGATCAAGGGCAAGCAGGGGCGCTTCCGCCAGAACCTGCTGGGCAAGCGCGTGGACTACTCCGGGCGCTCGGTCATTGTGGTCGGTCCCACGCTCAAGCTGCACGAGTGCGGCCTGCCCAAGAAGATGGCGCTGGAGCTGTTCAAGCCGTTCATCTTCTCCAAGCTGCAGCGTCGCGGGCTGGCCATGACCATCAAGGCGGCCAAGAAGCTGGTCGAACGCGAAGAGCCCGAAGTCTGGGATATTCTCGAAGAAGTCATCCGCGAACATCCGGTGCTGCTCAACCGCGCCCCTACGCTCCATCGGCTCGGCATCCAGGCTTTCGAGCCGGTGCTGATCGAGGGCAAGGCCATCCAGCTGCACCCGCTGGTCTGCACCGCTTACAACGCCGACTTCGACGGCGACCAGATGGCCGTTCACGTGCCGCTGTCGCTGGAGGCGCAGCTCGAGTCGCGGGCCCTGATGATGTCATCGAACAACATCCTGTCTCCGGCCAGCGGCGAGCCGATCATCGTGCCCACCCAGGACGTGGTGCTGGGGCTGTACTACATGACGCGCGAGAACGCCGGCGCCAAGGGGGAGGGCATGTACTTCTCGAGCGTTGGCGAGGTCAGTCGTGCCTACTCCAATCACAAGGTGGAGCTGCAAGCGGCGGTCACCGTCCGCGTTCGCGAAGTGGAGATTGACGAGGAGGGCAACGAAACCGAAGTCCAGAATCGCTATCAGACCACGGTCGGGCGCGCGCTGCTGCGCGAGATTCTGCCGATGGGCCTGCCCTTCGAGCTGGTCAATCAGGTGCTCAAGAAAAAGCAGGTCTCGAAGCTGATCGACGAGTGCTACCGCAAGTTGGGTCTGAAAAAGACCGTGATCTTTGCCGACCAGCTGATGTACACCGGTTTTGCCTACTCAACGCGCGCCGGGGTCTCGATCTGCCTCGATGATCTCCAGGTGCCGCCGGAGAAGAAGGCCATTCTCGAGCGTGCTGAAAAGGAAGTGCTCGATATTCAGGACCAGTACGCCTCCGGCGTGGTGACGTCCGGCGAGCGCTACAACAAGGTGGTCGACATCTGGTCGCGCACCAACGAGGAAGTCGCCCGAGCGATGATGAAGCGCATCGGCAAGCGTCAGCGTGTCGACAGCGACGGTGATGAGGTCGAGGAAGACTCGATGAACTCGATCTATATCATGGCGGACTCCGGCGCCCGTGGTTCGGCGGCCCAGATTCGGCAGCTTGCCGGCATGCGCGGCCTGATGGCCAAGCCCGATGGCTCGATCATCGAGACACCGATCACGGCCAACTTCCGCGAAGGCCTCAACGTGCTTCAGTACTTCATCTCGACCCACGGTGCCCGCAAGGGGCTGGCCGATACGGCGCTCAAGACCGCCAACTCCGGCTATCTGACCCGTCGCCTGGTCGACGTGGCCCAGGACCTGGTGGTCATCGAGGAGGACTGTGGTACCGAACGTGGCCTGGAAATGCTGCCGATCGTGGAGGGCGGCGACGTCGTCGAGCCGCTGCGTCAGCGCGTGCTCGGGCGGGTGGTCGCCGAAGACATCTACCCGGCGGACAGCGACGAGGTGCTCTGCCCGCGCGGTACGCTTCTCGATGAAGAATGGGTCGAGATCCTGGAAACCAACGGCGTCGACCGCGTGCTGGTGCGTTCAGCGATCACCTGCGAGACGCGTCACGGTATCTGCGCCGCCTGCTATGGTCGGGATCTGGCGCGCGGCTCGATGGTCAATCAGGGCGAGGCCGTGGGTGTGATTGCAGCGCAGTCCATCGGCGAGCCGGGCACCCAGCTGACCATGCGCACGTTCCACATTGGTGGTGCCGCCTCAAGAGCGGTCGCCGTGGACCACATCGAGGTCAAGTCGGCGGGTACCGTGCGGCTCTACAACCTCAAATCGGTGGAGAACGTCGACGGCAAGCTGGTCGCGGTTTCGCGCTCGGGCGAGCTGTCGCTGATTGACAGCCACGGGCGCGAGCGTGAGCGCTACAAGATCCCCTACGGTGCATTGCTGCACATCAAGGAAGGCGACAGCGTCGATGTCGGGCAGCGGGTTGCCAACTGGGACCCCCACACCCATCCCGTCGTCGTGGAGCTCGCCGGCGTGGCCAGCTTCCACGACTTCATTGCCGGCGTCACCGTCGAGGAGGAGGTCGATGAGATTACCGGCCTGACCTCGATGGTCGTCACCGACCCGAAGAAGCGCGGCTCGGAAGGCCGGGATCTGCGGCCGATGATCCGCCTGCTCGATGCCAAGGGCAAGGTCCTCAATATCCCGGGTACCGAACAGCCAGCGCAGTATTACCTGCCGGCGGGTGCGGTCATCAACTGTAGCGACGGCCAGGAGCTCAAGGTCGGGGACGTTGTGGCGCGAATTCCGCAGGCGTCTTCCAAGACCCGTGACATCACCGGTGGTCTGCCGCGGGTAGCCGACCTGTTCGAGGCCCGCAAGCCCAAGGAGGGCGCGATCCTTGCCGAAGCTACCGGGGTGGTCAGCTATGGCAAGGAAACCAAGGGCAAGCAGCGCCTGGTGATCACCGACGAGAATGGTGACACGCACGAGGAGCTGATTCCCAAGTGGCGCCAGGTGCTGGTATTTGAAGGCGAGCACATGGCCAAGGGCGAGACCGTGGTCGATGGTGAGCCCAACCCGCACGACATCCTGCGCTTGCTGGGCGTGGAGAGGCTGGCCGATTATCTGGTTCAGGAGATCCAGGACGTCTATCGTCTGCAGGGTGTGGGTATCAACGACAAGCACATCGAGGTCGTGATTCGCCAGATGTTGCGCAAGGCCGAGATCATCGATCCCGGCGACAGTGCGTTCCTCAGGGGCGAGCAGGTCGAGGCCACGCGAGCCATCGAGGAGGCCGAGCGTCTGGAGCAGGCCGGCAAGATTCCGCCAAAGTACCAGATTGTTCTGCTGGGTATCACCAAGGCCTCGCTGGCGACCGAGTCCTTCATCTCTGCGGCCTCCTTCCAGGAAACCACGCGCGTGCTCACCGAGGCCGCGGTCCGCGGCACGGTCGACAATCTGCGCGGCCTGAAGGAGAACGTGATTGTCGGGCGTCTGATCCCGGCTGGAACCGGTCGGGTCGCAGCCCGGCGCCGCAAGGAGCGGCGCCACGATGAGGCCGATGCCGAGCTGGCCGCGATGCTGCGCGCTTCGGAGGCGGAGGAGTCCAGGGCCGAGGAGTCGGCCGGCGGCGACGCCGAGGAGTGACGGAGGAGCCGTGGCGGCGCCGGTCTTCGGTGCCGCCATGGTGCTCTTCCGGGCGGGTCAGTTCTGTGCTCTGGGCTGCCGATTGTCAGGAAAGTTGCGCGCTGTTGCCAATACCCCTTGACAGCGAGCGGCGCGCCCCTTAATATTCCCGTTCTTCGACAGGCCGACTTCAACGGCCTGTCGTTTATTTTCTTGTGATAGCAAAATACTATGGCGACGATCAATCAATTGGTCCGCAAACCAAGGCGGCCCCAGGAAACGACTTCAAACGTGCCGGCGCTCGAGGCCTCACCTCAGAAGCGCGGCGTGTGCACCCGAGTGTACACCACCACGCCGAAGAAGCCGAACTCGGCCCTTCGCAAGGTCGCGCGTGTGCGCCTGACCAACGGCTACGAGGTGAGTAGCTACATCGGTGGTGAGGGGCACAACCTTCAGGAGCACTCGGTGGTGCTGATTCGTGGCGGCCGTGTCAAGGACCTTCCCGGTGTGCGTTATCACACCGTGCGCGGCAGCCTTGATACCGCCGGCGTCTCCGATCGTCGCCAGGGTCGCTCCAAGTATGGCGCCAAGCGCCCCAAGAACTGACGGAAGCAGATCAATGTCCCGCAAGCATTCGAATTTTGAGCGCGAAATCCTGCCGGATCCCCGGTTTGGCAGCGAGATGATCGCTCGTTTCATCAATATGGTGATGGTTGACGGCAAGAAGTCCGTCGCTGAGCGTATCGTCTACGGCGCCATCGACGCGATCGAGGCTCGGGGCAATGCCGAGCCGCTCGCCGGTGTCGAACAGGCGCTGGATCACGTCGCGCCGGCAGTCGAGGTCAAGTCGCGTCGCGTCGGCGGGGCCACCTATCAGGTGCCCGTCGAAGTTCGGCCGAAGCGGCAGCAGGCCCTGGCCATGCGCTGGGTCATCGACGCCGCTCGCAAGCGGGGCGAGAACAGCATGCCGCTGCGCCTGGCTGGAGAGCTCCTCGACGCCATGGAAGAGCGTGGTGCAGCCGTGAGAAGGCGCGAGGATGTTCATCGGATGGCCGAGGCCAACAAGGCGTTCGCCCACTACCGCTGGTAAGTAGCAAAGCAACCGAGGTTTCTAACAGTGTCACGCAAAACATCCATCGAGCGCTATCGGAATATCGGCATCATGGCGCACATTGATGCCGGCAAGACCACGACGACCGAGCGCATCCTGTTCTATACCGGCGTCTCCCACAAGGTTGGTGAGACCCATGAAGGCAGTGCCGTCATGGACTGGATGGATCAGGAGCAGGAGCGTGGCATCACGATCACGTCTGCGGCCACGACCTGCTTCTGGAGAGGCATGGATCGGGGCTGGCCGGAGTACCGGATCAACATCATCGATACCCCGGGGCACGTCGACTTCACCATCGAGGTGGAGCGTTCGCTGCGGGTGCTTGATGGTGCCGTGGCGGTATTTTGCGCGGTCGGGGGCGTCGAGCCGCAGTCGGAGACCGTCTGGCGCCAGGCGACCAAGTATTCGGTGCCGCGCATGGCGTTCGTCAACAAGATGGACCGGACCGGGGCGAATTTCCAGCGCGTGGTCGAGCAGATCCAGGAGCGTCTCGGTGGTCACCCCGTTCCGATTCAGCTGCCGATTGGCGCCGAAGAGGAGTTCGAGGGCGTGGTTGATCTGGTTCGCATGCGCGCCATCTACTGGGACAGCGACAACATGGGCACCACCTACGAGTCCCGTGATGTTCCCGCCGAGCTTATGGCAGAGGCCGAGGCGGCGCATGAGCAGCTGGTCGAGACGGCCGCCGAGGCTTCCGAAGAGATGATGGAGAAGTACCTCGAGAGCGGCGAGCTCAGCACCAAGGAGATCGTCGCCGGCCTGCGTCAGCAGACGCTGGCCAACGAGATCGTGCCGGTTCTCTGTGGTACGGCCTTCAAGAACAAGGGTGTGCAGGCGCTGCTCGACGCCATCGTGGAGTACATGCCGTCGCCGACCGAGGTCAAGGACATTCGCGGCGTCAACGAAAACGAAGAAGAAGAGCGTCGCGCCTCCGACGACGAGGCCCCGTTTGCGGCCCTGGCCTTCAAGATCGCGACCGACCCGTTCGTGGGCTCGCTGACCTTCTTCCGCGTCTACTCCGGCGTGGTCAAGGCCGGTGACAGCGTCTTGAATCCGGTCAAGGGCAAGAAGGAGCGCGTCGGGCGTCTGTTGCAGATGCACTCCAACTCGCGCGAGGAAATCAAGGAAGTTCGCGCCGGCGACATCGCTGCCGCCGTGGGTCTCAAGGACGTCACTACCGGGGATACGCTGTGTGACCCCGCAGACGTGATCACGCTCGAGCGCATGGAGTTTCCCGATCCCGTGATCGCCGTGGCGGTCGAGCCCAAGTCCAAGGCGGACCAGGAGAAGATGGGGGTTGCCCTCGGCAAGCTGGCCCAGGAAGACCCGTCGTTCCAGGTGCGTACCGACGAGGAGTCCGGTCAGACCATCATTTCCGGCATGGGTGAGCTTCATCTCGACATTATCGTCGACCGTCTCAAGCGCGAGTTCAAGGTCGAGGCCAATGTCGGCAAGCCGCAGGTGGCCTACCGCGAGACCATTCGTCAGGCGGTCGACGCCGAAGGCAAGTTCGTGCGCCAGTCGGGCGGTCGCGGGCAGTATGGTCACGTCAAGATCAAGCTGGAGCCCATGGGCGAAGGCGGCGGCTACGAGTTCGTCAACAAGATCGTCGGCGGCGTCGTGCCCAAGGACTACATCGGTTCGGTCGACAAGGGTATTGAAGAAGCGCTTCAGAACGGCGTGCTTGCCGGCTATGAAATGGTCGACATTCGAGCCACGCTTTATGATGGCTCCTACCATGAGGTCGACTCCAGCGAGATGGCGTTCAAGATCGCCGGTTCGATGGCGTTCAAGGATGGCGCGGTTCGTGCCAAGCCGGTAATTCTCGAGCCCGTGATGCGGGTCGAGGTGGTGACGCCGGAAGAATACATGGGCGACGTGATGGGTGACTTGAATCGTCGTCGCGGCATGGTCGAGGGCATGGAAGATGCTCCGGCCGGCAAGATCATTCGCGCCAATGTGCCGCTTTCGGAAATGTTTGGTTATGCCACCGATCTGCGCTCCATGAGCCAGGGTCGCGCAAACTACGTGATGGAGTTTCTCCAGTACGAAGAGGCGCCCAGCAGCGTGGCCGAAAGCATCATCAAGAAGAGCGCCTGAGCGCAACGTATCTGAAGAGGATTTGCAGCTATGTCCAAGGCAAAGTTTGAACGCACCAAGCCGCACGTCAACGTGGGCACGATCGGTCACGTTGACCACGGCAAGACGACGCTGACGGCGGCGCTGACGAAGGTGAGCGCTGAAGCGCGTGGTGGTGAGGCTCGCGCCTAC
>NZ_JBJNIP010000041.1:0-50458 GCF_056324165.1 Wenzhouxiangella sp. YN9
TAACCAGCTAACCAGCTAACCAGCTAACCAGCTAACCAGCTAACCAGCTAACCAGCTAACCAGCTAACCAGCTAACCAGCTAACCAGCTAACCAGCTAACCAGCTAACCAGCTAACCAGCTAACCAGCTAACCAGCCAACCAGCCAACCAGCCAACCAGCCAACCAGCCAACCAGCCAACCAGCCAACCAGCCAACCAGCCAACCAGCCAACCAGCCAACCAGCCAACCACGTCCGAATGAACGACCACACCCACCTTCGCCGTGTTCGCAGCTTCGTTCGCCGCCCCGGCCGCCTGACTGCGGGTCAGCGGCGCGCGCTTGAGGAACTGTTGCCGCGCTACGGCATTGATGAAGACATCACCGACTTGCGCACGGCATTCGAGCGCCCCGCGCCGCTGGTGGTGGAGATCGGCTGCGGCAACGGCCAGGCACTGGCCTGGATGGCCACCCGCGAACCCGAAAAGAACTTTGTCGGCATCGAGGTGCACGAGCCGGGCGTGGGTCGCCTGCTCAACAGCATCGACGAGGCCGGCCTGGCGAACGTCCGAGTGGCCATGCGCGATGCCGTGGAGGTGTTGGCCGCGCAGGTCAGGCCGGCCAGCCTGGATGAGGTTCGCGTCTATTTTCCCGACCCCTGGCCAAAAAAACGCCACCACAAGCGGCGCCTGATCCAGCCCGGGTTTCTGACCACCCTGGTGGAATCAATTCGGCCCGGGGGGTGGCTGCATCTGGCAACCGATTGGCAGCCCTACGCCGAGTGGATGCTGGCGGCCATCGGCGCGGTGCCGCAGCTGAAGCTGGAAGGCAACCCCTTCGTGGCCCGGCCCGGCTGGCGGCCGCAAACGCATTTCGAGCGTCGCGGCCACAGCAAGGGTCACGAAATCGTCGATATCCTCTGCCGGGTCGAGAGCCGCTGAGGCAATAACCGCTGAATCAATAACCGCGATTGAGCAGGCGGCCTGCCAGCCACGCCAGGCCGTCGGTATCGCCGTGGACTGCGCCCAGCGCCCGGCGAGCTTCTGCCGCCAGCTCGTCGATGCGTGCATGCGCGGCCTCGATGCCGAAACGCATCGGCCAGCTGGCTTTCTGGCGACTGGCGTCGCTGGCGCTGGACTTGCCGATGACCTGGGTGTCGCATTCGACCTCGAGCAGGTCGTCGCGAATCTGGAACGCCAGGCCGATGGCGCCGGCGAAGTCCGAAAGGGCTTGGCGCCGGGCGCACGGCAGCTCTGGCACGAGGGCGGCGGGCATCATGACCGCCGCATGGATCAGGGCCCCGGTCTTGCGACGGAACATGTCTTCGACGGCCTCGCGGTCGGGCTGTTTGCCTTCAAAGTGCAGATCCAGCGCCTGACCGCCGGCCATGCCGACGACACCGCAGGCGTGCGCCAGCTGCGCAATCATTCGCTGCGATGCGGCGGCGTCCGGCAATCCTGCCAGGACTTCGAAGGCCAGTGCCTGCAGGGCGTCACCGGCGAGAATCGCCGTCGCCTCGTCGAAAGCCAGGTGCAGGGTTGGCCGGCCGCGACGGAGGTCGTCGTCGTCCATCACCGGCAGATCGTCGTGTACCAGGGAGTAGCAGTGAATCAGTTCCACCGCCATGGCGGGCGCGTCGAGCAAGTGGCCGTCGGTGTCATCCGGTCCGGGCAGGTCCAGGCCGAGCGCCTGCCCGCTGGCGTAGACGAGCAGCGGTCGCAGGCGCTTGCCGCCGCCCATGGCGGCGTAGGTCATGGCTTCGGCAAGCGGCACGTCGCTGCCCGGAAGTGCCTGGAGGCGGCGCTCCAGGCAGGCTTCGAGGCGCCCGGTCAATAGGTCGGTGCGCTCGGAAAAGGCCGCGGCAGACATGCTGTAGATCCGGAGTCGTATCGCGCTTCAGTCAAACGGCCACAGCCGGCGGAAAAAACCGGGATCTTCTTCTTCCAGGGTGAGATCGCCGTAGTTGTGCTCGATCACCCGGCGCGCGTCGGCCGCCAGCTCGGGCAGGTCCAGCTGGCTGTAGGCGCGCGCCATCAGGTCCAGCGCCGAAACGTTGGCCGGCGCCTGCGGATAGGTCTTGATCACGTGTTCGGCCCGGCCAAGCGCGGCGATGTAGGCGCCGCGCCGGAAGTAGTACTCGCCGACCACCACGTCCTGCTCGGCCATGATGTTGCGCAGAAACACCATGCGCTGGCGGGCGTCAGCCACGTAGCGGCTTTCGGGAAAGCGACGCACTAGCTCCTGAAACTCCATGAAGGCCTGGCGCGCCTTGGTCTGGTCACGATCGACCACCTGGCCGGGAAACATCCGGCGCAGAAAACCCATGGCCTGATCGTAGTTGACCAGCCCCTTCAGGTACCAGGCGTAGTCGACGTTGGGATGGGTCGGGTAGGTGCGAATGAAGCGGTCGAGCGTGGTCAGTGCCTGCTCTGAAGCGCCGGCCTTGTACTGGGCAAAACCCATGTCGAGCTGAGCCTGTTCGGCGTGGCGACCGAAGGGGTAGCGCGTGGTCAGCTGCTTGTAGCGCTGAATGGCCTGTGGCCAGGCCTGAGCCTGAAGCGCCTTGTGCGCGCGCTGGTAGAGTTCTTCGGGCGGTATGTCATCGCTGATTTTTTCGCGCGCACAGCCGGCCAGGGCCAGGACCAGTGCGGTCAAAAGCACCACGGTGACGGATAAGGGGCGGCGGGCTGGGGCGGGATTGCGCATAATGTTCTCTGGAAGTCGAAAATAAAGGCACGCTGCGGCGCGTCATTATGCCATCCTGCCGGCCTGCTTGTCGGCTGCTACCGGACACCATGAACATTCGTATCAACAAGGACCTTGTGATCGACGCGGCGCAAGCCGGGCAGCGCCTGGACGCTCTGCTGGCCGGGCTGTGGTCCGACTTTTCCCGCAGCCGCATTGCTGCCTGGATCCGCGGCGGAGAGATTACCGTTGATGGTCGGGTCGTCAAGCCCCGCCAGCGGGTTGCCGGCGGCGAGCGCGTGGTGCTGGCGGCCTGCCTGGAAGCGCATGCCGAACTCGAGCCGCAGGCCATCGAGCTCGAGGTGCTGATCGACGATCCGCATTTTCTGGTCGTGAACAAGGCGGCCGGGCTGGTGGTGCATCCCGGTTCGGGCAACCCGGATGGCACGCTGGTCAACGCGCTGTTGCACTTTGACCCCGGGCTGGCGCCGCTGCCGCGCGCGGGCCTGGTTCACCGTCTTGACAAGGACACCAGCGGCTGTCTTCTGGTGGCGCGTACCACGGCCAGCCATCGGCGCCTGGTGTCCGCCATGAAGCAGCGCGAAATCCAGCGTCGCTATCGCGCTCTGGTCTGGGGCGAGCTGATTGCCGGTGGCTGTGTGGACCAGCCGCTGGGCCGGCACCCGGTCGACCGGCGGCGTCAGGTCGTTCGCCATGACGGCCGGCGCGCGGTGACGCACTATCGGGTGGCGCGGCGGCTCAAGGCTGCGACCTTGTTGAACGTGGCGCTCGAAACCGGGCGGACGCATCAGATTCGCGTCCACATGGCGCACCAGCGCCATCCGATCATTGGTGATCCGCTTTACGGTCGCCGGGGTGCACCAGCCGGGCTGACCGAGGCCCAGCGCGTGGCCTGGCAGAATTTCCCCCGACAGGCGCTGCACGCACACCAGTTGCACTTCGAGCACCCTGAAACCGCAGAGCCGGTGCAGGCAACGGCGCCCGTTCCCAACGACATGCGCGAGTTCATCGAGCTGCTGGCTGGTGATGACGATGATTGAACCAGGCTGGCCGCTTGCCGCCCAGAGGATCGCGGCGTTCACGACCACTCGCGGCGACCGGACGGATGCGGCCTTGGATGTGCTTCCGGCCCAGCCGTGCTGGCTGCGGCAGGTGCACGGCAGCCGGGTCATTGACCTTGCCGACTGGCGTCCGGGCGTCGAGGCCGATGCCGCCTGGAGTGATCGGCCCGGAGAAGTGGTGGTCATTCAGACCGCCGACTGCCTGCCCATTCTGATGGCCGATCGCAATGCCACGTTGGTGGCCGGGATCCACGGCGGCTGGCGTTCGCTGGCCGCGGGCATCATCGGAAAGACGCTGGCGGCGCTGCCGGTCGCCGGCCGGGATCTGTGCGCATGGATTGGTCCGGCCATCTGCGGGCGCTGCTATCAGGTCGGCGGCGAGGTGCGTGAAGCCTTCCTGCGCGACGATGCGGCACTGAAGACAGCCTTCGCGCCCGACGGCGAGCGCTGGCGGGCGGACCTGAAGTGGATCGCGGCGCAGCAGCTGCGCGCGGCCGGCGCCGAGGTGTATGACTGCGATCGCTGCACCTTCGAGGAGTCCGACACGTTCCATTCCTTTCGGCGCGAGGGCAGCACCGGGCGCATGGCGTCGGTGATCTGGCTCGACCGCAATGAGCAATTCACAAGCGCCAGTTTTCAAACAAGAGCCAGTTCTCGATGAGCGAGTGGCGCAAGACATGGTTGCCAGCGGCGTGGGCCCGCGCAGGTTTTGGTCGTTCCCCCGCGGAAGGTTCCCGTCCGATATCGGTTACAATTCTCTCCCGGACCCACTGCAGCACGGTTGCCCGGGCATGACCTCTCTCATATTCGTTACTGGCGGTGTCGTTTCATCGCTGGGCAAAGGTATTTCAGCCGCTTCGCTGGGCTCCATTCTGGAGGCCCGGGGCCTGCGCGTGACCCTGTTGAAACTCGACCCCTACGTCAACGTCGATCCGGGCACGATGAGCCCGTTTCAGCACGGCGAAGTGTTCGTTACCGAGGACGGGGCCGAAACCGATCTCGATCTGGGTCACTACGAGCGCTTCGTGCGCACGCGCATGACCCGGCGCAACAATTTCACCACCGGACGCATCTACGCCAACGTGATCGCCAAGGAGCGCCGCGGCGACTACCTGGGCAAGACCGTGCAGGTCATTCCGCACATCACCGACGAAATCAAGGACTCGGTCAGCCGTGCCATCGAGGGCTATGACGTTGCCCTGATCGAGATCGGCGGTACCGTCGGCGATATCGAGTCGCTGCCCTTCCTCGAGGCCATCCGCCAGCTCGGCAGCGAGTATGGCCGCCAGGCGCTGTTCATGCACCTGACGCTGGTGCCCTATCTGAAGGCGGCCAACGAGATCAAGACCAAGCCGACCCAGCATTCGGTCAAGGAGTTGCGCTCGATCGGCATTCAGCCCGACGTGCTCCTGTGCCGCTGCGAGCGCATGCTTTCCGATGAGGAGCGCAAGAAGATCGCGCTGTTTACCAACGTGCCCCACGACGCGGTGATTTCAGCGGTGGATGTCGACTCCATCTACAAGATTCCGCTGTTCTACCATCGCCAGGGGCTGGATCGTATCGTGCTCGAGCGGCTCGGTATCAAGGCGTCCTCCCCCGACCTGTCGGACTGGGAAGAGGTGGTCGAGCGCCAGACCCGGCCCGAGCACGAGGTCACGGTGGCCATGGTCGGCAAGTACGTTGAATATGCCGATGCCTACAAGTCGCTCAACGAGGCCCTGATGGCCGGCGGCTTTGGTGACTGGGTCAGGGTGAAGATCAAGGGCGTCGAATCCGAGGAGATCGAAGCCAACGGCACGGGCGTTCTGACCGACGCTGACGCCATTCTGGTGCCCGGCGGTTTCGGCGAGCGCGGCTTCGAGGGCAAGATTGCCGCCATTCGATACGCCCGCGAGAACGGCATTCCCTATCTCGGCATCTGTCTGGGCATGCAGGCGGCGGTGGTCGAGTTTGCGCGTAATGTCTGCGGCCTGGCCGGCGCCAACTCCACCGAAGTCGATCCCGAGGCGGAAGACCCGGTGATCGGTCTGATTGCCGAATGGCTGGACGAAAACGGCCAGCGCGAACTGCGGGACGAAAGCGCCGACCTGGGCGGCACCATGCGCCTTGGGGCCCAGCGCTGCAGGCTGACGTCGGGCTCGCTGGCGCGCAAGCTCTACGGCGCCGACGAGGTGGTCGAGCGCCACCGCCACCGCTACGAATTCAACAACGCCTACCGCGAGACACTCGAGGCCAACGGCATGAATCTGGTCGGCTTTTCGGTTGACGACATGCTGGTCGAGGTGGTCGAGCTGCCCGACCATCCCTGGTTCGTGGCCTGCCAGTTTCACCCCGAGTTCACTTCCACGCCGCGCGACGGGCATCCGCTGTTTGCCGGCTTTATCCGCGCGGCGCTGGCGCGGCAGGAAAGGATCGACGGCAAGCCGCGCCAGCCGTTGGAAGCATCATGAGGCTGGCCGGATCCGATATCGGGCTCGACCAGCCCCTGTTTCTGATCGCCGGGCCCGACACGCTCGAGTCCGAACAGATGTGCCTGGATGTCGCTGGCCATCTCGCGGAAGTCACCCAGCGCCTGGGCATTCCCTATGTGTTCAAGGGCTCGTTCGACAAGGCCAACCGTACCTCGGTCAAGAGCTACCGCGGGCCGGGGCTGGAAGAGGGTATGCGCATCCTCGAGGCGGTGCGCTCGCAGGTCGGTGTGCCGGTGCTCACCGACGTGCACGAAGACACCCCGCTCGATGAAGTGGCCGCCGTGGCCGACGTGCTGCAGACCCCGGCGTTTCTGTGCCGCCAGACCAATTTCATCCAGAACGTGGCGCGCGCCGGCAGGCCGGTCAACATCAAGAAGGGGCAGTTTCTCTCGCCCTGGGAGATGAGCAAGGTCGTCGAGAAAGCGCGCGCGGCCGGCAACGACGAACTCATGGTTTGCGAGCGCGGCTACATGTTCGGCTACAACAACCTGGTGGTCGACATGCGCTCGCTGGCGATCATGCGCGAGACCGGCTGCCCGGTGGTTTTCGATGCCACTCACTCGGTGCAGCTGCCGGGTGGGCAGGGCGAGTCATCGGGCGGCATGCGCGAGTTCATTCCCGTGCTCGCCCGCGCTGCCGTGGGCGCCGGCGTGGCCGGCGTGTTCTGCGAAACCCATCCCGAGCCCGAAAAGGCCCTGTGCGACGGCCCCAATTCGATGCACCTGGCGGATATGGAAGCCCTGCTCGAACAACTGGTCGCGATTGATCGGGCGGTCAGGCCGGGGTGAGAAAAAGATAGCATCCAGCCCGCGAGGGAAGGCACGAAGGGCACGCGGGGCTGGAAGCAGTCCGATCAGCACTTCTTTCCTGTCGTCGGGTGCTTCGTGCCCCTCGTCGTGTTCTTCGTGCTGAAAGCTTTTTGATCTGACAAACCCAATCAATACACCATGAAAATCACTCAAGTTCGAGCACTGGAAATTCTGGATTCGCGCGGCAATCCGACGCTGGAGGCCGAGGTGGTCGCCGCGGGCGGCCATGTGGGCCGCGCGGCGGTGCCGTCAGGCGCCTCGACCGGGGCACGCGAGGCCGTGGAGCTGCGCGATGGCGGCGAGCGCTACGGCGGCAAGGGCGTGCGCCAAGCGGTGGCCAGCGTCAACGGCGAGATCGCCGAGGCCGTCAAGGGCATGGATGTCACCGACCAGATCGGTATCGACAACAGGCTCATCGAGCTCGACGGCACCGACAACAAATCGCGCCTGGGCGCCAACGCCCTGCTGGGGGTTTCGCTGGCGGCCGCGCACGCCGCCGCAGCTGCGCAGGACATTGCCCTGTGGCAGTACCTGCTCGCTGCCTCCGGTCAGCAGGCCAGCCTGCCGGTGCCGATGATGAACATTCTCAACGGTGGCGCGCACGCCGACAACCGGGTCGATATTCAGGAATTCATGATCATGCCCACCGGCCTGCCGGATTTTCCCGCTGCGCTGCAGGCCGGCACTGAAATTTTCCACGCGCTCAAGAGCATCCTGCGCCAGCGCGGCCTCAACACCGCGGTGGGCGACGAAGGCGGCTTTGCGCCGGACCTGTCTTCCAACGAGGCCGCGCTCGAGCTGTTGATGACGGCGATTGCCGAGGCCGGATACGAGCCCGGCAACGACGTTCATCTGGCCCTGGACGTGGCCTCCAGCGAGTTCTATCGCGATGGTCAGTATGTGCTCGACGCTGAAGGCCGCGCTTTCGACAGCGCGGGTTTTGCGGAATATCTGGGCGGCCTGGCCGATCGCTACCCGGTGCTTTCCATCGAAGACGGCATGGACGAGGAAGACTGGGGCGGCTGGGCCGAACTGACGCAGCGAATCGGCGGCAAGGTACAGCTGGTGGGTGATGACCTGTTCGTGACCAATACGCGCATTCTGCAGCGCGGCATCGATGAGCATATCGGCAACGCGATCCTGATCAAGCCCAACCAGATCGGCACGCTGTCGGAAACGCTCGACGCCATCACCATGGCGCGCAATGCCGGCTTCGGCACCGTCATCTCGCATCGCTCGGGCGAAACCGAGGATGTCACCATCGCCGACCTGGCGGTGGCCACCGATGCCGGCCAGATCAAGACCGGCTCGCTGTGCCGCTCCGACCGGGTTGCCAAGTACAACCAGCTGCTGCGCATTCATGCGGCGCTGGGCGATGGTGCGCGCTATGATGGCGAGCATGTGTTCTCGCGCTACCTGGCCTGATCGCGACCTTCCGACTCGTAATCGGTTGACACAGAGACGGCCGGCATGAGCCTGCTGGCCGAAATCATCATCTTTCTGATCGCCGCGGTGGTCATGGTGCCGCTGGCGCGCTTTGCCGGTCTGGGGGCCGTGCTCGGCTTTCTCGTCGCCGGAGTGATCATCGGGCCGTGGGGACTGGCCTTGATCGATGATGTCGACACCATCCTGCACTTTTCCGAATTCGGCATCATTCTGCTGCTGTTTCTCATCGGCCTGGAGCTGAAGCCCTCGCGTCTGTGGGTGCTCCGACGCGTGGTTTTCTACGTCGGCTCGATGCAGATGCTGATTACTACGCTGCTGCTGTGGCCGCTGGCCGCCTGGTGGGCCGCCAGCGCTGGTGTCGGGCTGCTGATTGCCATTGTGCTGTCGCTGTCATCGACGGCCATGGGCGTGCAGATTCTGGCCGAACGCAAGCAGCTCGGCGCCGCGCATGGTCGCCAGGCGTTCGGCATTCTGCTGCTGCAGGACATTGCCGTCATCCCCTTGCTGGCCATTCTGCCGCTGCTTGCCGGCGGCAGTGATGATCTGCATTCGGGCTGGTCAATTGCCGTCGGCATCGTGCGCGCTGCGGCGCTGATTGCAGCGCTGATTCTCGCCGGTCGCTTTCTGCTGCGCCCGCTGCTGCGCGCCATTGCCGCCACCGGGGTGCCGGAGGTGTTCGTAGCCATGGATCTGCTGGTGGTGCTTGGCACCGCCGTGCTGGCCGACTACGCGGGATTGAGCATGGCGCTGGGTGCCTTCCTGGCCGGCGTTCTGCTGGCTGATTCGGAGTACCGCCATGAAATTCAGGCCGCGCTCGATCCCTTCAAGGGCCTGCTGCTGGGGTTGTTCTTCATCGCCGTGGGCATGTCGATCGACTTCGGCCGCGTCATGGCTGCACCGCTGACGATCCTTGCGCTGGTGGTGGCGATCATGACCATCAAGCTTGTCGCGCTGCTGCTGGTCGGCCGCCTGGCGCATCTGAAGCGCTCGTCGACCGTGGCTTTGGCGATGGCCTTGCCGCAGGCCGGAGAGTTCGCCTTCATCCTGTTTGCCGTGGCCGTCGACGAGGGCGTGATGGCGCCGGAACTGGTCGCTCAGCTGATCGTGGTCGCCAGCATTTCGATGGCGCTTACGCCGTTGCTCTACATGGCCAATGAGCGGTTTCTGCAGCCGCGCCTGGCGCGCGCCGAGCCCGAACCGGAGCCCGACCCGATTCCTGATGATCACGGCAGCCCGCGCGTGATCATCGCCGGCTTCGGGCGCGTGGGTCAGATCGTCGGGCGGAACCTGTCGATGCTGGGCATTCACTTCACCGCGCTCGACAGCGACCCGGCGCACGTGGAGTTCGTGCGCAAGTTTGGCCATCAGATCTTCTACGGTGACGCCAATCGCCTCGAGGTATTGCGCGCTGCCGGCGTCGGGCGGGCCCGCCTGTTCATCCTGACCATTTCCGATCCCGAACGCTCGATTCGCACCGCCGCCATGGTGCGCCGCTACTTTCCTGAGCTCAGGATTCTGGCGCGGGCGCGCAATCGCGACCACGCCATGGAGCTGCTGGCGCTGGGGGTCGATGAGGTGATTCGTGAAACCTGGCTGTCGAGCCTGGCGATGGCGCGCACGGCGCTGCGTTCCATGGGCGTGCGCCGCGCCGATCACTATGTGGACCGTTTCGCCGAGCACGACGAGGCCACGCTGCGCGAGCAGATCGAGCACCGCGGCGACCACGAGCGCCTGGCGCGCATCGAGCGCAGAAGCCGTGAGCAACTCGAGGAACTGTTCAGTGAAGATCGGCGCCTGCTGCAGGAAGGCAGGGACACGGACTGACGTATTTGATGCACGTCAAGCAATGTCGGCAGGCAAGGCGGTAGACTTGTGCAGCTGATGTCCGTTGTAAATGCAAATCGTTATCAGTAGAATTATCTGCCTGTTTTGCAGTGACTGGAAAACCTCATGCGTCTTTTGATGATTGCCATTGCGCTGGCCCTGCTGACGGCCTGCAGCCCGGATTCCGCGCCGACCGAAAATCCCGCCGCCACGGACGCGACGTCGGCTGATGCGACCGCCCCGACGAGCGACCGCGCCCCATCGCAGGCGGCAACCGAATCGGCAGCCGACAAGCCGACTCGGCTGGTGGTCTATACCTCGCGCCAGCCGCACCTGATCGAACCGCTGTTCGATCGTTATGCCGCTGAAACCGGCATCGACATCGAGTACATCAACGACAGCGAAGCGGCTCTGATCGAACGGCTGGACGCCGAAGAAGACAAGACCGTAGCCGACCTGTTCATGACCGTGGATGCGGGCAATCTGTGGCACGCCGCTGAGCGCGATCTGCTGCAGCCGGTACAATCCGAGGCGCTGAACCGCGCCGTGCCTGCCGCCCTGCGCGACGATCAGGGCCGCTGGTACGGGCTGTCGGTGCGTGCGCGTACCATTGTCTATCATCCTGACCGCGTGGCTGAAAGCGAGCTGTCGACCTACGAAGCGCTGGCCTCGGAAAAGTGGTCGGACCGGCTGTGCCTGCGCACCTCCAAGAAGGTGTATAACCAGTCCCTGGTGGCGATGCTCATCGAGCACCACGGCGAGGAGCGCACCGAGGACATCGTGCGCGGCTGGGTCGACAACCTGGCGACCGGCCCTTTTTCCTCCGACACCCGCCTGATCGAGGCCATGGAGGCCGGCCAGTGTGATGTCGGCATCGTCAACAGCTATTACCTGGGCCGCAAGCTGGCCGAGAACCCCGACTACCCGGTCAAACTGTTCTGGGCCAACCAGGCAACCACCGGCACGCATGTCAATATCTCCGGCGCTGGCGTGACCCGGCATGCGCCGCATCCGGAAGCGGCGCAGGCTCTGCTGGAGTGGCTCGCCTCCAGCGAAGCCCAGAACGAGTTCGCGCAGAACAATCTGGAATTTCCGGTCAACCCCGAGGTGGCTCCGCGCGGCATTGTCCGCGAGTGGGGCGACTTCCGCGCCGACGACACCCCGCTGCAGATTGCCGGCAAACGCCAGGCCCAGGCCGTGCGCCTGATGGATCGTGCCGGCTACCGCTGAAGCTGAACAGTCACGGCTCTGGCCGCGGGCCGATCGGCACTGGCTGATCGGCCCGCTGCTGTTGCTGGTCGGCATCCCGCTGGTGGTGCTGCTGATCAGTTGGGCTCAGCCGCAGCCCGAAACCTGGGAGCACCTTTCCGAATATCTGCTGCCGCGCCTGATTGGCCACACGGCACTGATGATGGTGGTCGTCGGGCTGGGCGTTCTGGTGCTTGGCGTCAGCCTGGCGTGGCTTTCGGCCTGCTGCGAGTATCCGCTGCGGCGCGTGCTCGACCCGATGCTGGTCCTGCCGCTGGCATTTCCCACTTACGTGCTCGCCTTCATCTATCTGGGCATGCTTGACTACGCCGGCCCCGTGCAGACGCTTTGGCGCCACGGGTTCGGCGCCGCCCCGGCACCGATGGAGTTGCTCAGCCGGCCGGTCGGCGTGCTGTTCATCCTGGTTCTCGCCTTCTACCCCTATGTCTACCTGCTCGCGCGTGCGGCCTTTGTCGGTGGCGGGTTGAGCGCCTTCGAGGCTTCGCGCAGTCTGGGGCAGGGGCCGCTGCGCACGTTCTTGCGCATCAGCCTGCCGATGGCCCGCCCGGCCATCGTTGCTGGCCTGGCGCTGGCGCTGATGGAGGCCCTGGCGGACTTCGGTGCGGTCTCGATCTATGGATTCGACACCTTTACCACCGCGATCTACCGAACCTGGCTGGGCATGTTCAATCTCACGGCCGCGGTTCAACTGGCCTCCATTCTGATGCTGTTTGTTCTGCTGCTGCTCGGGGTGGAGCGACTCAGTCGCAGCAGCCGCGTCAGCCAGGCCGAGCGCCGCCCGACCGGGCACCGCATTCGCCTGCACGGCGCTCGTGCCTGGCTGGCAACCGCGCTGCAGCTGGCGGTCCTGCTGGTTGCCGTGGTGCTGCCGTTGATTCAGCTGCTGGTCTGGGCCTGGCCGCAGCTTGGCGAGCTGTTCGATGGCCGGCTGGTACAGGCGGTAGCCAACACCATGGTGCTGGGCCTGGCCGGGGCCCTGGCCGTGGTCTCCGGCGGATTGGTGCTGCTGGCGGCAACCTATCGCGCTTCGCGTCGACAGCAGCTGCTCGGCGAGGTCGCTGCCCTCGGCTACGCCATTCCGGGTACCGTGCTGGCGGTAGCCATCATGCTGGCTTTCCTGAAGTTCGACCGCCTGGCCGGTACCGCTTTGGCCGGCGGCATGACCGCACTGGTTCTGGCCTATCTGATCCGCTTTCTGCGGGTGGCCTGGGGGCCGCTCGACAGCGTCGCCGGGCGTATTCGACCGCGCTATGTCGAGGTGGCGCGCAGCCTGGGCGTACCGCGCTGGTATCGCATCTGGCGGGTCAACATGCCCTTGCTGTGGCCGGGTCTGGTGACCGCCTTTCTGCTCGCCCTGGTTGAGGTGGCCAAGGAAATGCCGGCTACCCTGATGCTGCGGCCCTTCGGCTGGGAAACCCTGGCGGTGCGCATCTACGAGCTGACCGCTGAGGGCCAGTGGCAGCTGGCCGCCCTGCCGGCGCTGCTGCTGGTGGTGCTCGGCGCCATTCCGGTCGCGGTGCTGATCCGGTCGGGCCGAACGCGCGCGATATAATGATCCGCCCACCCTGCGGGGTAAAGGGGATTGACACGGATTGACACGACAAGAGGCACGATTGAGAACATGAGCTTGAAAACTCCGCTTCACGCCGAGCATCTGGAAGCCGGCGGCAAGATGGTCGATTTCGCCGGATGGGAACTGCCCATTCACTACGGTTCACAGATGGAAGAACACAAGGCCGTGCGCGAGTCGGCCGGCATGTTCGATGTGTCCCACATGACCGTCGTTGACATTCAGGGCCGCGGAGCGCGTGATTTTCTGCGACGTCTGCTGGCCAATGATCTGGCCCGCCTGGGAGAAAAGGGCCAGGCGCTGTATGCGTGCATGCTCAATGAAGACGGCGGCGTGATTGACGACCTTCTGACCTACTGGCTCGATGATGAGCTTTTCCGCAGCGTGCTCAACGCGGCCAGACGCGAAGATGATCTCGCCTGGATGCACCGCGTGGCCGCCGACTTTGACGTCGAGATCGTCGAGCGCGATGACCTGGCGATCATCGCCGTACAGGGGCCCGAGGCCCGCGATCAGGTCATCGAGCTGCTGAGCGCCCCCGACGCCGGACAGATCAAGCCTTTCCGCGCCACCAGCCACGGCGATTACTTCATCTCCCGCACCGGCTACACCGGCGAGGACGGATTCGAAGTTCTGCTGCCGGCCGGAGAAGCGCCGGGCTTCTGGCAGGCCCTGGCAAAGGCCGGAATCCGACCCTGCGGCCTCGGCGCACGCGACAGCCTGCGTCTGGAGGCCGGCCTCAACCTTTACGGACAGGACATGGACATCCACACGACTCCGCTGGAGTCGAACCTGGCCTGGACCGTGGCTTTCGAACCCCAGGATCGCGACTTCATCGGTCGCCAGGCACTTGAAGAACAGAAGAAAGCGGGCGAGCTGCGGCAGCTGGTCGGCCTGGTGCTCGGTCGCGGTGGCATTCCGCGCAACGGCGCGGTGGTGCACACCCCGGCCGGCGAGGGGGAAGTAACCAGCGGCGTGTTCGGGCCGTCGACCCAGTGCCCGATCGCGCTTGCGCGCATCCCTGCCGGCGAATTCGACGAAGTCGATATCGAGCTGCGCGGCCGCAAGCTCTCCGCCCGGGTCGTCAAGCCGCCGTTCGTTCGGCAGGGCAAGGTGCGCATCTGAGGTCTTGATCCAGGCATCGCGACCGGCCGGTCGCGATGCCGGCCCGGCTTCGGCACGTTTAAATCAAAGTCAAAGTCAAAGGCGTTCCGCCCGCCTGCTGCGCAGGCTGATGGCGGGTCACTTTTTTCCAGAGCAAAAAAAGTAACCAAAAATTGCTCCTCAACTTCAAAGTCCCACGCTTGATTGTTTCAGGACTCGCGTACTGTGCGGGCTGGCCCCTTCGCGGCGGTGCCTTCGCGAGCATTCCGTCGAAGGATCCGGTGGCCTTGCCGCAATGGGGCGGAGCCGGCACCCGGGCGGCTCGGCTTCGATCATTGGCTTCGGGTAGCGCTGGGATGGCGTCTGGATTCCGGGCTTCGGAATTGGCCTCCCGACGATCTGGGGCAGACTTCCATCTCTATCGCCCCCGTTCCCCACAGCAAGCGCGCGCAACGCGCGCGGTGTAGCCTCCCGAGCACAAGCCCACGATCTATCCCATGGCCACTTTCGGAAACGATCCTGGGCACCACGCGACCCGCCCAAAGAGCTTGCGACGCAAGCCGGGCGGAACGCCTTTGACGTGTCGAAGCCCGCATGGGAAAACTCGGCTGCGAGGGTGAACAGCGGGTATGAAACCGTGAGAAGGCTGCCGGGCCCGGCGGTTCCTGTCAACGCCGTATCGCGATCCGGAGATCGCTCCTACAAAGGCCGGCGCCGGCGTCTTCACTCCACTGCTTCGAAACGGTTTTCCGAGCGATTCTTGCGCACTTTCTTCGGGTCCCAGATGCGGCCGTTCATGGCAATCCAGACGCCCGGCGGCAGCGCCTGTACAGCGCCGACGGCGCAGCCGATGTTGAACATGGCGTCGGAGTCGATGAAACGCGCCGGGTTGAGTGCGCCGGTCATCACGATCACGCGCTCGCCCGTGTCTTCCAGCGCGGCTGCGGTCTCGACCATGGTGTCGGTGCCGTGGGTGATCAGAAAGTGGCGGTCGTCGCTGGTCATCACGGCCTGGCGAACGAGGCTGCGTTCCGGCTCACCCATGTTCAGGGAGTCCTTGCGCATCAGGGCGCGAATTTCCCAGTCGAAGGCCACGTTCATGGCTTCCAGAATGCGTCCGATCTCCGGCTCGCCGATCTGATAGTCGGACTTGTCGTCGTAATAGATCTTGTCGATCGTGCCGCCGGTGGTGAGGATGTTGAGCTTGTTCAAAGCGGGTTCCTGAATGGTCTTTCGGGTGAGTGCAGACAAGCCCGGAATGCACGGGCATTCGAGTAGTATAGCGGCCATGAGAACCGCCCTGAGGAGCGCTTGCCTGCTGTGGATGCTGGCGGCCCTGACCCAGCCGCTGCAGGCGCAGACTGTGGCCGACGAGGTGCTTGCCCTGCACTGGCATCCGGCCACGGCTGATCGCGCTCGCAATCGAACCATGGCAGCGGCCGTCTGGCTGGCACGCGGCGGCGAGGCGGACGACTGGCAGCAGACCGTGGAGGCACTCGCACTGCGGTTCGAGCGGGCGCTGACCCCGGCCGGGCCGGTTCGGGTTTCGCTGGCGGACGGCCTGCTGGCCTGGCTGGCCCAGGAACGCGAGAGCAGCCCTGCCGAGCCGGAACGCGAGTTCCCGGAGCCCGATCCTGCGGCTGCCGGCGAGCTGCTGGACAGAGAGCAGGCGGTCGGCGAGCTGGCGCGCATGCAGGTGGCGGCAGCCTATCAGTCGCCGCGCATCTGGCGCGCGGTAGCCGCCAGCCTGGGCGAACAGGGGCAGGCATCGGTTGCCGCATTCTGGTCGGATCTGGACGCGGGCCTGACGCGCCAACAAGACGAGGGCATGGTCGCCTACGCCCGCGAGCAGGCCGGGCTGTCGCGCCGCCTGTCGCTGGCTGACTCGGCTCCGGCGCGCGCCCGGCTTCGCGATGCCATGCTGCTTGGGCAGGCCCGCCGGGCCTGGGAGACGGGTCAGCCGCTGGATGCGGTCTGGCTGACCTTCGAGGCGCTGGCGCGCTTGACCCAGTTTCAGGTAGCACTGGAAGACCGCAGCGACGCCTGGTTGCAGTGGCTGGGGCAGATCGCCGAGGAGCAGAATGCTGCGCTCCGGCGGGTCGATATCGACCTGCCGGTCGTGCTGGCGCTGCTGACGGATGCGGCCAACCATCTCGTGGCCGTTGACGAGCGCGCCGCCGCGCCCGCCCTGGACGAGCTTGGCGATGCCTATGCCCGGCTGGCCCTGTTCGTTCCGGACCTTGCTTTTTATCTCGATCAGCCGGTGCGTGAGCCGGTCCGGCGCACGCTGGCCGATTGCCGTCCCGACCCTCTTCTTGTCGGCCCCCTGCCGCGTGACCGTTTTGCGCGCTGTGTTCGCAATCTCGCCGCAGTGATGACCGCTCAGCTCGACAGCGAGGAGCTCGTCGGCGGTGGCCAGGGCCCCTTTGCAACGGAGTTCCTGCGTCGTGAGCTGGGCCTGATGAGCTGGCAGCGGGCAGCCTATCTGGACGGTCACCTCAACTGGCTTTTGTCGGCGCAGTGCCCGACACCGCGCTGGGCCAACGCTCTGGAGTGGTCGCTTCTGGCCGATCATCTGGTGCGCTGGGTGTCGCAGCGCCCGGTGTTTTTCAGCGGTAGTGGCTGGCGCGACACGATCGACCGGCTGATGGGGCAGATGCAGTCGCAGACAGCCGAGCGGATCGAGTGGCTTGACTGCCTGACCGGTCGCGGCGACAGCCGGCGTGATCCGGTCGAGCGCCTGCTGGCACGCCACGCCACGGCGCTGGATGAGGTCGCCGGGCTGCTGGAGCAGGCGCGCGCGGCATTTTACGAAAGCCATACCCGGCCGGGTGCCGATATTGAACTCGATGGCCTGGCCGATCAGGTGACCGCCTATCAGCCGCAGGATCTTTTCATCGGCCCCTGCCCCGGAGCCAACACCTGTGGGGCCCGCATACAGCTGCCCGTTTCCCGCGCGCTGCTCGGGCAGTTTCCCAACAGCTACCTGCTGGCTGATCAGGTTGGCATGGGCGAGCTGGGCCTTTGCTACGATCGGGTACGCTGGGTGGAGCGCAGCATGGCGCCGGCGCCCGGGCAAGCCAGCGGCATTGCCAACTACCACGGCAAGCTCGGCTTCGATCTGGTCGGTACCTTTCGCGGCAACAACGAGGTCAGCACGGTGTTTCGTTATCGTCTGACCGACAGTGAAACGCGGCACTACCTGTTTGCCGCCAGCGACGAGGCCACGCTGGCGCAGAATTGCCCCATTGATCAGATCGGCCGCTCGGTGGCCAGCAGCCTGGCGCAGGGGCATACCGGCCTGGTGCCCAATCGCCTGACCTATTTCGTGAGCGCGCCGACCACGCCGGAGGCGCAGATGCAGGCCAACTGGGACCGTGGCGCCGAGTGGCGTGACTGGTTTGTCACCGGGCGCGGTGTGGAGCACATCGAGAAGGTTGATCCGGCCGAGATGCAGGTCGCAGTCCGAGCGCACCTGGCTCACCTGGTCGCGCAGCGTGAGCGCCAACTGTTGGCACCGCTGATCAACCCGCCGCGCAGCGGCGACGAGAACCCGCTGGTTCAGGCGATGGCGCGGGCTGCCGATTCAGCGGCGCTGCTGCGGCGCGTGCTGGAGCTGCACTATCCCCGAGTCATCCGACAGCATGCGCCGGTTCGCGCCATGCTGGCCGGCGAGTCCGGTCTGATGACCCGTGACCGGGTACGCCTGATGCGCGACGCCGGCGTGGTGGCCAGCGACATGCCGCAGCTGGGGCAAGAACGTGCTCAGGCCCTGCGCGATGCCTGGATGGCGCTGCCCGAAGCCCTGCGTGAACGCGGGCAGCGCGCGCCGGAGATTGACTACAGCCTGGAGCGGCTGGCCGAGCTTCAGCGCCGGATGGCGCCATGAGCCCTCAGGGCTTCGACGTGTTTCGCTTGCGCCCGAAGCGCAGCGCCGACATCGCCGTGAAGTAGACCCCGACCAGCAGCACCTGGGCAACGGCCGGAATTCTTGCTGCCGGGCTGGCCCAGGCTTCGGCCACGGCCAGGCAGAAATGCACCAGCAGCAGACAGCCAGTGACCACCAGCCCGGTCTTGTTTGCGCGCCATACAAACGGCAGCGCCAGCAGTAGCGGCAACCCCAGCGCCACGATGGCGACCCAGGGTGGCAGCAGCTGCGGTGGCGCCAGCCAGCCGAACCAGATTGGCTGCAGCACGATCAGCCCGACCAGGCTCCAGCGACAGGTGCCCGGCCCGATCAACTGTGCGCTCCTAGCCGGGTGGCCACTTCGGCCAGCCGGCGGCCCAGCGCCCGGCACAGGCGGCGCTCGTCGTCGTCCAGATCAAGGTCGGAATCAACACCGGCCACGTGGCTGGGTCCGTAGGGCGTACCGCCGCTTCGGGTATGCGTGAGCTCCGGCAGCGTGTAGGGCAGGCCCAGAACCATCATGCCGTGGTGCAGCAGCGGCACCATCATGCTCAGCAGCGTGGCCTCCTGGCCGCCGTGCATGGTGGCCGTCGAGGTGAACACGCCGGCGGGCTTGCCGACCAGCGTGCCCGAGAACCATTCGCCGGCGGTGCCGTCGAGAAAGTACTTCAGGGCTGCGGCCATGTTGCCAAAGCGCGTCGGGCTGCCCAGCGCCAGGCCATGGCATTCGGCCAGGTCTTCACGGCTGACGAACGCCGGCCCGCTGGCGTGGATTTCGCGTGCCGGCGCGTCGGCGGTTGCCACTGGCGGCACGGTACGCAGGCGGGCCTGGCAGCCGTCGACCGACTCCACACCGCGCGCGATCTCGCGCGCCATGTTGTGCGTGTTGCCGTGTACGGAATGAAAAAGCACCAGAATCTCGGTCACGGCAGAATCTCTTCGATGGCTTCGGGTGGACGGCCCAGGCGCGCTTGCTCGCCATGCACCACGATCGGTCGCTGCAACAGCCGCGGGTGCGAGCAGATCGCTGCGATCAGCGCGGCATCGTCGAGTGCCTCGTCGTCCAGCCCCAGCTGCTTGTATTCCGGCTCGCCGCTGCGCATGATCTCGCGGATCGGGACGCCCAGCTGTTGAGTGATACGCTTGAGCTCATCCGGCGAGGGCGTCTGCTCAAGATACTCGATGATCCGGGGCTCGATGCCGTGATCGCGAATCAGCGCCAGTGCCTGGCGGCTCTTGGAACAACGTGGATTGTGATAGATCCTGGTGGACATGAATTCATCCAAGTCTCGACACGAAGGGAAGGGTAGCGTACCCGTTCAGTCCGGGGTGTCAACGCAGACATCCCGCGGCTGGCCTGCCAGCCTGATCGACAGCGGCTGGCTGCGCGCGTTCGGCGCTCACTTGTGGCGACATTTTCGCGACGATCGCTCGCTCGAGGCGGCCGCCGCCCTGAGTTACACCAGCTTGCTGGCTGTGGTGCCGCTGATGGCGGTCATGCTGGGCGTGATTTCTGCTTTCCCGGTGTTTGACCAGTGGGCCAATGAGGTCGAGAGCTATGTCTTCACCAACTTTGTGCCGGCGGCCGGTGACGCGGTACAGGAACATCTCAATCAGTTCGTGGAGCGCACAGCCGAGCTGACCGGCGCCGGCACCCTGTTTCTCATCGTGACCGCCCTGCTGCTGATGTCCACCATCGAGCGCAGCCTCAACCGCATCTGGCGGGTGCCCAGGCCGCGCGGCATCATCGGCAGGCTGCTCACCTACTGGTCGGTGCTGACCCTCGGCCCGCTGCTGATGGGGGCTTCGCTGGTGCTGACCTCCTATCTGGCCGCCGTGCCCGCGCTTGCACCTGAAGCGGTCCGCAGCGCCATGCAGGCGCTGTTTCTCAACCTCGCGCCGTTTCTGGTCGCGCTGATCGGCTTTACGCTCGTCTTCATGGTGGTGCCCCACCGTCGGGTGTTGCTGCGCCACGCGCTGGCCGGCGCCTTTTTGTCGGCGCTGTTGTTCGAGCTGGCCAAGCACGGCTTCGTGCTCTATTTGACGCACTTTCCAACCTATGAAAAGCTTTACGGTGCGCTCGCTGCGGTGCCGATCTTTCTGGTCTGGATCTACGTCTCCTGGGTGGTGGTGCTTCTGGGCGCCAGCGTGGCTGCCGCGCTGACCACCTTCAACTACCGCAGCAGCGAATGGCACTGGTCGAGCCGCCACGAGCTGGTGCTGGCGCTGCGGCTGCTGGGTCACTTCTGGCATGCGCAACGACAGGGGCGTGTTCTGTCGCAGGCCGATTTGCTGGCGCGCGAGCGTGCCGCCGGAGACGCGCAGATCGGGCGCATCCTCGACTGGTTCCACCGCGCTGGCTTCATCCATCCCGACGACAGTGGCGACTGGCTGCTGTCGACCGATCTGGAAGATGTCACCCTGGCACAGCTCTACCGCGCCGGGCCGTTCATACTGCCGATTGGCGAGCTGCAGTCGATTCCGATCGACAGTCACTGGGATCGCGCGCTGGTCAACTGCCTGGAGTCGATCGACGTGGTCGGTGCTCCGGCCCTGAATCGGTCGATCAAGGCGCTGCTCAAGTTCCAGCCGGAAGATGCTTCATGAAGCCTTCCAGGCTTTCGGCAGCGGCACTTGCGGGTGCTGACGGTGGCCGGGGCGGCCAGCGGGTGCACGACAAAATGATAACGCAGAGGATGGGTATTCATGACTGAAACACGAAAGTGGCTGGTGAGCGGACGCGTTCAGGGCGTCTCATTTCGCGCATCGACGCGCCGGCAGGCCGAACCGCTGGGTCTGTCCGGACATGCCGTGAATCTGCCCGACGGCCGCGTGGAAGTTGTTGCTGCCGGTCCGGTTTCGGCGCTCGAAGAGCTCGAGGCCTGGCTTGCCCATGGCCCACCGGCGGCGCGCGTCGACGAACTGGTGCGGACCGCAGCGCCCGCGAACGTGCCTGCGGGTTTCACCACCGGCTGAAGCGTGTTGCCGCGCCGGGTTCAGAACAGGCTGGTCTGGCGCACCGGGCGAAAGCTGGTTCGGTGGATGGGGCAGGGGCCGTGTTGTTCCAGCGCGGCCAGATGCGCCGCCGTGGGGTAGCCCTTGTGGCGGTCGAAACCATACTGGGGCCAGCGCGCATGCACGGCGAGCATCAGTTCATCCCGGTGCACCTTGGCCAGGATGCTGGCCGCAGAAATGGCGCGATCGATGCGGTCGCCGCCGATCACGGCCTGGGCAGGCCAGGGCAGCGGCGGGGCGCGGTTGCCGTCGACTCGCACCAGCACGGGCTCAAGCGCGAGCGCGTCGAGCGCCTGGCGCATGGCCAGAAAAGTGGCCTGGAGGATATTCACCCGATCGATTTCAGCCGGCTCGACCACGCCCAGCCCCCAGCTCAGCGCCCGCTCGCGGATGATCTCGGCCAGCGCCTCGCGCCGCCGGGGGCTGAGTTGCTTGGAGTCGGCCAGGCCATTGATGGGCCGTCGGCGCTCCAGAACCACCGCGGCGGCCACAACCGGGCCGGCCAGGGGGCCGCGGCCGGCTTCGTCGACGCCGGCAATCGGTCCGCTGCAGATATCAGCGCCGATCATGGTCAATCAACTCCAGCAGGGCACGAGCGGCGTTCTCACCGGCACCGGCGGCAAGTTCGTTGCGGCAGCCGGCGGCGGCCTGTCGATAGGCATCGAGGCGGGCCGGATCGTCGATCCAGGCCAGCGCTTCGCGACCCAGCGCCTCGGGGCGTGCCTGTGCCTGCACGAACTCCGGCACCAGGGCGCATCCCTGGAGAATATTGGGCAGGGCGATGAACTGCGAGCGTACCAGGCGCAGACCGCGCAGCAGCCAGTAGGTGGGCGCTGCCAGGCGGTAATAAGCCACCAGCGGACATTCGAGCAGAAAGGCTTCAAGCGTGGCCGTGCCCGAAGCCGATATCGCGGCGTCGGCCGCGGCCAGGCCGGCACGCGTGCGCTCGCAGACCAGCTGCACCCCGGCCCTGGCCAGCTCCGGCCCGGCGAGCGCCTGCACCTGATCGCGCTGAGCCGCGCGCGCCAGCAGCATGGTCAGCTTCAGGTCCGGGCGCTGTTGTCGCAGCCACAGGGCGGTCTCCGCCAGCAGGCGGGCATGGTTTTCGATCTCGCCGCGCCGGCTGCCGGGAAGCAGGGCAATGTGAGCGCCGCGTTGCCGGTCGGCGCGCTGCTGGCGCTGCAACAGCAGCGGCGAGGCTGCAATGTCGTCGGCCAGCGGGTGGCCGACGAAACAGCTATTGAGGCCGTGGGCACGAAACAGCGCGGGCTCGAAGGGAAACAGTGTCAGCAGCAGATCGGTGGCGCGCGCCACCGAGGCGGCTCGGCCGGGGCGCCAGGCCCAGACGGTCGGGGCCACGTAATGCACCGTGCGCTGCCCGCGGCGCTTGAGCTGGCGCGCGAGGCCCTGGTTGAAGTCCGGAGCATCGATGCCGACGAACGCGTCCGGCTGCCAGGCCAGGATCCGGTGTCTGAGCGTGCGGCGGAAGCGGAACAGCCGCGGCAGGTGGCGCAGCACCTCGGTCAGGCCCATGACGTTGAGCTCGTCGAGATCGAACCAGGTGTCGACGCCTGCGGCGCGCATGCCCTCGCCGGTCACGCCGGCCAGCTCGATATCGGGCCGCTGCTCGCGCAGGTGTCGGGCGAGGCTGGTTCCCAGAGTGTCTCCGGAGGCTTCGCCGGCGACCAGCACGATCCGCGGAGGGCGGTCGTTCATGCTGGCAGTTTCAGCGCAGCAAGCCGCGCTGGCTGCTTTCGATCGACGCGATCATCAGCTCCAGCTCGGGCTGCTCGCCCGCGCGTGCGCGCAGTTCGTTGACGGCCTCTTCGCGCGGCAGGCCCTTGCGGTAGATCAGGCGGTAGGCCTCGCGAATGTTGCGAATCTGCGCGCTGTTGTAGCCGCGGCGCTTGAGCCCTTCGGCGTTGATGCCCCGCGGTCGCGGCGGCTGCCCGGAAACCATCACGTAGGCAGGAACGTCCAGGTTGACGCCGCCGTACATGCCCAGAAAAGCGTGCGCGCCGATACGGCAGAACTGATGGGCGCCGGAGTAGCCGGCGAAGATCACCCAGTCACCAACGATCACGTGGCCGGCCAGGGTGGCGCCATTGGCAAAGGTGGTGTGCGAGCCCACCTGGCAGTCGTGGGCGATGTGGCAGTAGGCCATCAGCCAGTTGTCGTCGCCGATGCGGGTCACGCCAACGTCGTCGGAGGTGCCGCGGTTGATGGTCACATACTCGCGTATGGTGTTGTCACGGCCGATCTCCACGGCGGTGTCTTCGCCGTCGTATTTCTTGTCCTGTGGAGCTTCACCGATGGACGCAAACTGGTAGATGCGGCAGTTGCTGCCGATGCTGGTGCGCCCGCCGATGACAACATGCGGCCCGATCCAGCAGCCGTCGCCGATGACGGCCTGTGGCCCGATGACGCTGTAGGCGCCAATGGCGACATCGCTGCCGATCTGCGCGCCTTCTTCGATGATGGCGGTGCGGTGGATCATGGCGTCGGGTCGGGACGTGCGGCGCACAGGAGCTCGGCGCTGGCGACCGGCTTGTCGTCCACCAGCGTGGTGGCTTCATAGATGCCCATATTGCGCATCAGCCGTTTTTCGGTAACCTCGAAGATCAGCTGATCGCCGGGCACGACAACCCGGGTGAATCGGGCCTTGTCGATCTTGACCAGATAGTAGAGCCGGTTGTCACCGCCGGTCGCCGCGCGCGCCAGATGCGCCAGGCAGCCGGCGGCCTGAGCCATGGCCTCGAGCAGCAGCACGCCGGGCATGACCGGGTGCCCCGGAAAGTGACCCTGAAAGAAGGGTTCGTTGATGCTGACATTCTTCAGTGCCCGGATGCGCGGCGGTTTGTCGAGCGTGTATTCCAGCACCCGATCGACCAGCAAGAAAGGGTAGCGGTGGGGCAACAGTTCAAGAATTTTCTCGATGTCTACCTGCGGGGAGTCATTCATTGTTTGATGGCTTTGTCGTTCGGAAATGATTGTTCAGGATGAATTACGCTCCAGCCGGCGCAGGCGACGCACCCAGTCGTCAAGCTGCCCCAGCCGGACCAGGGTTCGTTTCCAGCGCGCGTGGGGCCGGGCCGGGATGCCGGAGCCGTATTCTCCGGGCTCGGTGATCGATTCGAGCACCGTGCTCATTGCGGTCACCACCACCTGATCACAGATGCTCAGATGCCCGCCGATGCCGCAGGCGCCGGCAACCATGCAATAGCGTCCGATCGTGGTCGATCCGGCAATGCCCACGCAGCCGGCAATGGCGGTATGCGCGCCAATGCGCACATTGTGGGCGATCTGGACCTGGTTATCCAGACGCACGTCTTCGGCCAGCTCGGTGTTTTCGATCGCGCCCCGATCGATGGTGGTATTGGCGCCGATCTCACAGTCGTCGCCGACCACGACCGCGCCCAGCTGCGGCACCTTGATCCACTCGCCGGCCTCCATGGCCAGGCCAAAGCCGTCGGCGCCGATCACCGCGCCCGGGTGCACCAGCACGCGCCGGCCCAGGCGGCAGTCGGGCCCCAGATAAACGCGCGCGACAAGGCGAGTACTCTCGCCGACGACGGCGCCTTCGCCGACGACGCAGCCCGGCCCGATCACGGCATCGCGCTCGATTCGGGCGCCGGCAGCGATGCTGGCATGGGGTCCGATGCTGGCCGTTGCGTCGACCTGAGCCCCGGGGTCAACCGCGGCCATGGCGTCGATGCCGGCGCGGGCGGCTTTCTGTGGATGCAGAAAGCTGCCGACGCGCGCCCAGCTGGCGTAGACGTTGTCGCTGATCAAGGCATTGCCCTGCCACCGCCCGGCCAGCGGCTCGGCGATGATGACCGCACCGGCGCGACAGTCGGCCAGCTGCGCGGTATAGGCCGGGTTGGCCAGAAAGCTGACGTTTTCCGGCCCGGCGTGCGCCAGCGTGGCGAGCGAGCTCACGCGATGGTCGGGGTCGCCGCGAAGCCGCAGGTCAAAGCGGTCGGCCAGGGCCTTGAGCGTGGTGGTGTGCATACGCGCTTCCGGATGAGTGTTACTGGCTGTGTTGTTGTGGCTGCTGGCTCTGGAAGTCCTCTTCGAGCCAGCGCAGGATGCGCTCGGTCACGTCGATGCGGTTGGAGGCGTAGGCCACCGGGCTGGTCAGGATCAGGTCGAAATCGCCCGCTTCTGCCACTTGCCGCACGGCAACCTCGATGGTTTCCTCGAGCGCCTTTTTTTCGGCGTTGGTGCGAAAGCGCAGCTCCTCTGCCAGGTCCTCGCGTCGCCGCTCGATGGAGCGCTGCAGGTTGCGGATTTCACGCTCTTTTTCAAAACGCTCTTCCGAGCGCAGATCCACGGCTTCGGCGAGCTCGGCTTCCAGCCGTTCGAGGCGGGCCTCATCGGCCAGCAGCGACTCGTTGCGGGGGCTGAACTCGCGGTCGAGACCTTCGCGCGCGTCGACGACCTGGGGCGCAAATTCAAACAGCCTTTTCATGTCGACGTAGCCGATGCGCAAATCCTGCCCGAGGGCAGCGGCAGATACCAGTACCGCTGCCGCGAGCACGAACAGCCGAACGCGCGGTCCGGTGATGGCCTTGAATACTCCCGCCCGTTTCATGCCCGCTCAAGGCTAGAAGGTGTTGCCAAAGGAGAACTGTATGACCTGGGTTCGGTCTCCATCGCGCTTCTTCAGAGGTGTGGCTACGTTGATGATAATCGGCCCGACCGGCGCTTGCCAGGTCAGGGACAGGCCAGTGGAGGCCCGCAGCAGGTCGGTTTCGAAGCTGTCGAAGTCGCGGTAGACGTTGCCGACGTCGACAAACCAGGCCAGGCGAGTGCCGCTGGCCTGGATGTTGGGCAGGGGGAAGGCCAGCTCGACACCGCCGATGACCTTGAAGTCACCGCCGACTGAGCGACAGAACGAATCCTTGGGGCCCAGCGAGTTGTCGTCAAAGCCGCGAATGTCGGACACGCCGCCGCCGTAGAAGTGCTCGTAGAAGGGCAGGCCGGCGTCGTAGGTGACCACCTCGTCGAGCTGGCAGCTGCGGCGCAGGTTTTCCTTCAGCTCCGGCTCGACCGGTTCGATGCCCAGGTCGCGGTCGTAGTTGTCGTAGGAATCACCATAGGCCAGGTCGCCCTTGACGCTGAATGCCATGCCGCTGCTGCCGATGGGCCAGTACTTGCGGAAGCGATAGTTGGCGCGGTAGAACTCCCGCGTGCTTCCGGGCAGGGCCACTTCACCGCCCAGGCGGTGCAGCGAACCGTGGGTCGGGTTGAGGTAGTGGTTGCGGCTGTCTCTGGACCAGGTGCCGCTCATGCGGTAGGTGGTCACGCGGCGCTCGCTGGAGGACAGCTCACCGTCGAGGTTCTTGTCCAGCGTGATTGCCAGTGGCCGCTCGGCCGGAATGCAGTAGCGGAAATTGTCCGGGTCATCCGGATCGGCGTCAGGATCGATCAGGCAGGCTCCGCCGCGCATGTTGATGTCGACCTGCTGCACGCCCATGCCGAAGCGAAGGTAGTCGACTTCCGAGATCGGGTAGCCCAGGTTGACCCCGGCGGCCGCCTGACTGGTGGAGAATGACGAGATGTTGGCCCGACCCTGATCAAACTCGGTGTACTGGGCATAAAATCCGCGCGAGACCCCGTCGTCGGTGTAGTAGGGGTTGGTGTAGTTGACGGCGGCCTGGGTGTAGATGCTGCTGCGGCTGACCGAAAAGCCCAACCGCCGGCCCGAGCCGAGGAAGTTGTTCTGCTGCACCGAGATCGAGGTGATCAGGCCCTGAATCTGTGAGTACCCGAAGCCGATCTGGAAACTGCCCGAAGGCTGCTCCTCGACGCTGATGATGACGTCGACCTGGTCGTCGGTGCCTTCGACGGCCGGTGTTTCGACGTTGACATTGTCGATATAGCCCAGCCGTTGCAGGCGGAGCTTGGATCGGTCGATGGCCGCCTGGGAGAACCAGGCGCCTTCGAACTGACGCATTTCGCGGCGCAGCACCTCGTCCTTGGTCTGGGTGTTGCCCTGAAACTCGATGCGGCGCACGTAAACCCGCTTGCCCGGGTCGACAAAGAAGTTGAGCTCGGTTTCCAGGGTGTCGCGGTTGACCCTCGGCACCGGGTTGACGTTGGCGAAGGCGTAGCCGATGTTGGACAGTACGCTGGTGATGTTTTCGATGCTCTGCTCGACGCGCTTGCGCGAAAACATGTCGCCGGATTCGATCACGACCAGTCTGCGCATGGTCGGCTCGGGCAGGATCATCTCGCCGGTCAGAACAACGTCACTGATCGTGTAGACCTCGCCTTCACGGATATTGGCGGTGACGAAAATGTCCTCCTTGTCCGGGCTGATCGAGACCTGGGTGGATTCGATCGAAAAGTCGAGATAGCCGCGGTCGAGGTAATACGAGCGCAAGGTCTCGAGGTCGCCGGAGAGCTTTTCCCGCGTGTACTTGTTGGCGCCGCGCCAGAAGAACAGGCCGAGTTTGCTGTCGGACTCGAAGTCGTCGCGGAGCTCCTTTTCGGTATAGGTTTCGTTGCCGACGATATTGATATGGCGGATACGCGCCTGCGAGCCTTCTTCGACCTCGATGCTCAGATCGACCCGGTTGCGCGAGAGCTCATCGACGTTGGCCTCGACCTCCACGGCGTAGTAGCCGCGGCTGTAGTATTGCCGGATCATTTCCTGGCGCACGCGGCTGAGCTCGAGCTTGTTGAAGATCTCGCCTTCGGCAATGCCGATATTGGCCAGGGCCGGCATCAGATCCTCGTTCTTGATCTGCTTGTTGCCGGTGATGCTGACAGACGAGATGGCCGGGCGCTCCTCGACCGTGATGACCAGCACGTTGCCCTCGCGTGAGAGGCTGACGTCGTTGAAGAATCCGGTTTCCCACAGATCGCGGATGGTGCTGCGCGCCAGGGTGGGCGTCATCGTGTCGTCGACTTCGATCGGCACGTAGCTGAAGACGTTGCCTTCGGAAAGCCGAAGCAGCCCGTCGACCCGGATGTCGCTGATGCGGAATGTCTCGGCTGACGCGAGGCCGGTGACGGCGAGCAGCATCAGCAGCAGGCAGATTCGTTTCATGTCGGGTGCGTTCCGGTTGGGTGTTTCAGCATGATCCTGTGCTCAGGGCGTGCTGCAGTTTATGAGAAAACGCGTAACAGATCGTTAAATATCGCCAGGCCCATGAGTCCCACGACCATGAGCATGCCGAGATACTGGCCCACAACCTGCGTTCTTTCGGACACGGGAGACCCCTTGACCAGCTCCACAAGGTAATACATCAGGTGGCCACCATCCAGGATCGGAATCGGCAGCAGGTTGATGATGGCAAGCGAAAGGCTGATCAGGCCCAGAAAGAACAGAAATCGGGAAAATCCCAGCTGTGCCGAAGATTGCGCCATCTGCGCGATCGTGATCGGGCCAGAGAGGTTGCGCAGGCTGGCGCTGCCGGTGATCATCCGGCCGAGCATGCCGAAAGTGGCCGCCGTGAGCCGACCGGTTTCCGCAAAGGCCTGGCCTGCGGCCTCGACCGGGCCGTGGCGCAGCACCGTGAAGGCGCGCTCCATGTCCTTGCGCACGGCCGCATCGGGTGGCGGTGACTGCACGCCGATCACCGCTCGGCCCTGGCGCAGTTCCGGGGTCAGGCTCAGCTCGCGGCGGCTGCCGTCGCGCTCGATCTTCAGGCTCAACTCGCGCGCCCGATTCTTGTCATCCAGGCCGTGGGCCGGGATCAGCCGGGCGACATCACGCCAGCCGCTCACGGCCTCGCCGGCGACGCTGACAATCCGGTCACCCGCCTTGAGTCCGGCGCGGTCGGCGGGTGTATCGGCGCTGACTTCGCCGATTACCGATGGCAGATCCGGCTGCCAGGGCACCAGCCCGATGGCCTCGAGCGTGCGTGCCTCGTCAAAGTCGGTCGGCAGCTGATCAAGCGGCAGAACGAGCGGGCGACGACTGCCGCCTGGGCGTTCGGCGACCAGCTTGACGCTGTCGCCATCGAGCGCGCGCGGCATCAGCGCCAGCAACACATGGGTCCAGGTTTCGGTGGTCTTGTCGCCCACCTGAACGATCAGATCCTTGCGCTCCAGCCCGGCTTCGGCGGCAATGCCCGTGGCCTCGCCGACCACCGGCCGCGTTTCAGGTATGCCAACCACGAACATCAGCCAGAAAGCGGCGAGGGCAAAGATGAAGTTGAAGGCCGGGCCGGCGGCGACAATGGCCATCCGCTGGCCCAGGGGCTTGCGATTGAAGGCCTGGTCGATTTCTCCGGCGGCGACGGGCGCTTCGCGCTCGTCGAGCATGCGCACGAAGCCGCCCAGCGGGATGGCGGCGATGCGGTATTCGGTCCCGTCACGAGCGGTGCGCGACCATAATGCCGGGCCGAACCCGACCGAGAACTGGAGCACACGCACGCCCGCGCGCCTGGCCACCCAGAAGTGGCCAAATTCGTGAAAGGTCACCAGCAGGCCGAGTGCGACGGCCAGCCAGAGCAGGGGACCGAGAATATCGAGCATGATCGGGGCGCTCATCCGAGCCGGCAGGTTGCCGACTGTAGCAGTGTTCGTTCAGTCAAGCGCGACATTGTACCGGCTGTGGGCGGGCTCTGTCGCCAAGCAGAGCGGGCGGCCTGCAAGGCGCGCCCGTGAATGGCCGTGTCCGCTTGCTGTGCCGCAGGCTCAGAGCAGCCCAGTGTTGGCGGCATGCAGCACCGCCAGGGTAAAGAAGGGCACCGCCGCCGACATGCTGTCGAAGCGATCGAGAATGCCGCCATGGCCGGGCAGCAGTGCCGAGGTGTCCTTGAGGCCGCGCTGGCGCTTGAGCAGGCTGATGAACAGGTCGCCGCCCATCGAAATGATGGCAATGCCGCAGGCCAGCACGGCAAGGCCGAAGAGATTGAAAGGCCCGAGAGGGAAGAGCGCACCCGCGACTGGCGTCAGGATGGCGGCGGCGAGCAGCCCGCCCAGCGCGCCCGATCGCGTTTTACCGGGGCTGATGGTAGGCGCGAGCCTGGCGCCGCCGAAATGGCGGCCGCTGAAGTAGGCGCCGGTGTCGGCCGCGGCGATGGTGGTCAGAAGCAGGCATACCCACCAGGGCGAAATCGCCTGCAGCAGACTCAGACCCAGCCAGGCGGCGAGCAGAATGGCGCCGAGCACGATCAGCTTGAAAACGATTATCGCGGGTGCCTGTGACCGGCCAAGCCCCGGCCGCGAAAGCCAGGCCAGATTGAGCAGCCACAGCAGACCAACGGCCAGCAGCAGCCAGCCAGGCTCCAGGGCAAGGGCATGCACCATGAACGCCAGAGCACCCAGGCCAACGGCGTAGAGCCAGCGCCCCGCCGCCTGGTCGATGCCTGCCAGCCGAGCGGCCTCCCAGCCGCCCAGCAGCGGCAGCACCGCACCCGCCAGCACGGCGAATGCCGCCGGCGGCAGAAAGAAGACGCTCAACAGGCCGACGATGGCCATGGCCACGGCGGTGACAACGCGCAGTCTAAGCACTTTTTACCTGGCTGAGGCCGCCAAAGCGGCGGTCGCGGCGGGCGTAATCCGACAGGGCGGCGCGAAAGTGTTCTGCGCCAAAATCGGGCCACAGAACATCGGTGAAGTAGAGTTCGGTATAGGCCAGCTGCCAGAGCAGGAAATTGGATAACCGGCGTTCACCACCGGTGCGGATGAACAGATCCGGGGGCGAGTTGGACGTCGACGTGAGCATGGCGGCGAAGCGCTGTTCGTCGATCGATTCGGGTTGGCAGTCGCCTTCGGCTGCCTGTCGGGCCAGTGCGCGGGCCGCCTGCACGATGTCGGCGCGGCCGCCATAGTTGACCGCCACGTTGAGCCGCAGCGCCGCGTTGCCGGCAGTGCGCTTTTCGGCCCGCAGCATGCCCTCGCGCAGGGTGCGGCTGAAGGCCGAGCGATCGCCGATGAAGTGCAGCGCCACGCCGTGGTCGTCGAGCTCGCGAATTTCACGGTTGAGCGCACGCAGGAACAGATCCAGCAGTGTGCGCACCTCGGATTTCGGTCGGCTCCAGTTTTCGCTTGAAAAGGCGTAGACGGTCAGCGCCGGAATGCGGTGACTGAGCGCCGCCTGAATGGTGCGCTTGAGCGCGTCCGACCCGGCCTCGTGGCCGACCGAGCGCGGTTGCCCCTGGCGAGACGCCCAGCGACCGTTGCCATCCATGATGATGGCAACGTGGGCCGGAACGGAGGCGGAATCGGACAAGGGGACCTCAGATTTCCATCAGCTCCCGTTCTTTCTCCGCGACGAGGTCATCGACCTGACCGACATATTTATCGGTCAATTCCTGAACCTGCGTTTCGCCGCGCCGGACGTCATCCTCTGACAGCTCCTTTTCCTTTTCATACTCCTTGAGCTGATGGTTGGCGTCACGGCGGATGTTGCGAATGGCAATCTTGGCGTGCTCACCCTCGCCCTGGACAACCTTGGCCAGCTCAGCGCGGCGCTCCTCGTTGAGGGCCGGCAGCGGCACGCGGATATTGCTGCCTGCTGTCGTTGGGTTGAGGCCCAGATCGGAGGTCATGATGGCCTTTTCGATCGTCGGCACCATGGACTTGTCGAACGGCACCACGCTGAGCGTGCGCGCATCCTCGATGCTGACGTTGGCGGCCTGATTGAGCGGCGCCTGAACGCCGTAATAGTCGACCGTGATGTGATCGAGCAGGCTGGGGTGGGCCCGGCCGGTGCGAATCTTGGTGAGTTCATTCACCAGCGCGGCAACGCTTTTCTGCATGCGCGCGTCGGCATCCTTTCTGATCTCGTTGAGCATGGCCTTACCTTGAATAGTGAGAACCTGTGATTGAGCCTGGCAGTGGCGGCGCAGTCTGCATCTTCCGGTGCAGGGTCAGCTCACCAGCGTGCCCACGTCTTCGCCGCGAATGATCCGGCCCAGCTCACCCGGACGATGAGTGTTGACAATCCGGATCGGCATGGACTGCTCGCGACACAGCACGATGGCGTTGGCATCCATGGCCTCGAGCTTGCGCTCGATGACCTCATCGTAGCTGATACGGCTGTAGCGGGTGGCTTCGGCGTTGGTGATCGGGTCGGCCGAATAGATGCCGTCCACCTTGGTGGCCTTGATCATCAGTTCGGCACCGACCTCGACGGCGCGCAGGCTCGCTGCCGTATCGGTGGTAAAGAAGGGGTTGCCGGTGCCGGCGGCGAAGATCACCACGCGATTCTTTTCAAGGTGACGCACGGCGCGCCGGCGGATGTAGTCCTCGCAGACATCGCGCACCGAAACAGCCGACATGACGCGAGTGGTCACATCGGCTTTGTCGAGCGCATCCTGCAGGGCCAGGGCGTTCATGACCGTGGCCAGCATGCCCATGTGATCGCCGGTAATGCGATCGATGCCCGAGGCTGCCAGGCCCTTGCCGCGAAAGATGTTGCCGCCACCGATCACGATGCCGATCTGGACGCCGGCGGCGACAACATCGGCTACCTCGCTGGCAATGCGCGAAGAAATCTTGGGATCGATGCCGTAATCGAGTTCGCCAAGCAGGGCTTCACCGCTGAGCTTGAGTAGAACCCTTTTGTAGTGGGTGGTCTCGTTCATGGTCAGCGGTTACTCCCTGTAGTGTCGGTTGGTCGAGCGCCGGCTGGCGCCTGCAGGCATTTCTACTGGCTGCCTTTGGCTTGTTCCATGACCTCGGCGGCAAAGTCGTCTTCCTGCTTCTCGATGCCTTCGCCCACCTCGAGGCGGACGAAGTCCTTGATCGAGGCATCCTTGCTCTTGAGCAGCTTGCCTACCGTCTGGTCGCCGTCCTTGACGAAGGGCTGGCCGGTCAGGGTGATCTCGGCGAGGTGCTTGTTGAGGCGTCCGCTGACCATCTTTTCGACGATTTCGGGCGGTTTGCCGCTGTCCTCGGCCTGGGACACCAGGATCTGCTTTTCCTTTTCCATGACCTCGGCAGGCACGTCCTCGATGTCACGATAGGCCGGATTGAGCGCCGCGATGTGCATGGCCAGGTCGCGGGCCAGCGCCTCATCACCACCTTCCAGGGCGACCAGTACGCCGATCCGGCCACCGTGAATGTAGCCACCCAGAGTGCCGCCCGCGGCTGAAAGCTTGGCCATGCGGCGTACCTGAATGTTTTCGCCCAGCTTGGCGACGAGCTGCTTGGCTGATTCGGCGACCGTCGAGCCGCCCGCCATGGTGGCCTTGTTGAGGGCCTCGTCGTCGTCGACCGTCAGGGCCAGGCCGGCCACTTCTTCGGCAAAGCCGCGGAAGTTGTCGTCCTTGGCCACAAAGTCGGTTTCACAGTTGATCTCGACCAGGGCCGCCTGATCGCCGGACTCGGCCATGACCACCGCGCCTTCGGCGGCCACCCGATCGGACTTCTTCTCGGCCTTGGCCAGGCCGCTCTTGCGCAGCTGCTCTACGGCGGCGTCCATGTCGCCCTCGGTGGCGACCAGTGCTTTCTTGCACTCCATCATGCCGGCGCCGGTGCGCTCGCGCAGTTCCTTGACTTGTGATGCGGAAATACTCATTGCTCTTTCAAAGCTCCTTGCAAATCGGATTCGATCAGGACTCGCTGTCTTCGTCGTCAGCCTTGACCGCAGTCTTCTTGACCACTTTTTTCTTGGCGGCCTTCTTCTTGCTTGCCGTTTTGGCAGCCTTGGCTTCGCCTTCGTCGCTGGCTTCAGCGGCCGGGGCGTCGGCTGCGGCGGCTGCCTCGTCAGCGGGCTCAGCGGCTTCGGTCGGTGCCTCGGCCGTCGGCGCTGCGGCCGCGCTTTCTTCGGGCTCGGCCCGCGCGGTCGTCTTTTTCTTGGCGGTCTTTTTGGTTACCGCCTTCTTGCCGGGGCTGGCCGCCTGGATGGGGTTGCCTTCGGCGTCGAGCTCGACGAACTCGTCGGCGTCGCCTTCACCCGGCTGCGGCACCGAAGCCCGGCCTTCCAGAACGGAGTCGGCGGCCAGCTGGGTGTAGAGACGAATGGCGCGAATGGCGTCGTCGTTGCCCGGAATCACGTAGTCGACGTTGTCCGGGCTGTGGTTGGTGTCGACCACGGCAACGACGGGGATGCCCAGTTTGCGGGCCTCGGCCACGGCGATTGATTCGTGTCCGATGTCAATCACGAACATGGCATCGGGCAGGCCGTTCATGTCCTTGATGCCTCCCAGGCTGCGCTCCAGGCGGTCGCGTTCGCGGGTGAGGTCGAGCACTTCCTTCTTGACCAGCTTTTCGAACGTGCCGTCGGTCTCCATCGCCTCAAGCTCCTTGAGGCGGTTGACCGAGCCACGCACGGTCCGGAAGTTGGTCAGCATGCCGCCAAGCCAGCGGTGTGAGACATAGGGCATGCCGCAGCGCTGCGCTTCTTCGGCAATGGCCGTGCTGGCCGCGCGCTTGGTGCCAACGAACAGGATATTGCCGCGTCGGGCGGCCAGTCCGCTGAGGTAATTCAGGGATTCCTTGAGCAGCGGCAGCGACTCTTCGAGGTTGATGATATGAATCTTGCCGCGAGCACCGAAGATGTAGGGGGCCATCTTCGGGTTCCAGTAACGCGTCTGGTGACCGAAATGAACGCCGGCTTCGAGCATCTGGCGCATGGTGACATCAGGCATGGTAGTACTCCATTTTTCATGGACAAGACGCCCGCCCGCAGTATGGTTTCGGGTCGGCTCGGCGGAACGCGATTTGTCCGGGGTTTGGGCCTCCGCTGACCCCATGCGGCGATCCTCGGCCCGTGGGACCGGGGACAACCCCGACGCATGTGTCGATCAGCGTGTGTTTTGGTTTCTTCACCCGCCCTGGGGGCAAGGCAAATCCAGCCAATTATACTGGAGCCGGCCCGTGCCGCGCAAGTTGTTGTCAACAGTTGTTGCTGCGCCGCCGTGATGTTGGCATTCGCCGGCGGCGGTGTACCATGCTTCGGAAGAGCACCAGATCGGTTGTCCGGCCCCGGGTCGCGGTCGAAGAGGGAGAGAGAAGCATGCAGGATCCGATTCATCCAGACGCCGCCGGGCAGGGTGGCGACGCCGCTTCCGGGGCACCGGTCACCATTACCGTCGAACCCGATGGTGCCGGCGGCGTTGAAGTTGCGCAAGACGCCGCTGCCGCGGCCGTCGATACGCCGGTCTGGCTGCCGCCGCAGCTTGAGGGCGCCTGGGAGTTTCTGGCCAATTACCCGCCGGTGCTGGCTCTGGCGATAGCCCTGACCGGCGTGACGCTGGCCGTCCTGGGCCGCTGGTTTGTTCTGTTCTGGGGCCGCAAGCTGACCTCCCGCACGCGTACCGCGCTCGACGAGCAGTTGCTCAGGATCAGCGCCAACGCTGCCGCGCTGATTCTTTCCTATCTGGCCATCGTGCTCGCCATTCAGGTGCTGGGTCTGGGCAAGACGGCCGAAATGGTCCTGACCCGCATTGCCTTGACCCTGCTGGTGCTGCGCCTGATCGTATCCGCGCTCAAGGCCGGGCATGTCGGCCTGGAGATTCTCGGCGGGCTGGGCCGGCGTTTCGCCATCGTCGAAGCACGCACCATGCCGCTGTTCGATCTGATCATGACGGTGCTGGTCATCGGCGCCGGCGCTTACGCGCTGTTGCTGGTGTGGAATATCAATCCGACCGCCTGGCTGGCGTCAGCCGGGGTGATCGGTCTCGCCGTGGGTTTTGCCGCACGAGATAGCCTGGCCAACCTGTTTGCCGGTTTTTTCATCATCGCCGATGGCCCCTACAAGCTGGGTGACTACGTGGTACTGGGCAGCGGTGAGCGCGGCGAAATCACCAAGGTCGGCATCCGCTCGACGCGCATCCTCACCCGCGACGATGTCGAGATTACCGTGCCCAACTCGATGATGGCCAACTCGCAGATCTACAACGAGTCGGGCGGCAAGTGGGAGCGCTTCCGAATTCGCATCAAGATTGGCGTGGCCTACGGCAGTGACGTTCATGAAGTTGTCGAGGTGCTCAAGGCCGTTGCCGGCGACCATGAGACCGTCTGCAAGGATCCCGAGCCGCGGGTGCGCATGCGTGGCTTTGGTGATTCCAGCCTGAATTTCGAGCTGCTGTGCTGGGTGCGCCGGCCAGTCGAGCGTGGCCGGATCACCCATGAGCTCAATATGGCGGTCTATGACGCGCTCAACGCCGCTGAAATCGGAATTCCGTTTCCGCAGCGCGATGTGTGGGTGCGGGATGCCGGCACGCCGGGCCGGCCGGGTCGCCCCGACAACGCCGGCTGAGGTCACCCACCCCATTGGGCTGGTTCGCCGTGTTCAGTCGCGCGTGAGCCGGCCCACGATTTCGTCGAGCGCAACATCCTCGTTGTCGCCGCCGCGCCGGCGGTATTCGACAATGCCCTTGTCCAGGCCGCGATCGCCGATGACGAGCTGGTGGGGAATGCCGATCAACTCGGCGTCGGCAAACATCACGCCGGGGCGCAGGGCGCGGTCGTCGAGCAGCACGTCCAGGCCGGCCGCACTCAACTCGGTGTAGAACTTTTCGGCCTGCTCGCGCACGCGGTGGGATTTGTGGCCGTTGACCGGCAGGATGGCCACCTGAAAAGGCGCCATCGGCTCGGGCCAGATGATGCCGGCCTCGTCATGGTTCTGCTCGATGGCGGCGGCGACGATGCGCGACACGCCGATGCCGTAGCAGCCCATGGTCGGATGCACGCCGCGACCGTTTTCATCCATCACCACGGCGTTCATGGCCTCGGAATACTTGCGGCCCAGCTGGAAGATATGGCCCACCTCGATGCCGCGGATGATCTCGAGTGTGCCGTCGCCTTCGGGGCTGGCATCGCCGGCGACGACGTTGCGCAGATCAGCCACCTCGGGCAGGGCGACGTCGCGCTCCCAGTTGATGCCGAAATAGTGCTTGTCCTCGACGTTGGCGCCGGCGGCAAAGTCGCTCATCTGCGCTACCTGACGGTCGACCACGCAGGGAAGCGGCAGCTCGACCGGGCCCAGGCTGCCGGGGCCGGCGCCCACTGCGGCGCGGATGTCGGCCTCGGTGGCCATCTGCAGCGGCGCGGCCACCCAGGGATGCTTCTCTGCCTTGATATCGTTGAGCTCGTGGTCGCCGCGCACCAGCAGGGCCACGAATCCGGCTTCACACTCCTCGCTGGCCTCGACCACGAGCGTCTTGACCGTTTGTTCGATGGGCAGGTCGAACTGCTCGACCAGCTCGGCGATGGTCTTGGCTTCGGGCGTGTCGACCAGACGCATCTCTTCGCCCGGTTCGGCGCGCTCGCCGGTGGCCACGGCCTCGGCCAGCTCGACGTTGGCGGCGAAAGTGCCGCCGGGCACGTGCGCGATGGCGTCCTCGCCGGAGTCGGCAAGGACGTGAAATTCGTGGCTGACGGCCCCGCCGATGGCGCCCGAGTCGGCCAGAACCGGTTTGAACTTCAGTTCCAGGCGCTCGAAGATGCGCGTATAGGCGTCAAACATCACCTGATAGTACTCGGCCAGGCTGGCGTCGCTCATGTGGAAGGAGTAGCCGTCCTTCATCAAGAATTCGCGCGCGCGCATCACTCCGAAGCGCGGGCGGATCTCGTCGCGGAATTTTGACTGGATCTGATAGAAGCACATCGGCAGCTGCTTGTACGAGCGCAGCTCCGCGCGCGCAAGTTCGGTGATGACCTCCTCGTGCGTCGGCCCGAAAGCAAATTCGCGGCCTGACCGGTCAGTGATCTTGAGCAGCAGCGGGCCGAAGTCTTCCCAGCGGCCGGTTTCCTGCCACAGCTCGGCCGGTTGGATGGCGGGCATCAGCATTTCCAGCGCGCCGGCGGCGTCCATCTCCTCGCGCACCACCTGCTCGACCTTGCGCAGCACTTTCAGACCCAGCGGCGTCCAGCTGTAAATGCCTGAAGTAAGCTTGCGGATCATGCCGGCACGCAGCATCAACTGATGGCTGACGATCTCGGCGTCGGCCGGCGCTTCGCGTCGGGTAACGAGGTGGAAACGGGAGGTTCTCATGGAAGTTCGGCCTGTCCGGCGGTAATCCGGCAACAATCGGGTAAGCGCGGAATTCTAGCAGCCGTCGGGCAGAGATTGGCGCCGGCAACAGGAAGAGACCTGCCGGCCCGGGGTACCAGCCGGCGTCGCGGCCATCCTGACTGACGCTGCAGCCGCTGCCCGACTTCCGAAAGTCGGGGGTATGGCTTTCAGCACCACTCGTCGACGAATTTCTGCGCTTCGTCCAGCATCTGCTGGCGCTCCTCGCTGCTAATCACATGCGGCTCGCCATCATCGTCACGCACCAGAAGGTTGTTGCGCTGATTGAGCTTTTCCATATTGTCGCGCGCCTGCTTGCAGCGCTCGGCGACAACCTCGGGGTCCGGCCCCGCCGGCTCCGTGGCTGCCTGCCCGGGCGGCGCCTGCTCGGGTTCAGCCTGCTGCGCGTCGGCCGGGGCCTCGCCATTGCCGCTGCCGGAATTCACCGCCTCGCGGGTTCTGATGTCGATCTCTTCATAGTTGCCGTCGGCCGGTGGTCGTGCGTCATAGTGGACCACCCCTTCCGCGTCCACCCACTTGTAGATCGTCTGGTCCTGTGCTGCTGCCTCCGCCGCGGCCATGAGGCCGATCAATCCAGCCACAAGCAGAGCGCTGATGATTGCCTTGTGCATGCGTCTTTTCCTCGAGCAAGGGGCTTGCGCCCCGACTTTGCCGCAGTATCCGGGCCAACGCAAGTTCCGGGGGAGATGCTATTCTTGGGTTTGTTCAAGCCGATGCGAATGTCCGAGGCATGGCAGCCGACGATCAATCCGAACACTCCCCCGCCCGCGGCGCTTTCCTGCTGCCCAACGCGCTGACCACCGGCGCGCTGATGGCCGGGTTCTTCGCTATCGTTTCAGCGATCGGCGGCGAGCCGGTATCGGCCTGTATCGCCATCCTCATCGCCGGCCTGCTCGACGGCCTGGACGGCCGCGTGGCGCGCCTGACCGGCACCCAGTCGGAGTTCGGTGTCCAGTACGACTCCCTCTCCGACATGGTTTCGTTCGGTATTGCACCGGCGGTGCTGGTGTTTACCTGGGCGCTAGACGCGCTGGGCGATCCCGGCACCGTGGCCGCCAAGGCCGGCTGGCTGGGCGCTTTCTTCTTTGCCGCCTGCGCGGCATTGCGGCTGGCCCGCTTCAACACCCAGGCCGGGGTTGCCGACAAGCTGTATTTCCAGGGGCTGGCGAGCCCGGCTGCCGCCGGCATGCTGGTTGCCATCGTCTGGTTTTCCGACGACCGTCAGATCAACCCCGAGCTGATGTCCTGGCCGTTGCTCGTGGTCACGATCCTGCTGGGCACGCTGATGGTCTCGCGGGTGCGCTATTTCAGCTTCAAGGCCAGGCCGCGCGGCGACCGCGTGCCTTTCGCCTGGCTGTTCTTGCTGCTGGTGCTGCTGGTGCTGCTGGCCATCGATCTGCCCGCCGTACTGCTGACCGTTGGCATTCTCTACGTGCTTTCCGGGCCGGTGGTCACCATCCGCGGCCGCAACCGCCAGCGCCTGCGCCGCCGGCGCGAAGGAGATCGCTGATGACGCTCACGCCAGCCTCGCGCGAGCGCCTCGCGGCCCTGGGTATTGACGTATGGCTGCGCCGCGATCGCCGGGTTGCCCACCGCCAGCCAGAGCAACCCGCCACTGGCCCCGCTGCTGTTCAGGTCGCTCAGCCGGCAGCGCCAGCCGCAGCCGCCCCGCGTGTTCGCATGGCATCGGGTAGCGGCGACTGGCTACTCGTTCAGGATGCGCCCTGGGACGGACGTCACGACCTCTTGCTTGGTGACATTCAGGCAACCATTGGCTCGGCCCGTTGCCGCTTCGGCCAGTGGGCTGACTCCGAGTCGGCCGGCGTGCCCATCGACCAGCTGGATTCCCGTGGCGTGCGGCACGTGCTCGTGTTCGGCAGCGCCCCGGTCGAATCAGGCCTGCATCTGGCCCCTGATCTTGCGCAGCTGGCCACCAGCGGCCAGGCGCGGCGCCGCCTGTGGCAAATGCTGTCCAAAGCGCTGCAAGACTGATGTCGGCAGTCATGTCGCCGCGCTTGGATATTCGCGCCATGCAGCGTGGCGACCTGAGCGCGGTCGCACAGATCGACAAGGCCTCCTACCCCTATCCCTGGACACGCGGCATCTTTCAGGACTGCCTGCGCGTGGGCTACCGCTGCCGCGTATTGATCAACCGGGGCGAGCTGGCCGGCTACGCCATCGTCTCCCATGCCCTGGATGAAGCGCACCTGCTCAACATCTGCATTCACCCCGACCAGCGCGGCGGTGGCCTGGCCCGGCTGCTGCTCGAGCACGTCATCCGCGAAGCACAGGTCGGCTGCGCCGACCGCCTGTTTCTGGAAGTGCGCCCCAGCAACAAGCCCGCCGTGACCCTCTACAAAAGCTGCGGCTTCCGCGTCATCGGCCGCCGCCCCGGCTATTACCCCGCCGATCAAGGCCGCGAAGACGCGATGGTGATGGTGCTGCATATGGATTGTGGGCCGGAAAGGTAGCCACCTGCGGACCTGTGCCCCAGGCCGGATGAGGTGCCAATAGTAAAGGCCGAACCCCCCGGGCCGGCCCCGGAAACTCTTGCTTCCGTCACGCTCGTTCAGCGTAGCCTGCGATGAGCGGTGTTTTAAAGGCGATTGTGCCTGGCAGAACCCGCGGGCTGGCTGCACACGGCTGTTGCCCTCTATACTGCGGCGGTCAATGGTCCGTGAGCATGTGATGAGAAACAGGCAACAATCAGGTGACGAGGGGCTCGATCGGCAGCTTGGTGCGGTCGGTATTGGTTTGCTGGCGCTCAACGGCATGATCGGGGCGGGTATTTTCGGAGTGCCTGCCGGTGCTGCGGCGTTGACCGGGGTATGGAGCCCGCTGGTGTTTGTGGTCTGTGCGCTGGTGCTGGGCTTCATCATGCTGTGTTTTGCCGAGATTGCTTCGCGCTTCGAGCACACCGGCGGTCCTATTCGTTATATCGATACCGCTTTTGGTCGCTTTGCCGGTTTTCAGACCGGCTGGGCTTTCTATATTGCTCGCCTGACCGCTTATGCGGCCAACCTGAATCTGCTGATCGTGTCGGTTGCCTACCTGTGGCCGCCCGCCGGCGAGGGTTGGGTTCGGGTTGCCCTGCTGACGGTGATTCTCGGGCTGCTGTGCTGGGTCAATGTCACCGGCGTTCGGCGCGCTGTGGGCTCGCTGGGCGTGTTGACGATATTCAAGCTGATTCCGCTGCTGGCCCTGGTGGTGGCCGGGCTGTCGTGGCTGGCGCCGTCGGTGCGGGCGGTGACGGCCGCACCGCTGCCGGTCGGCGGTGACCTTGGCGCGGCGACCCTGCTGGTCATTTATGCCTTTGTTGGCTGGGAGTCGGCGCTGGTGCCGGCCGGCGAGGTGCGCATGCCGGGACGGGCCATGCCGCTGGCATTGTTCGGAGCGCTGGCGGTGGCCACCGCGTTGTACGTGCTGATTCAGGCCATCAGCGTGGCGGCCCTGCCCGATCTGGCCACGTCCGACCGCGCGCTGGTTGATGTCGCTGCTGTGCTCATGGGGCCCACGGGCGCCGTCCTGTTGACTGCCGGCGTGGTGCTTTCGGTGGGCGGCAACGTTGCCGGCACCATGATTTCAGCACCGCGGCTGACTTATGCTCTGGCGCGCGATGGCAACCTGCCGGACTGGCTCGGGCAGGTGCACGGCCGCTATCGCACGCCGGCCAACTCCATCATTTTCTTTTCCGTGCTGACACTGCTGTTGTCGGTAGTGGGTTCTTTTCTGTGGCTGGCAGCGATGAGCGCGCTGGTGCGGGTGCTGATCTACATGGCCTGCATCGGTGCCATGCCGCGACTGCGCGCGGCGGGCAGCCAGACCGGTGAGTCCGGTTTTCGATTGCCCGGCGGCTGGGCCATCCCGGTGATTGCATTTTGCGCCTGCGGGCTGCTGCTGGTGCAGATCAGCCTCGATTCCATTCTCGCCACCGCGGCGGTGCTGTTGGTGGGCACCGCGGTGTTCTGGGGCATGCGCTGGCGGCGCTGAACCCCTGATGCCGGCACCTGTTCAGGCCAGTGCTTCGAGCTTTTTGACCTGGTGGGAGAGCTCGGCCACTCGGGCCTTGTGCTTGTCCAGGCGCTGACGCTCGCGGTCAACGACTTCGGCCGGGGCGTTGTCGACGAAGCGCTCGTTGGCCAGCTTTCTTTCGGTTTGCGTCAGACCCTTGCGTTCGCGCTCGAGCTGCTTGTTGAGCCGGGCGAGTTCTTCGCCGATGTCGACCAGGCCGGCCAGGGGGATCAGCAGCCGCAGGTTGCCGGCCAGGGCCACCGCACAGTCGCCGCTGTCGCGTTCGTCGGGAACCCGTTCTATGGACTCGATGCGCGCCAGGCGCTGAATCAGCGAGCCGAAGCGTTCGAGGCGCTCGAAGTCGTCGTCGCTGCCGAGCTGCACCATCAGCGGCATCGGTTTGCCGGGCGCCAGGCCCAGTTCGGTGCGCGCCGAGCGGATGGCGGAAATCACGGTCTTGAGCCACTCGGCGTCGTGTTCCGCTGCTTCGTCGATCTGGCCGGGTTCGGGCCAACGGGTGGCCATGATGGTGTCGGCATTGCTGCCGGCCGGCACGCGTACGCGCTGCCAGATTTCTTCGGTGACGAAGGGCACGAACGGATGCAGCAGCTTCAGCGTCGCTTCGAGTACGGTGGCCAGGGTGTAGCGTGTGGCGCGGGCGGTCGCCTGATCGGCGTCGTCGGCCAGGGCCGGCTTGGCCAGCTCCAGATACCAGTCGCAGAATTCGTGCCAGACGAAGTCGTAGAGCGCGCGGCTGGCCAGGTCGAAGCGATAGTCGGCCAGGGCGGCGTCGACGGTTTCGATGGTGCGGCTCAGCCGCGAGCGAATCCAGCGCGAGAGCACGTCATGGTCGTGTTCAGCCGGGACCGGCAGCTTTTCTTCCTGGCCGGTGTTCATCAGGGTGAAGCGCGCGGCGTTCCAGAGCTTGTTGAGAAAGTTGCGGTAGCCTTCGCAGCGGCCCAGGTCGAACTTGATGTCGCGACCGTAACCGGCAAGGGCGGCGAAGGTGAAGCGCAGCGCATCGGCGCCGAAGGCCGGGATGCCGTCGGGATATTCCTCGCGGGTGGCCCGGGCCACGGCTTCGGCTTTTTTCGGCTGCATCATGGCGTCGGTGCGCTTGGCCACCAGCGCTTCGAGCTCGATGCCGTCGATGAGATCGATCGGGTCGAGCACGTTGCCGCGGGATTTCGACATCTTGTGTCCGTCGCGGTCGCGGATCAGACCGGTGATGTAGACCTGCTCGAAGGGCGCCTTGCCGGTGAAGTGTTTGGTCATCATGATCATCCGGGCAACCCAGAAGAAGATGATGTCGAAGCCGGTGATCAGCACCGAGCTGGGCAGATAGCGTTCGAAACCTTCGGACTGCATGCGCTCTTCATCGGGCCAGCCGAGGGTGGAGTATGCCCACAGCGCCGAGGAGAACCAGGTTTCGAGAACGTCTTCGTCGCGCTCGAGATGGACGTCATCGGACAAGCCATGCTTGGCGCGCACTTCGGATTCGCTGCGCCCGACGAAGACATTGCCCTTGCCGTCGTACCAGGCCGGAATGCGATGGCCCCACCACAGCTGGCGCGAGATGCACCAGTCCTGGAGGTTTTCCATCCAGTGACGGTAGGTGTTGATCCAGTTGCCGGGCACGAATTCGACCTCGCCGGACTCGACCGCTTGGAGCCCGAGCTGGCCCAGCTCGTCCATCCTCACGAACCACTGATCGGTCAGGTAGGGCTCGATGATCTGGCCGGAGCGGTCGCCGCGCGGCACCATCAGGGTGTGAGGTTTTTCTTCGACCAGCAGATTTTCTGACTTCAGGTCCTCAATGATGCGTTTGCGGGCTTCGACGCGATCCAGGCCCCGGTAGGCCTGGGGGGCGTTGTCGTTGATTTCCGCGGTGGGGGTGAAGACGTTGATCGGTTCGAAGCTGTGCCGTTTGCCGACTTCGTAGTCATTGAAGTCATGCGCTGGCGTGATCTTGACGCAGCCGGTGCCGAATTCCATATCGACATAGTCATCGGCCACGACCGGAATCTGGCGGCCGGTCAGCGGCAATTCGACGGTCTTGCCGACCAGGTCGGTATAGCGCTCGTCGTCGGGGTGGACGGCAACGCAGACGTCGCCGAGCAGGGTCTCGGGGCGGGTGGTGGCAACGATGACGTCACCTTTGCCGTCGGTACGCGGGTAGCGAATCGACCACAGCTTGCCCTGCTCTTCGCTGTTGACGACTTCCAGATCGGAAATGGCTGTCTGGAGTACCGGATCCCAGTTGACCAGGCGCGGGCCGCGGTAGATCCTGCCTTCTTCATGCAGGCGAACGAAGGTCTCGACGACGGCTTCGGACAGATCCGGGTTCATGGTGAAGCGCTCGCGCGACCAGTCGCACGAGGCGCCCAGCCGCCGCATCTGCGCGGTGATGGTCGAACCCGAGTGTTCTTTCCAGTCCCACACCTTGTCGATGAACTCGTCGCGGCTGTAGTCATCGCGCTTGCCGCCCTCGGCCTCGATCTGGCGGGTAACCACCATTTCGGTGGCAATGCCGGCATGGTCGACGCCCACCTGCCAGAGCGTGTCGCGGCCTTTCAGCCGTTGATAACGAATCAGCGCGTCCATCAGCGTGTGCTGAAAGGCGTGCCCCATGTGCAGCGTGCCGGTGACGTTGGGCGGCGGCAGCAGGATGGTGAATGGCTTGCCTTCGCCGGAGGGCCTGAAGCAGCCCGCTTCGTCCCAGAAGGGGTACCAGCGCTGCTCGATCTGATCAGGGTTGTAGGTTTTTTCCATGGGGTGTGTCGATTGCTTGCGTTATCGTTGTTCGGTTGGGTGATGGTCGCCGGAAAATGCCGGATCATGCCCGCAATGACCCGCGGTCATTTCAATACATGGTGCTGCAGTTCGGCGCCGCGCTGCTTCCAGGCCAGCCAGCGTTCGCGCAGTTTCTGCTTGAGCGACTCGTCGGGCGGCACGATTTCGAGCACGCGCTGAAAGTACCCGCCCGGCAGGGGCGCGCTCGGATTCAGGTTGATCAGGATGCCGGCCTCCTGCGGAGCTTGCTCAAGCAGACGGATGGGGGCTCCGGATTCGCCATTGCGATCATGCGGCAGGAAGCGCCCTTCCGGCAACTCCCAGAGCTGCCGGTCAAGCTTTTCCAGGTCGCCGGCCGGGCCGACGACGGCAATATCGCGCGTCGCTGGCCAGGCCTTGGAGACCAGTACTCCGGCAACGTAGAGCGGATCGGTGAAGCGCCCGCCCATTTCGTAGAAATCTACGCGCATGATTGCAGCTTGTCAGTTCTCACGCAGAGCCGCAGAGGAGCGGAGTCAAAAACAGAATCCCGGGCCTGATGATACGTCGGGCGGGCGTTTTCAGCACTCGAAGTCATCCTTGAGTTTCTTTTGTTTCCTCTGCGACTCTGCGTGATGCCACCTGGCAGCGCTCGCATCGAAGTCACAACGATCCGGGACGCGTCGAAGGTCAGCCGAGGGCGTCCCAGCCACCGGCGCGATTGACCAGCCAGTCGACCAGCATGCCGACCGGCCGGCCGGTACCGGATCCGGGCTTGCCCCACTGCCAGGCCGACCCGGCAATGTCGATGTGCGCCCAGCGCTGGCCTTCGGCAAAGCGCGACAGGAAGCAGCCGGCGGTGATGCTGCCTGCGGGCATGCCGCCGATGTTCTTCATGTCGGCAAAGGGCGAGTCGATCTGCTCCTGGTAGTCGTCCCACAGCGGCAGGCGCCAGCTGCGATCGGTCGAGCGCTGCCCGGCCGAGAGCAGCTCCTCGGCCAGCTCGTCGTTCTGGGTCATGACGCCGCTGGCATGATGGCCCAGCGCGACCACGCAGGCGCCGGTCAGCGTGGCCAGGTCAACGGTGGTCTGCGGTTCGAGGTTCTTGCCGGTCCATGACAGCGCGTCGGCCAGGATCATGCGGCCTTCGGCATCGGTGTTGTGCACCTCGATGGTCTTGCCGTTCATGGCGGTAACCACATCACCCGGTCGATAGGCATTGCTGCTGGGCATGTTTTCGACGGCGGCGACCACGCCCTCGATATTCATCGGCAGCTTCAGCCGGGCCACGGTTTCCATTGTGCCGATGGTCGCTGCCGCGCCACCCATGTCGAATTTCATCTGTTCCATCAGATCGCGCGGCTTGAGCGAGATGCCGCCGGTGTCGAAAGTGACGCCCTTGCCGACCATGGCCAGCGGCGCCTCGCCGGCTTTGCCGCCTTTCCAGCTCAGGCGGATCAGGCGCGGGCGGTTGGCCGAACCCTGACCGACGGCCAGCAGCGCGTTCATGCCCAGCTTCTGCATGGCCTCTTCTTCCAGGACTTCCACTTCCAGGTCGGCGTGCGCAGCGGCCAGTTTTTCGGCGGTCTCAGCCAGATAGGCGGGGGTGCACAGGTTGGGCGGCAGATCGGCCAGATCGCGTGCGCGCTGAACGCCGGCGCCGATGGCCGTGGCCAGAGTCAGCTGGTGGCTGACGCCTTCGCCGTCAGGAAAGCTGACGCTGTCGGTTGCCGGCGGCGCGTCGCTGGCGGGCTGCTTGGTGGCGCTGTAGACATAGTCGGCATACTGCAGTGCGATGCCGGCCTGGCGAACCTTCCAGTCGTGACCGCGGTCTGTGACTTCCAGGTCGGCGAGCAGACAGTGAGCAGTTTTTGCTCGCGACTGTCTCAGCGCCTTGCCGGCAGCCTTGACCGCCTTGTCGTAAGCTACGCCGTCGAATTTCTCGTTCTTGCCCAGGCCGACGATGAGCAGGCGAGCCGCCTCGATGCCGGAAACGGCGTGCAGCAGCGTGGTCTTGCCGGCCTTGCCCGGCAGGTCGCCGCTGGCGTGCAGGCGCGACAGCAGGCCGTCGCTGGCCTGGTCGATTTCGGTCAGCGGGCCAGCCAGCCCGGTTTCACCCAGGCCAACAATGAGACAATCGGTGCGCACGTTCGTGGCGGAGTCTTTGGTGGTTGTAAACTGCATGAGTCGCGTTTCCTGCTCGAATTTGAAGGATCAATGTGAATGCTGATGGCAGACTGGCAAAGCCTGGCCCATGATACGCGCCGAGCGCGTCAGTGGAACACGCTGCAAATGACATGGCGCCAACCGGGTGGCTGTTGCCCTGGCCAGGACCGACGGGCGCGGCGCGGCCAGCGCATCAAGGGCGCCCGGCACCGCGCTTCCGGTATTGGCCCGAAAGATAGCGCGCTGGTCGGCAACCGGTTTCGCTTCAGTTTGTCTGGCGGGGTCGTGTTTGCCGACGTCGGGCCGGGTTTTCTTCCGCGGGCCGTAGCTGGCGCGCGTTTTGCCGGTCAGGGTTTTCCGGGTCATTGTACCCGTCAGCGCGCGTGGTCTGAATGCTGATTCTTCAGCGCTATGTTTTGCGCCAGGGCCTGCTCGCCAGCCTCTTGAGCCTGGCCGTGTTTCTCGGCGTCATCAGCGCGCTGTTCCTGGCTGAGCTCCTGGGCGAAGCCGCTCAGGGTGACCTGCCCGGCGGCAGCGTTTTGCTGATGCTCGTGCTCAGGCTGCCCGAGGCCACCATTCTGGTTGGGCCTCTGGCTTTGCTGACCGGGATGCTGATGACCCTGGGGCGGCTGCAGGAAGACAGCGAGCTGGTGATCATGCGCAGCGGCGGCCTGACCTATCGGCGGCTTTTCCGACCGGTGGCGACCGCGGCGGTGTTCTGGGCCGGTGGTCTGCTGATCGTTACCGGCTGGCTTTCGCCCATGGCAGTGGAGCGCTCGGCCGGCCTGCTGGCGGACGCTGCGCGCACGGCCATGGTGGCGGGGCTGCGCCCCGGGCAGTTCGATCGGCTCAACCAGGGCCGAACCACGGTTTATGTCGGCGGCGTCGAGCGACGCAGCGGCGAGCTCAGCGATGTTTTCATCCAGCACACGGAAGACGACAGCGTTCAGCTGCTGACGGCCAGCCATGGCCAGCTCTGGCTGCCGGGCGAAGACGAGGAACGGTATCTTCTTCTGCGCGATGGTCGCCAGGTTCAGCATGCCGTTGACCTGCTCGACGGCAGCATTCAGGAGGTCCGTTTCGGGCGCAACGAGCTGCGGCTGCCAGCGCCGAAAGACATCTCCATTGACAGCGAGTCCCGCCATCGGCTGCCGCAGCTGTGGCCCCCGGAAACGCCGGCTCAGCGGCGTGAGTGGCACTGGCGGCTGGCTTCGCCGCTGGCGGGTTTGATGCTTGGGCTGCTTGCGCTGCCGTTATCCAGCCGCGGGCCGCGGCAGGGCCGGCATGCCAGCGTGGTCATGGCGCTGGTGCTCTATCTGGTGTACAGCAACGCCGTACACGGCGGACTGATTCTCATGGAGCGGCACGACAGCATGCAGGGTGTGGGCCTGTGGCCGATTCATGCGGCGCTGACGCTGCTGCTGTGCGCGCTTTTCTGGCGCCACTGGAGGTCGTGGTGATCGCCGGCATACTCGGGCGCTATGTCAGCCGCACCGTACTGGTGTGGGTGTTGATCGTGGCCGTGCTTCTGGTGGGGTTGTATACCCTGATCGAGCTGGTGCGCGAGGCCCAGGACATCACCGGCGATTATGGCCCGCTGCAGATGCTGGCTTACCTGGCGCAGACGTTGCCCAGCCGGCTCTACGACATTTTTCCGTTTGCTGCATTGATCGGCACCATGCTCGGGTTGGGCGGCCTGGCCGGCAGCAATGAGCTGGTGGCCATGCGCGCGGCCGGTTACGACCGTGAGCGCATTCTCGGCAGCGTGGTGCTGGCCGTCGGCGCCTGCCTGGTTGTTCTGTTCCTGATGGCGGAGTTTCTGATTCCCGACCTCGAGGCGCGCGCCAACGCGCAGCGGGATCAGCTCAGAAGCGGGCAGGTTCATCTCGGTCGATTCGGCGCGCTGTGGCTGCGCGACGGAGAGATGATGATCCGTATCGGTTATTCGGCCTGGACGGACGAGGATCAGCCCAAGTTCGGCAATCTCACCATCTATCGAATCGATGGTGGCGTTCAGCCCCGGGCGGTATTGCGTGCCGAAGGAGCAACCCACACCGGACAGACCTGGGAGCTTCGTGATGTTGTTCAGCGCGAAGTGTTTGGCACGGCGGATCAATCCAGCCGGTCGGAAAGGCTGTCGCTGGAATCGACGCTCAGTTACGACCTGTTCTCTTCTGCCGTGAGCAAGCCACGCCTGCTGGCCATCAATGATCTGCTGGGCATGATCGGGCTGCTTGACGCCAATGAACTCGATACCGGTCAGTACCGGCAGGCGCTCTGGAATCGGGTGTTTTTCCCGCTCAACGTGCTGGCCATGATTCTTGTCAGCCTGCCGTTCTCTTTCCGCGGTGGCCGGCAGGGCGGGCGCGGGCTGAGCGTGTTCGTCGGCCTGTCGCTTGGTTTGATGTTCTTCGTGATCAGCCGCCTGATTCGTGGTGCTGCCATGCTGTGGCCGGGGCCGCTGTGGCTGCTGATGATTCTGCCGGCGTTGTTCTTCGGGTTGTTGGGGTTGTGGCTGCTCAGGCGTCTTTGACCCTGGGCATGACCACCAGCCGTGTCGATGTGGCCATGTCGTGCCAGCTGCGACGTTGCGCACCGAACAGGCTCCACAGATAACCCAGGCCCAGTGGTGCCGCCGAAAGCGCTGCAACCACAAACCGCAGCACGGTGCTGGACCAGCTCATTCGCTGCCCGTTGGCCGTGATCAGTTTTATGCGCCAGGCTTTCATGCCGACGGTCTGCCCGCCCATGCGCCAGCAAGTGGCAAAGTAGGCCCACCACACGACCAGCAGATAGAGCTGAAAGGCAAAGGTGCCCGCCTTGACTCCGGCGCCTGCGGGGATAACGACGATGGCTGCTGCCACCATCAGCAGCGCGATGATCAGCAGGCCGTCATACAGCATGGCTGCCAGACGGCGAAGCAGACTGCAGGGCGGTAGTTGAACTGCGCTTGTAATGGTTGTTTGTTGTTCTGACACGGACCTTGCTTCATGCCTGTGCAATGCGATCAGTATCTGGCCTGAAAACCTTTAACCAGACTGCAGAGTATGGCAGAGTAGAGCGCGCTGCGAGACGTTGCCTGACCTGAACGCAGAGCGATCGGTCTCGCCGGACGAAAAGTTGGATTTTCTTGATCACGACCCCGGGAGGTCAGCATCATGCAAACAAACGAAGAATCTCAGCTCGAACAACAGGTGTCTGACCAGGGGACTGCGACGGCATCGACACCGGCCGCGTCCGGTACATCCTCGGCGACGTCAGCTACGGGAGCTTCCAAGAAGAAGGCTTCCAAGAAGAAGGCCTCCAAGAAGAAGGCCTCCAAGAAGAAGGCCTCCAAGAAGAAGGCCTCCAAGAAGAAGGCCTCCAAGAAGAAGGCTTCCAAGAAGAAGGCTTCCAAGAAGAAGG
>NZ_JBJNIP010000042.1:0-355 GCF_056324165.1 Wenzhouxiangella sp. YN9
TCCGACAAACCACCCACGTAGGTCGGCGTTACACCGCCGACGGACAACCTGGCCGATCGGAACACGCATCGCTCACGTGTGAACAAGACCCCGAACGTCGCCCGTCGCGGATGTAACCGCGACCTACCCGACCCTCCGACCAACCGCCCACGTAGGTCGGCGTTACACCGCCGACGGACAACCTGGCCGATCGGGACACGCATCGCTCACATGTGAACGCAAACCCCGAACGTCGTCCGTCGCGGATGTAACCGCGACCTACCCGACCCTCCGACAAACCACCCACGTAGGTCGGCGTTACACCGCCGACGGACAACCTGGCCGATCGGAACACGCATCGCTCACGTGTGAACAA
>NZ_JBJNIP010000043.1:0-84104 GCF_056324165.1 Wenzhouxiangella sp. YN9
GGGGTACTTGTCGCCGAAGGTTGCCAAGAAGCGCTCGAAGGCTTTCTCAGCCGTTCCCCGGCTATCGGCCTGCCAGATCTCATGGATCATCGACTTGGCCTGGGGCTGGACCCGCTTGGGCAGTTTGTCGAGGACATTGGCGGTCTTGTGCACCCAGCAGCGCTGCTGGCGGGTCGGTGACAACTTCGTTGGAATCAGACATCTCTTCGCTCCGTAAGCGCCCTGAATGTTACAGATAAAACCGATCAGGTACTGTTGGGAGGGATGTTGACACACAGGGGGCCGCGTGCCACCGCGCGCTCCTGAACACCACTGACCACAGACCAGCTCAAATCGAGCCGCTCGGCCACTTCGGAAATCGTGCCGATCTTGAGCCAGTCGATCACCAGCGCCTCAAACAGTGCCGTCAGTCGGCTGTTATTCTCCGCCCAGGGCACCGGAAGCTGATGAACGCCGTGCTTCGGACATCGGACCCGCGGCACCTGGGCGATCAGCCAGGTCTTGTACTGGCAGGTATCGAGGTGGCGCCACTTGCGCTCGCGGGTGTCGTAGCCCGAACAGCCCGTCCCGCACTGCGGGCAGGCCGGATCCGAGCCGGAATGCCGAATATGGACGGTCACACCGGTGCCGGGCAGGTCGACTTCGACCTCGGAGACTTCCCAAGGCGCCTGGATGCCAAGAATCTGGCGGTAGAGCTCGCGATCATGCATAAAACTGGACTCGAAATGGGGCCAGCCGGTAGCCTATCCGAACCGGTCAGCCCACACAAAACCGGGAAGAGCCAGTTTTGTTTTCGCGAACAAACGGGACAGGAGATGAGCCCCATGACCGCCTCCAAGCTTATCGGAAAGCTTCTCAAGTTCAAAGGGTTTCGCTGCACCGGCCTGGCCTTTCGGCGCGGCAACCGCCTCGATGTGCTGATCAAGCCGTTCAAGAACGGCTGTCGCTGCCCGGAATGCGGCCGCCGGGGCAAGATTATCCGCCAGCGGCGCCAGCCCCGGTTCTGGCGCGACATCCCGGTTGGACCGTGGTCGATCTGGCTGATGTACTGGCCGCGCGAGATCCGCTGCGCCACCCACGGCCGGGTCACCGAGCGCCTGCCCTGGGCCGATGCTGGTGTGCGGGTCAGCTATCGCTTCGAGTACCTGATGCTGCGCTACGGCCAGATCATGTCGCAGAAGGCGGCCGCCGAGCTGCTGCGACTGCCGACCTCGACCCTGTCGGAGCTGCTGCATCGCTCGATTGCCAGGCTGCGTTGCGAGCATCGGATCCGGGGGCTCAGGACCATCGGCATTGACGAAATCTCCTATCACAAGGGTCACAAGTACGCCACGCTGGTCTACGATCTGGAGCGCTCCTGTGTGGTGTGGGTTGGCTAGGGAAAGGGCCGAGAGGCCGTTGACCGCTTCTTCAGCGAGACCCTGAGCGACTACCAGAAAGCCCGCATCCGGGCTGCCTGCTGCGACATGAGCCAGGCTTACATCGGGGCCATCGAAACCCACTGCCCGAATGCCACGCTGGTACTGGATCGCTTCCATATCGTCAAAGCGCTCAACGAGGCCGTCGACGAGGTGCGCAAGCAGCAGTGGCGCGAGGCCAGCCGGGCTGATCGCAAGATACTCAAAGGGCTGCGCTGGCTGCTGTATCGCCACTCATCGACCCGTACCCGGCGCGATACCCGCAACCTCAAGGCGCTCGACAAGCACAACCGGCGCATCTACCGTGCCTGGCAACTCAAAGAGGAGTTCGAGCAGTTCTGGAACTACAAGGCGACCTGGGCGGCCGAGCGTTTTCTCAAGCGCTGGACCCGGTCTGCCTTGCTCAGCCGCCTAGAGCCGATGCGCCAGTTCGTGCGCACCCTGCGCAAGCATCAACAGGCCGTGGTCGCCTTCATCGATACCCGCGTCACCAATGCCATTGCTGAGGGCATCAATCGCATCGTCAAGATCGTCAAAAACCGCGCCAGTGGCTACCGCCATCTCGATACCTTCTCCGACATGATCTTCCTGGCTGTTGGAGACCTCGATCTGCCTGAGCAAATCCCATCACGGTTCCGTACACTATGAAAAATGCCCAGAGTCCAATCAGATCAAGCATGCTGGCGGTTCAAGGCTTTGCGAGATCCGGATATAGCCAAAATGATGAGTTAGACGCCACTGTGCGGATACTTTCTGGGTATCCGATGAAAACGGCTGATGCCTGCTCTAACTCTTTCTCTATCTGCCGTTCTAACGATGGGTCAGGAAGGATACAGCGGTATGGATAGACGTCGCTACTCCAAAATCCAAATACCAGAACCAGGGGGATGAGCTGTCTCATAGGAGCCCACTTGCAACTAGTTCAAAAAACAGCGCTTAGTGATCAAGTCGCCCATTGCCCCGGGAATCGGTCTTATGCTGGAGATTGGGCCACTTTCCCCGCCCCCTCGAGCGCACTTATTGCAGTACGCCAGGGCAACAAAGCATTACGTACCCTGGCGGGAAACCCGCTGACGGCTCGCAGGCAATTCATATCGCCCAGATCAGGGCGGTCTGGCAGGTTGGTATCGTCAAGTAGCTGGCAGAATCGCTTGAACTCGATTTTGAGCTCGCCCGACGATCGGCCAGGGAGCCATTCCATCAACATGGAAGCGCTGGCTTTCGTAATGGCGCAGGCTTCGCCCGAGAAGGCAGCTTCCTGGATCGTTCCGTCGGCCACGCGTAACTCGACCAGGATGTCGTCGCCACACAGGGCGTCCTGCCCGCGGGCGCTATGGGTTGCATCCTGCAGGCGGCCTTGGTACCGCGGGGAGCGGTTATGGTCGAGTATGACCTGCTGGTAGAGCTGCTCGAGTGCCATGGCGGAGAATTCTATCAGCCGCCGCTGGCGCGCAATCAGATGGCTCGCTCAGGCGAGCATGTCGCGGGCCTTGCCCAGGGCTTCGATGAAGACGTCGATTTCCTTGTGCAGGTTGTACGGAGCGAACGACACGCGCGCGGTTGCGGGTACGTCGTAGAACTGCATGACGGGCATGGCGCAGTGGTGGCCGGTGCGGATGGCCACGCCGTAGTGATCGACAATCGTGCCGATGTCGTTTGGGTGGGCGCCTTCCAGGGTGAAGGACACGACCGGGCTCTTGTGTTGTGCCGTGCCGATGATGGTCAGGCCGTCGATGGCCTGCATCTTCTTGGTGGCCTCTTCAAGCAGGCGCTCTTCCTGCCAGACGATGCCCTCGTAACCGATCTCTTCGAGGAACTCCACGGCCTTGCCGAAGCCGATGGCGCCGGAGATGTTGGGCGTGCCGGCTTCGAACTTGTGCGGCAGATCACTGTAGCTGGTGCCTTCGAAGCTGACGCGGTTGATCATCTCGCCACCACCCTGCCATGGCGGCATGTCTTCAAGAATCGACTCGCGCGCCCACAGCGCGCCGATGCCGGTCGGGCCGTACATCTTGTGCGCGGAGACGCAGTAGAAATCGCAGCCCAGAGCCTGGACGTCGACGGCCATGTGCGGCGTGGCCTGGGCGCCGTCGACAAGCACGGGCACGTCGTGCTTTCTGGCGATGCGGCAGACTTCCTCGACCGGGTTGATTGTGCCCAGGGCGTTGGAGACGTGCACCAAGCCGATGAGCTTTGTGCGCTCGTTGATCATGGCCGCCAGCTCATCGACCAGCAGCTCGCCGCGCTGGTTGATGGGCGCGACCTTGAGCACCGCACCGGTCTGCTCGCACAAAAGCTGCCACGGCACGATATTGGCGTGGTGCTCCATGTGCGTGATCAGGATCTCGTCGCCTTCCGTCAGCCTTGGACGCAGGTAGGCCTGGGCAACGAGATTGATCGCCTCGGTGGTGCCGCGGGTGAAGATGACTTCGCGAATGGAGTCGGCATTGAGCAGGCGGCGAACGGACTCGCGGGCATTTTCGAACTGCTCGGAGGCCTCGACGGAAAGCTGGTGGACACCGCGGTGAACGTTGGCGTTGTAGCGGCGATAGAAGTCATCCATCGCCTCGATGACCTTCAGCGGTCGCTGCGCCGTGGCGGCGTTGTCGAAATAGACCAGCGGCTTGCCGTGTACTTCGCGGGCGAGCACGGGGAACTGCTCGCGCAGGGCGAATACGTCGAGCTGATCTTTTACTTTGGATTCGACTGTTTCCATTGGCGTTTTTCGATACTCAACATGGAACCACGGAAGACACGAAATGCACGGCAATGAGCCCGTTTCAGATCGACTGGTCTAGAAGCGACGCATCATTGGAGAAGAACCTTCCGCGTGCGCTGTCTGTAAAAACATTCCAGCTTCCGTGTCTTCCGTGCCCTCCGCGGTTCCAACAGGTTTTCAAAGTACAGCCTGCAGTTCACTCAACAACCAGTCGCGCACCGCCTCTTCGGCCTGCCCTTCCAGTGGCCCGGCGGCAAAGCCGTATTTCAGAAGGCTGTTGGCCTCTTCGGCCGGCAGGCCACGCGTGCGCAGATAAAACAGGGCGTCTTCGTCAAGCTGCCCGATGGTAGCACCATGGGCTGCCGTGACTTCTTCGGAATAGATCTCCAGTTCCGGCTTGGCGTTGATGCGGGCCATGTCACCCAGCAAGAGGCTGGCGGTACTGAGATCGGAATGGCTGTCGTCGGAATCCTTGTGGATGTGGATGCGGCCGTTGAACACACCCACGCCGCTGCCGTCGGCCAGCAGATGGAAGGTCTCCCGGCTGTGAGTATGGCCGGTGCAGTGGTCGATCGCGGTGTGATAGTCGACGTGCTGCCTTGAATTCAGGATGACGGTGCCGTCGATCTCGGCCTCGGCGCCGGACTCGTTGAGAAAGATGCTGATGTCCTGACGCCCGAGCCGGGTGCCGGTGTCAAGAACGAAGCTCTGGTAGTCGGCATCGCGGGCGACATCGACGTCGGTGCGCGCAATGTGCACGGTATCGCTGCCGGAACGCCGCATCACATGATTGAGCGCCGCCCCCTTGCCCACGCGAACGCTGCTGACGGCGTTGACCATGCCCTCGCCGGCGCCGGTGTGGGTTTCGATCAGCGTGGCGCGGGCATTGCCTGTCAGCTCGATGAACAGCCTCGGATGCACCGCCGCTGCAAAATCGTCGGCCGTGGTGGTGGCCAACACCAGCGGGCGCGCCAGCTCAGCGTCTATCGTCAGCTTCCAGGCCTGGGCAAAGCAGGCCAGATTGAGCCAGGCAAAGGCATCCTCGCGGCCGCCATACTCCAGCCCGTCAAACTCGTCGAGCCCGGCCGGCTCCAGCGTGACGCCTGCGGGAAGCGTGATCGCATCGGCATTCAGGATGCCGTTGTCGAAGTGCAACACATCAGCTGCAAAGGGCAGCTCTGAAGGCGCCGACGGCGATGAACCGCTGGCGGTGAAGTCGCGCTTTTCGAGCAGCTTGATCGGAGTGTACTTCCAGGCTTCGGTCTTGAGGGTCGGAAAGCCGTGCTGCATCAGCGCGCGACGGGCACGCTGGCGCAGGTCGGCAAACTCGCCCGCGACCGGCTCGGCGGGTGCTACCAGTTTTTCAGCCAGTTCACTCATGGTTGCTCAAGCCTCGGCCGCTTCGGCCTGGAGATAGGAGTAACCTTCCCTCTCGAGACGCTGGGCAAGCTGCTTGTCACCCGACTCGATGATGCGGCCTTCCGAGAGCACGTGCACATAATCAGGCGTCAGGTGCTCGAGCAGGCGCTGATAGTGGGTGATGACCATGAAACTGCGCTCGGGGTTCCTGAGGCGGTTGATGCCTTCAGCCACCAGTTTGAGCGCGTCGATATCCAGCCCCGAGTCGGTCTCGTCAAGCACCGCCATGCGCGGCTGGAGCACGGCCATCTGCACGATCTCGTTGCGCTTTTTCTCGCCGCCGGAGAAGTCTTCGTTGACGGCGCGCTTGAGCAGCGTGTCGTCCATCTTGAGCTGGCCGAGCAGCTCGCGCACGGTCTTGAGAAATGTCATCGAGTCGACCGGCTCCTCGCCTCTGACCTTTCTCTGGGCGTTGAGCGCCGAGCGCAGGAAGTAGGCATTGTTCACGCCGGGAATCTCGACCGGATACTGGAAGGCCATGAACAGACCGGCGGCGGCGCGCTCCTCGGGCTCCATGTCGGCCAGATCGGTGCCATCGAACTCGATCGAGCCCTCGGTGATCTCGTAGCCTTCGCGGCCGGCCAGCACATAGCCGAGCGTCGACTTGCCAGAGCCGTTGGGGCCCATGATGGCGTGAAGCTCACCGGGGCCGATCTCGAGGTCGAGGCCGTTGAGTATGTTCTTGCCGTCAATGCGGACGTGCAGGTTCTTGATCTTCAGCATTGCTATTCCGTCTGGTTTCTGTTTCGCGGAGGTCGGGGTTGCATCCCCGGCGGTATCGGTGTCTGTTTCGCGCAGGCCGAGATCAGCTCCCCGACGCTGGACTTCAAGGCTCTGTGCACGCATCGCTGCGCGTGTTCAAACCTGCCATCCAGCCGGTCGCGGAGGCAACCGCAACCTGCGCAATCTTCGATTCTTTCCTAGCCAACGGCTCCTTCGAGGGAAATCTCGAGCAGCGCCTTGGCTTCTACCGCGAACTCCATCGGCAGCTCCCGGAACACTTCCTTGCAGAAGCCGTCGACGATGAGCGCGACCGCGTCTTCCTCGTCCAGGCCGCGAGAACGGCAGTAGAACAGCTGGTCCTCGCCGATACGCGAGGTGGTCGCTTCGTGCTCGACCACGGCCGTGGGGTTGAACGACTCGATGTAGGGGAAGGTATGCGCCCCGCAGGTCTTGCCAATCAACAGGTTGTCGCACTGGGTATAGTTGCGAGCGTTGTCGGCGCGACGCGCCATGCGCACCAGCCCGCGGTAGCTGTTGTTGCTCTTGCTTGCCGAAATGCCCTTGGCGATGATCTTGCTGGTAGTGTTCTTGCCCAGATGAATCATCTTGGTGCCGGTATCGGCCTGCTGGTAGTTACGCGTCAGCGCAACCGAGTAGAACTCGCCGGCGGACCGATCGCCCCTGAGAATGCAGGACGGATATTTCCAGGTGATGGCCGAGCCGGTCTCAACCTGCGTCCAGGTGATGCGCGAGTCGTCCTCGCGGCAGTCGCCGCGCTTGGTCACGAAGTTGTAGATACCGCCCTTGCCTTCCTCGTCGCCCGGGTACCAGTTCTGAACGGTGGAGTACTTGATATGGGCGCCTTCCTTGGCGACCAGCTCGACCACCGCCGCATGCAGCTGGTTCTCGTCGCGCATCGGCGCGGTGCAGCCTTCCAGATAGCTGACGTGGCTGCCGGGTTCTGCAATGATCAGGGTGCGCTCGAACTGACCGGTATCCTCGGCGTTGATGCGGAAGTAGGTCGACAACTCCATCGGGCAGCGCGTGTTCTTCGGAATATAGACGAAGGACCCGTCGGTAAACACCGCCGAGTTGAGCGCGGCGAAGTAGTTGTCGGTATGCGGGACCACCGAGCCCAGGTATTCGCGTACCAGGTCAGGATATTCCTGCACCGCCTCGGAGAAGCTGCAGAAAATCACGCCGGCCTCCTTGAGCTCCTCCTTGAAGGTGGTGCCGACCGACACCGAGTCGAACACGGCATCGACGGCCACGCCGGCCAGACGCTCGCGCTCGTGCAGCGGCACACCCAGCTTGTCGAAGGTTTCGAGCAGTTTGGGATCAACCTCGTCGAGGCTCTTGGGCCGGTTCTTCTGCTTGGGCGCGGCGTAGTAGTGAATCTTCTGGAAGTCGATTTCCGGCAGATTCAGGTGGGCCCAATCGGGGCCTACCATCTTCTTCCACTGATGAAACGCTTTCAGGCGCCACTCCAGGAGCCACTCGGGTTCATCCTTCTTGGCCGAAATCATGGCGATGATCTCTTCATTCAGGCCCGCCGGAATACGATCCATTTCAATGTCGGTGTAGAAACCGGCCTTGTAGCGCTGCTGAATGTAGTCCTGAACTTGTTCGACGGTCTGACTCATGAAATTTCCCTTGGCGGTTCAGCCACCACTTGTGCGCGGATGGCAATGCGGCGCGAAGCGGGTTCGGCGAGGTCGGCCAGGCTCATTGCGGACAGGGCATTTTCAACGGCCTGTCCGATCTTCTGCCAGTTGCCCCGCAGGCTGCAGTCGGGCTCATGCAGACACAGCCCGGACTCGAGACCACACTCGGTCAGTGCGATCGGCCCTTCCATGGCCTGAATGATGCAGGCCACGGAAATGTCCTCGGGCGCGTCGGCCAGCTTGTAGCCGCCGTTGACGCCGCGAACGGAGTTGACCAGGCCGGCGCGCGCCAGCGTCTTGAGCACCTTGGCCACAGTCGGCAGCTCGAGCCGGCTCAGCTCGGCCAGACGACGGGCGGGCAGGCACTCGTGCGGGCGGTGTACCAGCTCGGCCAGAAGCACCGTCGCGTAGTCCGTCAATTTACTGATTCTCAGCATGCATGAAACGCCCGAAACGACCTCGCCCATAATTATGCGGGTCAAAGCCATCTTAAACAAGACCGATTTAGTATTCTTTCCCTAAAAACGCGTGATTTTCAGGCTTCAGCAAGCTTGATTCTGTTGGTGGGCGTTCGCACGCCCGGATGCCGTCAAAGCACACGCCACGCCGATGAACGCCAGCAGCCTGCAAGGTACACTACGCGCTTTGCCAAACGATTCAAGGTGCTTGGGCAGTGTCTGGAACGGACTTCAGCTTTTCCATTTCATCGGGCGGCGGCGCCGCGAAAGCACCGCCTGCGGACCAGTATATTGCACCCCCGTTTGACGCCTACACGGCGAGCGAGTCGCGGGCGCTCCTGCTCGAAAAAGGCAGCGGCAGCGTTGAAGCGCTGCCGCTCGAGCTGGCCCAGCTGCTTGGACAATGCGGCCGGCTGAGAACGCTCGATGAGCACACAGGACACATCGTGAAAACCCTGCGGCTGCGCAGCGCGCAATCCGGGGCTGTTCGCCAGTCGCTGGCCAGGCTGGCTGATCTGGGGCTGCTGAAAACCGCGCGCGACCTGTATGGCGAACTGGTACGGTCCAGCGCTGATGCCGACCAGGCAGGCCCGCCGGCAATCGAAACCTTATGGATCCGCACCTGCGACCGACCGGACAGTCTCGAGCGCCTTCTGGCAAGCCTCGCGGCCCAGCCCCTTCCGGCTGACCTCGAGCACTGCATCGTTTTTGACGACAGCCGCCAGCCCGGCAGCCGGCAAGCCACGCGCCGGGTCATCGCGGACATGCGCCCGCGCTTTGACGGCAGGCTGCAGCTGATCGATCGTGATCGCTGCCGCGCGATGCTCGAACATCTGGCCGCCCACTCCGGCGCGCGACTCGAAGCACTGAGCTGGCACCTGGAGGGAGATGCCGGTGACGAGGCGCGCAGCTTCGGGACCGGCTTCAACTTTGCGCTGCTCGCAAGCGCCGGAACCGGGCTGGCCCTCATGGACGACGACATGACGATTGAGCTCCACCAGCTGTCGGCATGTCGCGATCAGCCCGCCTTTGTGAGAATGCAGCACGCCCGGCTCGAATTTCCGCCGCCCGATCAAGCGCCTGCCGAATCGCATTTTCCGGCGGTCGACGGCCACCCGCTCGAACTGCACGCACGCTATCTGGGCAAAACTGCCGCGCAGTTTGCAACGTCTGGAAAAGACGAGCCCGCCAAGCTCTTCCACGACCTGGATCCTCAGCTCTGGGCCGAACTGGAGCCGCAGAATCGGGCGCTGCTGGCCACCAGCGGCACGCTGGGTGATCCGGGCACTGGCAACATCCACTGGATTTTCGCCGAAAACGCCGATGCGCTCGCGCCGCTTTGCGAAAGCGAAGCTCGATATCGCGAACTGCTCGGGCGCCGCCAGGTGGCGCGCTGTGCCATTCAGCCCCAGGCCTCGACCGCGTTCGGCCTGATGACCGGCGGAATGACGTCCATTGACAACCGACAGCTGCTGCTGCCGACTCAAGCCCGGCAGCAGGCCGAAGACCTATTGTTCGGCGCGCTGGTCAGCTACCTGCACCCGGGCGCGCTGCAGATCAATCTGCCGCACATGCTCGTTCACTCTCCGCCCGACCCCAGAGCGTGGACCGATCAGGACATCGCCAAGCCGCGAACCATCACCCGCGCCGGCTTTTTGGCAACGCAGCTCGAAACGCTGCAGGCGGTCGCGCCCAAGGGCTCGATCCGGTCGCGTATCGATCTGCTCGCCGATTTTTTCTCGGGCCTGAGCCGCACCAGTCAGAACGAACTGCAGTCAAGGGTTCGCCGCGAGCTGCTGTCCTTGCGTGAGACCACGCTGCAGCACGTGGCTGCAACGCGTGACCAGCTCGCCGCTCCACCGTGGCTCGCGCGCGCCTTCGAAGCCAGCATCGCGGCTCATGGCCAATACGACAGCGCCGACGAGCGTCACGTACAACAGCTTGCCGCCGCGCTCCCCGACTTCCTGTCCAGCTATGCTTCGGCCCTTCCCGACTGGGAGCTGGCCTGGCAATACTGCGCCAAGACCGACTTGCCTCAGCTGCTGGAGCGTTTCTCATGACGGCCGCCGAGCCGCGTCGCGAACTTGCCGTTTCCTGGGCCGGGGAGCAGCTAGGCTGGACTGATTTCTCCCAGGAGTCGATTTCCAGCGACGCCAGCTTCCGGAGCTACTTCCGGCTGCGCTCGGGGCAGGACTCACGCGTGGTCATGGATGCCCCGCCGGAGCTCGAAAACAACACCCGGGCCTTCGCTGACGTCGCCGCGCGGCTGGCCGACAGCGGCGTGCATGTGCCCGAGATATTCGCCCACGATGCCGAACGCGGCCTGATGCTGCTGGAAGACCTGGGCTCACAGCCCTATCACCACCTGCTCGACGACGGCAATGCCGACCGGCTGTACGGCAACGCCGTCGAGGCGCTGATCCGCATCCAGGGCCGGGCTGACACCACCGGCCTGCCCGACTACGATGCGGCCCTGCTGCTGAGCGAGCTGGCGCTGTTCACCGACTGGTTTCTGGCGCGCCACTGGCGGGTCGAACCAAGCGAAGGCGAGCTCGATGCCTGGGACCTGCTGTGCGCCACCCTGATTCGCTGGGCCCTCGACCAGCCGCAGGTGTTCTGCCACCGCGACTACATGCCGCGCAATCTGATCCAGGGCCAGGCCGACCCCGGCATCATCGACTTTCAGGACGCGGTACGCGGCCCGATCAGCTACGATCCGGTCTGCCTGTTCCGCGATGCCTTCATCAGCTGGCCGGTCGAACGCACCGACGCCTGGCTGGAAGACTATCGGCGCAGGGCCCTGTCGGCCGGGCTGCCCGTTGCCGAAGACCCGCAACTATGGCGCAGAACCTGTGACTTCATGGGCGTGCAGCGCCACCTCAAGGTGATCGGCATCTTTGCACGCATTCGCCATCGCGACGGCAAGCCGAAGTATCTGGACGATGCTCCGCGGTTTTTCGGCTACCTCAAACACGCCATTGCGCGCAACCCGGAGCTTGCCGAGCTTGACCGCCTGCTGACAGCCTGGCGCCGGCGGGCCGCCTGACGCCGCATTTTCAGGCGCCCTCGACCCGATTGCGGCCGGCTCGCTTGGCCCGATAAAGCGCCTGGTCGGCCTGTCTGATCAGCGCATCGGCCTGGTCGGCATGCAGCGGGAAGCCCGCCACCCCCAGTGATATCGTGACGTGATCGAGCAGCTGACGTTCGTGGTGCAGGGGCCGCTCGGCAACCGTATTGCGCAGCCGCTCGGCCGCCTCCAGCGCCTGTTCGGGCATGGTTCGCGGCAGCACGATGACGAACTCCTCGCCGCCAAGCCGGCAGACCAGATCCATATCACGCGCCTGCTCCTGCATCACGCCGGCGATGGTCACCAGAACTGCATCTCCGGCATCGTGGCCCCAGCTGTCGTTGAAACGCTTGAAGTGGTCGACGTCGAAGATGATCAGCGACAGCGGATGGCCGGTCCGACGGCTGCGCGACAGCTCACGGGCCAGTGTTTCATCCAGAAAGCGGCGGTTGTAGAGCCCGGTCAGCGGGTCACGGATGGATTGCCGGTGCAGTTTCTCACGCAAGCGCAGATTGCCCGTGCTCAACGACAGCGTTTCGGCCAGCACCGCAGCCATCTGTCGCGTCGGTTCGCCCAGGTGCGAGCCTTCCAACGGCGTGAGGCTGAGCACGCCTAGCACCTCACCGCGGTCCATCATGGGAATGCACAAGCCTTCGCTCTGGCCACACAGCGGAAAGTGGCGGCAGCCAGGATCGCCCTGCTGCTTGCAGAAGTGATAGCTGTAGCCCGAACGCAGAGACAGGCAGTCGTCGGGATTGAATACGCCATCCTCCGGAGCCGAATCATTCTCGGTCGCCCAGGTAATGGCCGTGGTCAGGTGGTCACGCGAGGCGCGATAGACGGCAACGGCCCCGCGGGTGCCCAGGAGCATCTTCGAGACATAACCTGAGGCCACTTCAAAGGCTTCGTCGATATGCTGACAACCCTACAATGCCCGCGTCAGCCGATCGAGAAGCATGCCCTGCCGATGGCGCTCGGCCAGACGCTCGGCCATGCGGTTGAAACTGTCGGCCAGCTGGGCCAGCTCGCGGCTGTCTTCCAGGTGGATGCGATGGGCAAGATCACCCTGCGCGACGCGCTCGGAGGCATCGGCCAGGCTTTGCAGGCCGTGACGAACGCGGCCGATGGCGGCCGCCACCAGCAGCAGCCCCAGCAAGACCGCCAGCGGAGCGCCGATGATGCCCACCAGCTGTGCCTGCCGCTGCCGCAGCTCGGCCCGCTCGGTGCGGGTGGCAACCTGATTGCGCGCGTGTTCGATCAACTCGCGGGAACTGCGCTTCATCTCGTCGACCAGCGCCCGGCTGCGCTGGCTGGAAATGATGGCCTCCAGCTCTTCCTGCGCCGACGCGTCACCGCCCTGTTCCCGCGGTGGCAGGCTGCGCTGCAGCGCAATGACGGGCTCGGCGATCTCGTCGCAATAGCTCTGGAAAAGATCGGCAAAGCGCTCCAGCAGCCGGCGCTGCCTCGTGCCCTCTGGCCATGTCTGCCGGCCCTGCGCCAGAATCGCGGCATGGCGGTCGGTGGCCTGCTGATAGGGAGTGAGGGCGTCGCGCTCGCCGGCAATGACAAAGTCGCTTGTACCGGCCTGCAGGTCCAAGATACTGATCAACATCTGCTGTCCCAGAGTCACCCGCTGGCTGCTGCGCTCGACCTGATGCGACAGTTCGGCGTGGTCATGCATCAACTGATAGACCGCCAGGGCGATCAACAGGGCCAGCGCGCAGGGCACCAGGGCGTCAATCGCCACCTGCTGGCCGATGGTGCGGCGCTGGCCGGAGAAGGTACGTTGATAGGCTCGACTGTAGGCTTGACGCATGAGCTGCCGATACGATGGTGATGGCGGTGCAGAGTTCAGTGTAACGCGTGGCCGATGCATTTAGACTATGCAGCCTGCATGCTGACCAGTGGAGACCGCCATTGCGCGCCATGATCCTGGCCGCCGGCCGCGGCGAACGCCTGCGGCCGCTGACCGACACCACGCCCAAGCCGCTGATCGAAGTTGGCGGCAGACCCATGATTGTCCGGCACCTGGAAAGGTTGGCGGGCGCCGGAATCAAGCGGGTCGTGATCAACCTGGCCTGGCTAGGTGATCAGATCGTCGACCAGGTCGGCAGCGGCGATGATTTCGGCCTGCAGATCGACTATTCGCCCGAGCCTCCCGGCGCCCTCGATACCGCCGGTGGCATCGTCCAGGCCCTGCCCCTGCTGGGTCACGACCCGTTCATCGTGGTCAGCGCCGACATCTTGACCAACTACCGCTTCGAGCACCTGCCTGCCCGCCCGCAGGCGCAGGCTCACCTGGTTCTGGTCGACAATCCCGTGCATCATCCCGAAGGCGACTTCAAGCTGAGCGCAGGCCGAGTGCACTCGGGCACGGGGCGCCGCCTGACCTTCAGCGGCATCGCGGTGTTCCACCCCGAACTGTTTGCCGACCTGCCTCCGGGGCCCAAGCCACTGCGTCCCGTTCTGGAACAGGCCATCGTCGCCGGGCGCGTCAGCGGCGAGCACTTTGCCGGTTGCTGGGCTGATATCGGCACGCCACAGCGGCTCGCGCGGGCTCAGCAGTCCGGCCTCGCAGCCTCCTGAGCAAGACAGCGCGCACGCTCTAAGTCCGGCAGGCCGTCGTCGCCGGCGAGCGTCGCAGCCGCTTTCCTCAGCGGCGCCGTGGCCTCGACGATGGCGTGGAAGATGGCATTCTGCTCGATCACACCATGAATGGCCGCGGCGCCCGGCCCCCGGGCGTATACCGGAACGTCTTCGCCCGAGTGCCCGCCTGACCACAGCCCCACCGCTGACTCCTGCAGGTAGTCGGGGTTGCGGGGATCGACTTCGCTGAAGTCCGGCCGCTTTCCGGCGCGATAGCCCGGACCGCTGGCATAGCCCAGCACGGTGATCGGTCTGTCTTCCTCGTCTCGCATCAGGCGCGGCTCACCGCCCTCCAGACCCGGCCTTTCTGCCAGCCCGGCGATCGGGTTGCCGCGCCTGCCGTAGCCGCCAAAAGTCAGGGCATGACCGTGATCGGCGGTCACGATGATCAGGGTGTCTTCGCCGGTCATGGCGTCGGCGCGGCCGACCGCCTCGGCAAAGGCGATGGCGTCGGTCAGTGCGCGCCAGGCGTTGTTGGCATGATGTGCATGATCGATGCGACCGCCCTCGACCATCATGAAAAACCCCTGCTCTGAGTCGGACAGCAGGTCGACGGTTCTGGCCGTCATGTCGGCCAGGGAAGGTTCGCCGGCAATATCGTCGGCGCGGTCGTGCTCGTAGTGCATGTGGCTGGGCTGAAACAGCCCGAGAACCGGACCCTCGGCAGGTGCCTGCAGCGCCTCGAATCCGTCCAGATTCCACACGTAGCGCCCGGTTTCGTGGATGGCCTGCCACTCCTCGATCAGGTTGCGGCCGTCGCCGCGGTGGCCTCGCTGATCGGCGTCTTCCGGATCGCTCACGCTGGCAGGCAGAAAGGCCCGACGCCCGCCACCGAAGACCACGTCGATGCGGCCCAGTGGATACTCGATCAGCTGGCGCGCGATGTCATGGCAGCCGAGCTCGCGCTGCGAAGAGGGAATGCCGCGGTCGGTTTCCCACTGGCGATCCACTGCGCGGGCATACAGCGCGGCCGGAGTGGCGTGGGTGATGCGGGTGGTGGTCACGATGCCGGCCTTCATCCCGCCCAGCTTGGCGAGATCAAGCAGGGTCACCAGCTCACTGCCGCGCATCGAATCGCAGTCGGCGCGCGTGGCGTTCTGATCAACGGCAATGGCACCGGCAAAGCTCTTCACGCCAGTGGTCATGGCCGTCATCGTGCCGGCCGAGTCGGGCGTCTGCTGATTGGTGTTGTAGGTCTTGGCCAGGGCGGTATGGCGAAAATGCTCGAAGTGAAGGAGGTTCTCCTCCCCCGATTCACCACGCAGCTGGCCTTCGAGAATGCGCGCCGCCGCTACCGTGGCCAGGCTCATGCCGTCGCCGACAAACAGGATCACGTTGCGCGCCTCGCCCGGAGCATCCAGCGCCGAGCGGCGTTCGGCAATCAGGGTCTGGCCGTCGCGGTACCAGCGCGCCGGGCTTTCTCCGGCCGCGGCCACGCCAGGCGACAGCCACATCCACGAGATGGCAACAAGCAAGAAACAAATCAGTCTGTTCATGCGCTCGAGTCTAAGGCATCCTGCAAATATAATGGCGGGCCGGGTTCGCGCTTGACGTGTTTGACGCCCAACGCAATTGAACAGCGCCGCTGTGACCGGCTACACTTTGCACCTGCCAGTCTTTCTGGGCAGCGTTGGCGCTCGAGATCGATATTGCTCGGGATACCGTACCCGCTTGGGCCACGAGCATGCCCGAAGGTGAACGCAGTTGCCGTGTTCGACGGGGCCAGGGCGCCCGGACAGCAGGCCGGGAGCACTGCAAGACCCGGCCGGAGAACCAAGGCCACCGGGCACTAGCCAATCGCAGTACCAGAATCGTGGCGACGGGACGAATTGACGCTGCCTCTTGACAGGTGTGTTGGTGAAGTACAACACTAGCACCAGATTTCGCTAACCGAACATCCCCCGGAGGGAATTGAATCATGATCCGCAAGCTTGCCGTTCTCGGCTTTTCCACTCTGCTCGTCGTCGGCTGCGGCCAGGACGAAGCAGACAGCTCGGCATCGGACCGCCCGTTCGACGCCGGTTCCGATCAATCCGACATCGCCGCGACGCTTTTCGATCGCGTCGATGCCGATACCGCCCTGCTGCTGGCCAACCTCGAGCCGATTCCTGAAGATCTCAGCGAGAAGCTCTGGGCGCCGCTGCAGTCCATGTCGGACTTTCACAGCAAGAACTACAACGAACTTGCCGACGAGCTCGATGACGCCCCGGTGGCCGCCGCGATTCTGCGCGAGTTCTCGAAAATCGACGGTGCCGCCGCCTTTGCCGAGCGTGGCCTCGACCCCAACGGGCACTGGGCCATGCACGCCGTGAGCCTGTATCCCTTCATTCACTGGCAGCTGTCCGATGCGCAAGCCTTTCGCGCCACGCTCGAGCGCATTGCGGCCGATGCCGAGACCGAGCTGAACTGGCGCAAGATCGAGGATCGCGAGGTGCTGTGGGCCGAGCTGGAAGATGTCGGCGTCGCGCTTTCCTACGACGACCGCTTTGCCACCCTGGCGCTGGTGCCCGAAAACGACACCCTGCTGCGGCGCGTGGCCAACCTGGACCAGCCGACCCGGGCGTATGATCCAACCGACCTGGAGAGTTTTTCCGACGAACGCGGCTATACGCCCTACGGCAGCGGCTTCATGGACTTTGGCCGGCTGATCAATCAGCTGCTCGACAGCGACGAAGAGATGCTGGCCGCGGTTCGCGAGTCCACCGAGCTGGGCCAGATCGCCGGCAACCCGGCCTGTCGCAGCGAGTTGAACGCGCTGGTGGCGCTGTTCCCGCGCGCCAGCCTGGGCTATACGGAAGTCAGTGACAATCGAATGGCCTTCGACATGACCGTCGAAGCCGACCCGACTTTTGCTCAGCGCATGCAGACCATTGCCGACACGCCGATCGACCTTGGCGGTGAAAATGCCGGCGTCATCGAGTTCGGGCTGGCACTCAACATCGTGGGCACACGTGATTTTGCCCGCGAAGTGGTCGGTGGCTGGGTGGAGAACCCGCCCCAGTGCCCGCTGTTTTCCAGCATTGGCGCCAAGGCCGGTGAATGGCAGACCACCCTCAACCAACCCATTCCGCCGGTCGTCACCAACTTTCACGGCCTGCGACTGAACCTCGACAGCCTCAACCTCGACGATCAGTTCAACGTCGAATCCGCCAACGGCTCGCTGGCGCTGTTCATGCGCAACCCGCAGATGATGCTGGGCATGGCGCAGATGTTTTCGCCGGAGCTGGCCGCCATTCAGCTCGAGCCGGGTGGCGAGCCCCAGCCGGTACCGGCCGAGGTGATCCCGAACCTGCCCGAGGGCATCGCTGCCTTCATCGGCATGAGCGACGGGGCACTTGGTCTGGCGGTGGGCGAGCAGCAGAAGGATGCGCTCAACGAGGCCATGGAGCCGGGCGAGAGCGATGGCGCCGTGTTCAGCTACGGCATCAACTTTGCCGGCTATGCCGACGCCCTGGGCGACCTGATGGCCGGCATGCAGGAAAAACTGCAGACCGAGGATGACGAAGCGCTCAACGACAGCCCCGCCGCGGCCCTGGACGCCATGGCCGAGCTGTACGACTACACCGAAGCGAGCATGCACCTGACCGAGCGCGGCATCGAGTTCCGCAGCACGGTCACGCTCAAGGACTGAAGCCGTGTGTTCCATTCTCGGCCTCTTTGATATCCCCGCAGGCCGCACCGGCCTGCGGGGCCTTGCCCTGGAGGCCTCGAAAAGACAGCGTCACCGCGGCCCCGACTGGAGCGGCATCCACGTCCACGAGTGCGCGATCATCGCCCACGAGCGCCTGGCAATCGTTGACATCGAATCCGGCGCGCAGCCCCTCGTGTCCACCGACGGAAACCTGGCGCTGGGCGTCAACGGCGAGATCTACAATCATCGCGAACTGCGCGCTGAGTGCGCGGACCACGATTTCCAGACCGGCTCGGACTGTGAGGTCATCCTCGCCCTCTACCGCAGGTACGGCAGCGAATTCCTGAATCGCCTCAACGGCATTTTCGCCTTCGTGCTCTTCGACAAGGCAGAGGATCGCTACCTGATTGCGCGCGATCCGGTCGGCGTCATGCCGCTCTACCACGGGCGCGACGACGACGGCATGCTCTGGGTTGCCTCCGAGCTGAAGGCCATCGAGCCCTGGTGCCGGCAAGTCGACATCTTTCCGCCCGGCCACCTGCTCGACTCGCACGAGGGCGAGATCCGTCGCTGGCATCAGCCGGCCTGGCGCGAGTTCGACAACGTCACCCGGCCCGCTGACCGGGGCCTGCTCAGGCAGGCGCTGGAAGATGCCGTGCACCGTCAGATGATGTGCGACGTACCCTACGGTGTACTGCTCTCCGGCGGCCTGGACTCATCGCTGATTGCCGCCATCACCCGGCGCTACTCCGACCACCGCATCGAGTCGGGCGATACCGAAACGGCCTGGTGGCCGCGTCTGCACTCCTTTGCCATCGGCCTGGAAGGATCACCCGATCTGGCGGCGGCGCGCATTGCCGCCGAAGCCATCGGTACGCAACACCACGAGTTCCACTTCACCATTCAGGAAGGCCTCGACGCGCTCGACGACGTGATTGCCCATATCGAGACCTTCGACGTCACGACCGTACGCGCGGCAACGCCGATGTTCCTGCTCGCCCGGCGCATCAAGGCCATGGGCATCAAGATGGTGCTCTCCGGCGAGGGGGCAGACGAAATCTTCGGCGGCTATCTGTATTTTCACAAGGCGCCCGATGCGCGTGCCTTTCACGAGGAAACCGTGCGCAAGCTCGACAAACTGCACCAGTTCGACTGCCTGCGCGCCAACAAGGCGATGGCGGCCTGGGGAGTTGAAGCCCGGGTCCCGTTTCTCGATCTGGCGTTTCTCGATACCGCCATGTCGATCGACCCGGCCGCCAAGATGGCCGGTGCCGGCCGGCCCGAAAAGGCCATCCTGCGCGAAGCCGGGGAAGGCCTGCTGCCCGACGAGATCCTGTGGCGCCAGAAGGAGCAGTTTTCCGACGGTGTCGGCTACGGCTGGATCGATGCCCTGAAAGAGCATGCCGAGGCGCGGGTAAGCGATCGGGAGCTGGCCGAAGCGGCGCAGCGCTTCCCGGTCAACCCGCCGACCTCCAGGGAGGCCTGCCTGTACCGCCGGATGTTCGAGCGGCATTTCCCTTCTCCGGCAGCCGCCACCACCGTACCCGATGGGCCGTCGGTGGCCTGCTCCACGCCCGAAGCGCTGGCCTGGGATGCAGCCCTGATGAACTTGAGCGACCCGTCCGGCCGCGCCGTGCGCGGGGTGCACAAACAGGCGTATTGAGCCGATCAGAGCGCGTTTGATCGACGCTGCGCAACTCCCTCGTTGAGCAAGTCGCGCACCAGCGGCACCGATAACGTGCGCCGCTCCACCAGCGCCCGCTGGGCACCGGTCTGGATCAGCTCGGCCAGGCAGCCGGGGTTGCGGGGCGCACGGCTGAGCGCATACTCGACCACGCCCCGACCCAGCACGACTTCGTGTTCGGCGGCCAGCTTGCGAACCAGCTCGCCCAGCTCGGGTTCCTCGAGCGGCTTGAGCGTCAAACGGGTAGCCTGACCCAGGCGGGAACGCAGGTCGGGCAGCGCGAACGCCGCACGCCCCGCCCCCGACATCAGCACCCCCGTGCGCTCGGCACGCCAGCGGTTGAGCGCATTGAAAAGCGCCTGCTCGCCTTCCGGATCGCCGGCCAGCTGGTCGATATCATCAAGCACCACCCAGTGGCCCGTGGCGTGTTCCAGCAGCAGATGCTGACGCGGTTTTTTCAGGGCGACAAAATGCGCCTGCTCGCCCTGCCGGCAACGCTCGGCAAAAAAGGCGGCCAGCAGATGCGAACGCCCCGAGCCCGGCGGCCCGGCCAGAAAACACCACTCGCCAACGGCCACGCCCCCGTTGAGGGTGGCCACCACCACCCGGTTGGGCCCGGCAACAAAGTTGTCAAAGCTCGGCCGACGCGGCGGATTGAGCGCAAGTGGAAGCTGAAGACGGGTCATGCAGGCAGAAACCTCAGGGCCCGGGGTCACTCTCGCCGCGGCGCCGCGAGCGACTGACCACGATCGCCCGCCCGACCCATATCCAGAGATACTGGGTGAGCGTGATGACCGCCAGCAGACCCACCAGCCAGACCAGCCCGATCTGCGCTTCTCTGGGCAGCGGCAGCCCGGCCAGGCGAACGAGAACGAACCACATCAGAAACACCTGACAGAAGGTGTTGAAGCGCGACAGCTGGGTAGGCTCGGCGTCGAACCGTTCGAAACGGGTGTAGTAGACATAGCCGCCGATCACGATCACCAGGTCGCGAAAAATGACCAGCCCGATCAGCCACCAGGGCAACTCGGCCAGCCAGCCCAACGTCAGATAGCCGGCCATCATCAGCATCTTGTCGGCCAGAGGATCAAAAACACTTCCCCAGCGCGACTGCCAGGAAAAGCGACGCGCCAGCCAGCCGTCCAGCAGATCGGACACGCCGGCGAATACCGCCAGCGCCAGCGCCCACTGATACTGGCCCACAAGCAGCAGCCAGACCAGGGGCGGCACCACGACCATGCGCCCGATCGTCAGCAGATTGGGAATGAAGCTCAGATTCAAGGGACCAGCCTGAGGTGAAGGCTGCGGTCGCTCCGGCGGCGCGCCATTTCCAGCAAGCCCGACAGCGTCAGATAGGTTTCCAGATCCTGCCCGCTGGCGAGGGCCTCGAAAGTGATCTGCCGGTCTTGCGCCGCGACCACGCGCAGCTCCTCGACCACGCTGAGATTGTCGATATGGCGCAGCACCTCAGCGTATTGCACCTCATCGACAATGCCGTTTACGGTGACCTGCCAGCGCGCCGGTTCGCCGTCAAGGTCGAGCACGGCATAGCGCGATGCCAGCGCCGATGCGATCCGCTGCAGACCGCTGCGAATCAACGCTTCGGGATGCTCTGCGCTGTGACTGTAGGAGGCATCCTGTTGCTCGATTCGCCAGCGCCAGCGGCCCGACCAGTGCGGCTGCTCGGGGTCCGGATCGGCCAGCCGGAGATCGAGCATGGCGATGACGCCGGCGCCATAACGGCGGGCGCTGGCCGTGGCCGAACCGAGAAACCCGCCGCGCACGTCCTGCAGCGACATCTCGGTCAGATCCATGGCATCACGCAGCGGGCGCACCAACTCCAGGCCCAGCCGTCGCGCTTGATCGGCCATGACCCACTCCAGCCGGGGGTCAGCGACAAAGCGGGTGTCCTGTTCATCCTCGACCACGGCCCAGAGCAACACCGCCGGGCGCTCCGCGCCCCAGTGCGGCAGACGATTGCGCCGCAGCAGCTGGTTGATCGAAGGCTGATCAAAGTCCACCTGCAGACGCAGCGAATCCTCGCGCTCCCCCTCTTGATTGACGACGCTGCGCTGCACCCGCTGCTGCGACAGAATCAGGCCGGTCACATCACTTGCCGTCAGACCAAGCTCGCTGACCAGAGACCGATTGAAGTCCCCCGTCAAACGCGCCAGCACCACGTCGAGCGCCGCAAGCTGTTCGGTCGCACCGACCTGTGCTTCGCGTTCTACCGGCACCTCACCGGTATAAAGAGAAGCAGCCGCAGCCGGAGTGACAAGCAGGCCGAGCAGAAAAAGACTGAGGAAAATTCGAAGCATGACGCGAGCAAAGATAGCACAGGGTGAACCAATCCAAGCCGCCGCTGAAAGCCGGCGACAGGAAGCGCTTCCAGCGGGCGAAGGCAAGCCGCGCCGATGGCCCATGGGGGCTCGCGATCGCGCTGCAGCCAGCGCCGGAGAGCGCAATACGTCATAATACCCGGTCACTCAATGACAGGCCGCCGACAAGCGATGAACAAGCGCACGTCACCGCCCCTGAGCTACCGCGACGCCGGTGTCGACATCGACGCCGGAAATGCCCTGGTCGACCGAATCAAGCCGCTGGTCAAGGCCACCAGCCGACCCGAAGTACTTGGCGGCCTGGGCGGATTCGGCGGACTGTTTCACCTCGGACAGCGGTTTCGCGATCCGGTGCTTGTTTCCGGTACCGACGGGGTAGGCACCAAACTGCTGCTCGCGCGCGAATTGGGCCGGCACGACACCATCGGAGTCGACCTGGTCGCCATGTGCGTCAACGATATTCTGGTCTGTGGAGCCGAGCCACTGTTCTTTCTCGACTACTTCGGCTGCGGCCGCCTTGATGTCGACGCGGCAACCGAGGTGGTATCGGGCATTGCCGAAGGCTGTCGGCAGGCCGGCTGCGCCCTCATCGGCGGCGAGACCGCGGAAATGCCGGGCATGTACGGCGACGGGGAGTATGACCTGGCCGGCTTTGCCGTCGGCGCCATCGAGCGTGACGACATCATCGACGGGGCCGGCATCGACACCGATTGCGTGCTGCTCGGCCTGGCGGCCAGCGGGCCGCACAGCAATGGCTACTCGCTCATTCGAAAAGTGATCGAGCGCAGCGGCGAGTCGCTCGACTCGCCTTTGGGCCAAACCACCCTCGGTGATGCTCTGCTCGCGCCGACCCGCATTTATGTGCCGCAGATCCAGAGCCTGATCGGGCACCATGAAATCCGGGGCATGGCGCATATTACCGGCGGCGGACTGACCGAAAACATCGTGCGTATCCTGCCCGAAGGCCTCGGACTGGAGATCGACACCAGCGCTTGGACGCCGCCACCGGTATTTGACTGGCTGCAGCGCTCGGGCGCCATCGCGGATGGCGAAATGCGGCGCACCTTCAATATGGGCATCGGCTTTGTTCTGGTCGTGCCTGCCAGCCGCGCCGGAGCCATTGCCGACGCCCTCGGTGAGCCGGCGCCCATCATCGGCCGCGTCGTGCGTCACCGTGACGGCGAACGCCTGCGGTACTGCTGAAGCATGTCCACCGGCGAGCGACCGCGCCTGGTGGTGTTGCTGTCCGGGCGCGGCAGCAATTTTCAGGCGATCCAGCGAGCAATCGAAGCTGGCTGGCTGAAGGCCGAGATCGCTGCGGTCATTTCCGACCGCGCGCAGGCGGCCGGCCTGGAGCGGGCGGCGGCGGCCGGCATCGACACCGTGGCGCTGGAGCGCGCAACCTTCCCCGACCGTGCCGCGTTCGAGGCCGCGCTCACAACCGCCATTGCCGGCTTCGACGCAAGCTATATCGTGCTGGCCGGTTTCATGCGCGTTCTCGGGGCGGAGTTCGTCACCCGCCACCTGGGGCGACTGGTCAACATCCACCCCTCGCTGCTGCCGCGCCACCGTGGCCTGCAGACGCACCAACGCGTGCTCGACGCCGGTGAGCGCGAACACGGCGCCAGCGTTCACTTCGTTACCCCCGCGCTCGACGCCGGCCCGGTGATCAGCCGCGTGACGCTCGCCGTCGACAACGCCGATACCGCCGACACACTTGCCGAGCGCTTGCTGCCGATGGAACACCGGCTTTACCCGGCCACGCTGGCACTTTTGCTCCAATACCGAGTCGAACTACGCCATGACTGCATTCATATCGATGATCAACCGCTCGACCACCCGCTGGAGTTTGGCCGCGACCTGGCTCCTGATGGCTGTCTGCTCGTGCGCGGCAATGGCCGCTGACACCGCCCCGATCCCCGCTCACGACGCCCGCTACGAGGTTCTGCGCCACGGCAAGAAGATCGGCGAACTCACCGCCAGCCTCGAACGGCTCGACAACGGCGTCTGGCACTACCGCTCCGACACCCATGCCACGGCGTGGTGGGTCAAGGCGCTGAACGTGTCGGCCGACGAAGCCGCCCATTTCGTCTGGCGCGGCGACCGCATCCAGATGCTGACCTATCATCACGCTCAGCACGCACCGGCCAACAACCGCTTCTTCCAGCACCGCACGGATTGGGAGGCCGGCACCACTGAAGTGCGCACCGAAGACGGTACAGAGACGATCGAGCTGGTCGACAACATGGTCGACCCCCTGAGCCTGCGCCTGCAGCTGGCGGCCAACCTGGCCGACGAATCGCAGCGCCGGGTCACCCACGATTTCACCCTGCTCGACCGCAATAGAGTCAAGCACAAGCAGTATGCCTTCGATGGCGAAGAGACCCTGAAGGTGCCCGCCGGCTGCTTCGACACCGTGCGCATCCGACGCATCGAAAAACCCGGCGCGGACAAGACCAACCTGTCATGGCACGCCGGTGACTTCAACTGGATGCCGGTGCGCATTCTCCGCCGGGAAGGCGGCAAGGACAAACTGGACATCCGTCTGGTGAGCACGAACCTGCCTCTGGACGGCTGCCAAGGCCAGCCCGGAACGGAAGACTGATCAGCCGTATAATTCGTCCCATACTCACCGTGGAGATCACCGATGCAACGACTGCTCAGCACCATCGCCGTTCTTCTCCTGGTCGCCGGCTGCGCCACCAACCCGGTCACCGGCGAACGTGAGTTCAGCCTCTATGGCGAGGACTGGGAGCGCCAGGTCGGACAGCAGCAATATGCGCCAATGCGCCAGGCCCAGGGTGGCGATCTGGTGGTCGATCAATCCGTGGTCGACTACGTCCGGTCGGTCGGTCAGCGCGTGGCGCAGCAGTCCGACCGCGAACTGCCCTATGAATTTCATGTCATCAACAGCTCAGTACCCAACGCCTGGGCCCTGCCGGCCGGCAAGATCGCGGTCAACCGCGGGCTGCTGACCGAGCTGGGCTCGGAGGCCGAGCTGGCTGCGGTGCTCGGCCACGAGGCCGTTCACGCCGCTGCCAGCCATAGCGCCCAGTCTGCTTCACGCGCGGCCCTGGCCCAGGGCGCGGTCATGCTCGGCAGCGTCGCCGTTGGAGCCGCCACTGAAGATGGCCAATACGCCCAGGTCGCACAGCTGGGCGGCATGCTCGGCGCGCAGCTCATTCAGCAGCGCTACTCGCGTGATGCCGAGCGCGAAGCCGACTACTACGGCATGAGCTACATGAAACGCGCCGGCTACGATCCCGCCGCCGCGGTGGATCTTCAGGAAACCTTCGTGCGGCTGTCGGAAAACCGCGAGCAGGGCTGGGTCGACGGCTTGTTTGCCTCGCACCCGCCCTCGCAGGAACGGGTCGTGAACAACCGCAAGCGAGCCGATGAGCTGGGCCGTGGCGGGCGCATAGGGCGTGCGGAGTATCAGCAACAAGTAGCCCGCCTCAAGCGGATGCAGCCCGCCTACGAGGCCCACGACGCCGGCCGCAAGGCGCTTCAGGAAGGCAATTTCGACGAGGCCCTGCGCCGGGCCGATGAGGCCATTGCCATCGCCGACGATGAAGCCCTGTTCCACGCCTTGCGCGGAGATGCTCTGGCCGGCCGCAAGGACTTCGATGCCGCCGAACAGGCGTTTTCGGATGCGCTGGCGCGCGATTCAGGCTGGTTCTACCATCACCTGCGCCGCGGGATAGTGCGCGAACAGCGCCGTCAATGGTCAGGCGCCCGTACCGATCTGCAGGCCAGCCTGGAGCTGCTGCAGACCGCCGACGGCCACCTCCACCTGGGCAACGTCGAGCGCGCCTTCGACAACCGCAAGCAGGCCATCGAGCACTACAAGGTGGCTGCCCAGTCCGACACCCCGGCCGGGCAGCGCGCCCGCAAGCACCTTGTCGACATGGGCGCCATCCAGCCACAGGGGTAACCCCCTGGCCGATCGTGGCGATCGTGGCTCAAGCGCGCCGAGCTACCGCGCGCCAGGGAATGAGCAGCGTCAGGGCAATCGTGACCTTGACGCCGTAATCTCCCACGGCCAGGGTGGCCCAGGGCAGTCCGGTGCCGACAAATGCCAGACAGAAGAACAGCGCGGTGTCGACGGCCGACCCGATCACGCTCGAAAACAGCGGCGGCTGCCACCAGGCACGTTTTCGCAGGCGGTTGAAGATCGCCACGTCCATCAGCTGGGATACCAGAAAGGCTGCCCCCGAAGCGATGGCGATACGCGGGCTGGCCAACCAGATCGACACCAACACCCCCACCGAGAAGCCGACGTAAACCACCTTGCGGGCCGGCGCGGGCCCGAAGCGCCGGTTGGTCACGTCGGTAACGAAGTAGGAAACCGGATAGGTCAGCGCCCCCCAGGTCAACCAATCGTTGAGCGGAAACTGGACAAGGTAGTTGGAGCTGGCGACCACCAGCACCATGGCGATAATCTGCAGGGGCATGGCGCTCAACCCACGGTAAACCGACAGGCGGCCATTCTACCGGGCGCAGCGGCTGTTCAGCGCGCTGAATTTTCGCCAATATGGGTTATCCTCGAATCTCAGTGTCGAAAGAGGGTCGCATACTGCCATGATGATCTGGATCATCGCATTGCTGATCGGGCTGGCGGCCTGGGCGTCGTTCTGGCTGCTGTGGCCAAAGCCACTGGCGCATCTGCTGCTGGCCGCCGAGCGCCGAAGAGGACATCTCAAGGCCCGCCGCTTGCGCTGCGGCAACATCGACTGGCAGCTTCTCGAAGGCGGCCACGGCGAGCCACTTGTGCTGCTGCACGGTTTCAACGGCGACGGCTATCACTTCACGCGCGTGTCGCGCCGCCTGGGCCAGCACTTTCGCGTCATCGTGCCCGACCTGCCCGGCTTTGGTCAGACCCTTTTCGAGGGTGAGCTCGCCTATCACATCGAAGCCCAGGCCGAACGCGTGCAGCGGCTTCTCGACGAGCTCGGCATCGAGCGTTTTTTTCTGGGCGGCAGCTCGATGGGTGGCTACCTGGCCTGCGCGCTGGCCAGACGTATGCCGGAGCGGGTCCGGGCGCTGTGGCTGCTCAACCCCGGCGGCCTGCAAACCGCCACGCTGTCGCCGCTGCTCGAACAGGTGGCACAGGGCGGTGACAATGCCCTGGTGATACGCAACCGCCAGGACTTTCACCGGCTCATGGACTACTGCTTCGTCCGCCCGCCGTGGATTCCCGCACCCCTGGCGCGCCAGCTGGCTGACCGCGCCGGTGCCCACGCGCAACGCGCGCAGGCAATCTTCGACGCCCTGCGCTTTGGCTCCACCGCGCTGGAGACGCTCGCCGACGGCTTGAACGTGCCGGCGTTGATTGTCTGGGGACAGGCCGATCAGGTGCTGCACCCCGACGGCCTCAGGCTGCTGGCAGAGCGCATGCCGCAGGCCCAGGCCCTGCTGTTGCCCGACATCGGCCACCTGCCGATGATCGAACAGCCGGCCAGAACCGCCGAGGCCTGGATCAGCTTTGCCGAGTCCACGGCGCGCCGACAAACTTATCAGGCTGCGCCCGTGTAATATGGCCTACCGGGTGGGGATGACATGAACGCTGGAGGCATCATGCAAGCAGACCGGGAAGGATTCTGACGTGGTTCGGCGTGCAATTCCGCCGGAACGGCTGCGCTGGCAGCCCGATGAGGACGATATTCCGGGTGACTCGACCCGCGAGATCCCGGTGCTCGAAGGCACCCTTGGCCAGGACGCGGCACAGGAAGCGCTTCATTACGGCATCGCGAACCCGGGGCACAACCAGCACATTTTTCTGCGTGGGCCCCGCGGCAGCGGTCGCCAGCGGTTGCTCGACAGTGTGTTCCACACGCTTGGACCGAAGACAAGGCAGCGCCGAGACTTCTGTTTTGTACACAACTTCTCCAACCCCGATCGCCCGCGGCTGATCACCCTGCCGCGGGGACAAGGGCGACCATTCCAGAAGCAGATGCATCGCATTGCCCTGTTCGTGCGCGAACGCCTGCCCGAGATTCTGGCCAACGATCCCATACGCGGCCGGCGCGAGGCACGGCGGGAAGCAGCCGAACGCGATGTTCGCATGCTGATTCGACCGCTGGAGAAGGAACTCGAAGCCGAAGGCCTGGCGCTGATTCGCAGTCAGGCCGGCCCCAACGCTCGCCTGCAGGTTTCGGTGCGCATCATGGGCAAGCCGGTCTCTCAGGAAGAGTTTCGCAACATGGTGGCGCGCAAGCAGGCCACCGAGGAAGACCGCAAGAAATTCGAGGAACGCATCGGCTCCTACGAAGACGAGCTTGAGAGAATCTCGCGCCAGATCCGTCAGAAGTGGCAGCAGGCGCAACAGCACATCGAGCAGATCGATGTCACCGAAACCGCGCGCATCATGGGTGAGATGACCGGCGAAGTCTCACAGCGCTTCAAGGCCGACGGCGTCGAAACCTTTCTGCGCGAGGTCATTGACGATGTGCTGGAAAAGCGCATCGGTCACGAGACCCGTCACCTGGCCGATCCCAGCGTGCTCTACGGCGTCAACGTGCTCAACATGGGCCGCGACGGCAGCGACGGTGCTCCGGTGGTCGCAGCCAGCTCAACGTCATCTGCCGCGCTGTTCGGCACCGTCGACCCGGCCTGGCGCAGAGGTGACCGGGCGGTGGCGTCTTTCCAGGGCATCCGCTCGGGCGCGCTGATTCAGGCCGACGGCGGCTTTCTGGTGCTCGATGCCGAAGACCTGGCCGACGAACCCGATGTGTTCCGCCAGCTTTTGAGAATACTCAGAACAGGGACAGTGGCGATCGCTGCACCCACCGTCGACTGGAGTCAGGCGGCGCAGTCGCTGCGCCCCGAAGCGGTGCCCGTCGATATTGGCGTGATCCTGGTAGGTGACGCCGTCGCCTACCACCAGCTTGCATCGGGCAGTCGTGAGTTTGCCCGGCGCTTTCGTCTGCTGGCTGATCTGGCGCCCAGCATCGCGCGCGACGCCGAAGGCATCGACCGAACCTGTCGCTTCCTCGCGGCTGTGGTTCAGCACGAAAACCTGTCGTCACTCAACCGCCCCGCCCTGGCGGCGGCGGTGGAAATCAGCGCGCGCATGTCGGATCAGGCGGCCCGCCTGACCACGCATACCGGTCGGCTCGCCGAAATCATTCGCGAAGCCGCCTACCTGACGACCAACGAAGGCGAGAGCGAGATCGGTCGAGAACAGATCCTCACCGCCTACGGCAGGATTCGGCGCCGGGCCGCCCTGCCTTCGGCCCTGATCCGGCAGCAGCTGGCCGACAGCGGCGCCATCCGCCTGCGTGGCCGCTCTACCGGACAACTCAACGTGATCGGTCGCGAACGACTGGCCGAAGAGGTGTTCGGCACACCCGCCCAGCTCAGTATCAGCATTGCGCGTGCCGGCGAGGGAAGCCTGTCGCTGGAGAGCAGTGGCCAGACCCTGCCCGTGCGGCAGTTCCTGCTGCCGATGATTGCCGAGCTGCTGCACTTGCAGCGGCTGCCCGATCTGCACGCCGCGATGACCATCGAACCGGCGATTGATACAGCCGACATCGCCAGCAGCCTGCTGGGCCAGGCCTGCGGTCTGCTCATTACCCTGTCGGGCCTTTCGATCAGGCAGGAGGTGGCAGTGATCGGCCGAGTGGATGCACGCGGACAGCCTGGCGGCGTAGACCAGATCAACGAACGCATCGAGGCATTCTTCGATGCCTGCGATCACGTCGGCCTTAACGGGAAGCAGGGCGTCATCATCCCGGCGACCGAGCGCGACCGCCTCAACCTCGACAGACGGGTGATCAAGGCGGCCATCAACGACCAGTTTCACATCATGGCTGTCGCCAGCATCGCCGAGGCGCTCGAGCGCCTGACCGGCAAGGCTGCCGGCATGTGGACCCCGAACGGCTTCCCGGAAGATTCCGTTCTTGGCCTGGCGCGCAGTGCGCTTGCGGAAAGCAAGCCTTGAATCAGGCCGATGACGCAGCCTTTCGAAGCAGCTGGCGTTGGCCGCGAATGCCCAGCTTGTCGAGCGAACGTTCCAGGCGTGCGAGCATGGCTTCGGGATCAACCGGCTGGCTGTCGATCCGGGCGCGGTCGAAGTCGATGACGTGCCAGCGGCAGTCGCCGTCGATCAACAGGTTGGTTGCATTGAGATCAGGATGCACTACGCCGGCGCGGAAAAAGCTGCCCAGTGTTTTGCCGAGCCGCTCCCAGTGCTCCGCTTCCAGGAGATCTGCAGCCTGCGGCAGGCTGATGGCGTTGGGGATCAGGCGGGTCAGAAGAGCAGCGCGTGCGGTCAGCCCGCGGCGCTCGCATCCGGCCAGCAGCGGTCTGGGCACCGGCAGGCCGCTGTGGTGAAGCCGGGCCAGCACCCGAAACTCCCGGAAGCTGCGGCTGCGGGCGTAGCCGGTAAACAGATAGCGATCGCGGCTGATGCGGGCAATCAAACCGCCGCGCAGACAGCGTCGCAGCACCGCGGGCCCGGCGTCGCTGGCAACGGCCAGTGCCTGCCCGCGGCCGCCGAACTCATCGAGCACCGCGCCGCGCAGACGCCAGAATTCCGGTTCCAGCCATTCGGGGCTGACCACGTCCAGCACCGACGGGTCATATAGAATACGTACCGAGCCTGCTTGCAGTTCCTTTTCCGGCATAGCGCCCCTGTCACCCTTGTAATTCGATTACCTCATCGTGCCCGATTCCCGAACGAACGAGCCGCCTGCATCCATCTGCCTGCTGCGCCTTTCGGCGCTGGGTGATGTATGCAACACCGTCCCGCTGGTGCGGGCGCTGCAGCGAGCCTGGCCGGACACGGTGCTGACCTGGATTGTGGGCAAGCCCGAGTACCGGCTGGTGCACGACCTGCCGGGTGTGGATTTCATTGTATTCGACAAGGGCAGTGGGCTTGCCGGGTTTCGTGCCCTGCGGCAGCAGCTCCGCGGTCGCCGCTTCGACACGCTGCTTCTGGCACAGGTCTCGCAGCGGGCCTCGCTCGTCTCGGGTCTGGTTCGGGCACGTCGCCGGATCGGTTTCGACTGGGCTCGCGCCCGGCTCGGCCATGGCCTGGCGATTTCCGAACGCATCGCGGCCGTGCCGTTTCAGCACCAGGTGAACGCACTGCTGCAGTTCGCCCGACATCTGGGCGTGGACTGTACCAACGTCGATCGACGGCTGCCTGTTCCCGCCGAAGCCCGAGCGTTCGCGCGGCAACAACAACCGGAGGAGAAGCACGCTGTCGTCATCAGCCCGTCATCGAGTCATCCCGGCCGCAACTGGTCGGCGCGGCACTATGCAACGGTGGCGGACTGGGTGATTGAACACACCGGGCGGGACGTCATTCTCATGGGCGGGCCCAACGAGCGCGAGCGGGCACTGGGCGAGGCGATCGAGCAGGCCATGAACAACGCGGTCAACAATCTCGTGGGTCAGGACACGCTCAAACAGGCGCTGGCCATGCTCGAACGCGCGGCCTGCGTGATTGCGCCGGACTCCGGCCCGGCGCACTTCGCCGATGCCATGGGTACGCCGGTGGTCGGCCTGTATGCGGCCACCTGGGCCCGGCGTTCGGGGCCGTTTGCCAGCCTCGATCATACGGTGGATCAATTCGCCGAGGCAGCCAGAACCTTCAAGAAGAAATCTCCCGAGCGCCTGCGCTGGGGCAGACGCCTGGAATACCCCGGGGTAATGGAGCTCATTACCCCGGAGATGGTTGTTGACAAACTCTCTCGCCTGCTAGAAATCTGACTGAATACTCTGAATCACCAGTGGCCGCACTCCACGGCAGCGCCATCTGTGCTGCTGGCCGACCCGACTCTGGTAACGGTCACATTAGCCTGGTCCGTCGCGCCAGACGGATCGCTGATCGTATAAGTGAAGTGGTTGCGACCGTTACACGTGTCACTGACGCGGAAAGTGATGGTGCCGTCGTCATTGATGGTCAATTCCTCAGCCGGGGCACCGTACCACTGAACCACGTCGATGACTTCGAGCGGGTCGCCATCCGGATCGTAATCGTTAGCCAGCACATCAACCGTTACCGGCTGCCCAGCAGTCGTGGTCGCCTCATCGGGATTGGCTACTGGCGGACGGTTGGCAAAGGCAACGTCGATGATGACAGTCGCCGAGGCCTCGCCGCCACGGCCATCAGTGATTGTATAAGTGAAACTGTCGGTGCCGACGAATTCAGTGTGGGGCATGTAACGCAACACCTGTCCCGACTGTGTGACCGTGCCGCTATCAGGCTGCGAGAAGCCGGCAATGCTGAGCGGATCACCATCCGGATCACTGGCATCGGCCAACACGTCTATATCTACCGGCTGATTGCGCAGGGTGGCAACGCTCAGGTCACCGACAACCGGGGGACTGTTGGACGAGTCAACGTTGACCGTGACCCGGGCGTGGGCTTCACCGCCAAAACCATCTTCAATTGCATATGTGAAGCTGTCAGTGCCGATAAAACCAGCGGCTGGCGTATACAGCAGCTGATTGCCGCTGATCGAGACCTGGCCATTGCCGGCTTCGGAGACGCTGATGATGGTCAGCGCATCGCCATCGGGGTCGCTGTCGTTGGCGAGAACATCCAGAATGTTATCCGTCGAGTCGGCTTCCACGCTGAATTCGCTGTCGACGGCCTGCGGAGGACGGTTATCGAATTGGATCTCGCCTTCGGTCACGCTGGCGCTGCTTTCCTGATAACGATAGTAGTCGACAATGCGCTTGTGACGGACCGGGTTGCGCAGCCCGCGGCGGATCCACGGCGCCTCGACCGGCACTTCGATCTGGCGGATTTCGGTTGCCGGCTCGTCCGGGCCCACGGTCACGGTCTCGGTACTGGTACGCTCGGTCACGAAACTGATTTCCACCCGGCGGTTGCGGCTGCGATTTTCCTCGCTGTCGTTGGGGAAGCGCGGATCGGTTTCGCCCTTGCCCTGCCAGTCGATGCGCTCGGCGTCAATGCCCTGGCCGGTCAGGTAATCCACGACCGAGCGCGCGCGTCGCTCGCTCAGGCCCTGGTTGTAGGCTTCGGTGCCGATATTGCAGGTGTGGCCGACAATCTGGATATCGCCAACCAGGCCGCCGTCGGCCATCACTGAGAGGACTTCGTCGAGCGTCCTTTCTGCCGCCGGCTTGAGCGCCGAGCTGTCGAAAGCAAATGTGGTGCGATCGCTCAACGTGACCTCATTGGCCACGACGCGCTCTTCGGTGCGCGGCTCGCCGGGGACCTCGACCTCCACCTCACGGTACTGTCGAGCGGGGGCGTATGAGCCGTTGCCGCCGCCAAAGCTGAAGCTGTAGACGATGCTGCCGCGCAGGTCGTTACTGTCAAGCACGAAGTCGCCGCTCTTGTGCGCGTAGCTGGTGCGCAGGCTCAGGCTGTGTGGTGAACGATAAAAATGCTTGTCCAGCGACAGCGAGGCCGTCAGCTGAGAAGAGCTGAAGTCCCCTTCTTCGTAGTCCAGACCGCCCCGCAGCCGGACCAGGGGATTGTCGAAAAAGCGCTCCGCGCGCAGGCCCAGACCCCAATCGTAGGGCTCTTCGAACCAGTCGGTGACGGTCTCGATACTGTCCACGCGCGAAAATGCCCGGCCATCGATCTCACCGGTGACCAGCTTTTCCTCGATGGTGCTCACGCGATCGACCAGGCGCTCGTCGGTCAGCGCCGTCATGCCGTAGCCGGAGAATGCCCAGTTGCGCCCTTCCCAACCACCGCCAAAGGTCAGCTTGCGGTCGTCGAGCTGGTTCTGGTCGGCGGCAACGAACAGCTTGGCCACGTTGCCGTCGGTGTAGACCGGCCCGTCGGGACCCTCTTCGGCAGTTGCGTTGATCAGCCAGTGATAGTTGAGCTTGACGCCACCGGCACCCTGGCTGCCCAGCCAGCCGTCGCCGATGAAACTTGAACGCTGCGACTCGTAAAAGGCCGCCTGAAGCTCACCGACCACATCGAACTCGCTGTCGAGCCCGACGCCAAGACGGTAGCGATCACCTACGAAATGAAAGGTTGGTGTGCCGGCCTGGGTGCGGGGCTCCCCGCTGTCATCGACCTGGGCGACGGCTACGGTAACAACGCTCTGGGCAAGCACCAGAGCAAGTATCATTTTGCGAAACATCGCAGCGCCTCTGCTGTTCTTGTTTGGGGGACGAAGGCAATTCTACTACCCAAACGTGCATAAGGCCACGAAAACCATCGGAAACTTCGGGAAGGTATAGTTGTCAGCGATGATTAGTCAGCGGTAATCGCGGTACGACTTTTCTTCGACGATTTCCGACCCCAGCCGTTCATTGATCTGTTTCTTGAACGCGGCGCGTTCATCATTGCGGACATAAACCGATCGCGCAAGCTCGATGAAGCGGTCGCCGAAGCGCCTGCCGCGCTCCTCGTCGCGAATTGCATCTTCGATGTCCCAGAGGGCTTCGTTGACCTTGCGCAGCCGATCGCGCAGCACAACGACTTCATCGTCATCGACCGCTGCCTTCGCCCAGGCGCTTGAGAGCAGCTCGTATTCGCGCCGCACATTCGCCACTTTGCCATCGTCGTCGATGCGGTCGAGCTTGATTTCGAGGATGGTGAGCTTGTCGAGCAGCTCGCCGGGAGATACGGGAATCAGCAGTTCCATGTGTCATTCACCCTGTCAGGGCCGCCGGGGCCGCAGTTCAACCCCTGGCGGCGGTTTTCCGTAACAAGCAAGCGCCAGGCTCACGGCGGGGCGCGAAGCGCAAAGAAAACAGCCCTTGTTGGTGAACCTTTCGTCCTTCTTGGTTACAAGCAAGGCGGCGGCCCGGAGACCGGGCAGCCGCCATCTTGCCATCAGGAAGCCTTTTCGTCTTCCTTGAGCGCTTTCATGCTCAGACGGATGCGCCCCTGCTTGTCGACCTCGAGCACCTTGACCTTGACCTTGTCGCCCTCGGCCAGTTCGTCGGTGACATTCTCGACGCGCTGATCGGAGATCTGCGAGATGTGGACCAGGCCATCCTTGCCGGGCAGGATGGTCACGAAGGCGCCGAAGTTCATGATCTTGGTCACCGTACCTTCGTAGACTGCCCCCACCTCGACGTCGGCGGTGATCTGCTCGATGCGCTTGCGCGCGTCGTCTGCCGCGGCCTGGTTGACCGAAGCGATGGTGACCGTTCCGTCGTCCTGGATGTCGATGGTGGTTCCCGTCTCCTCGGTGATCTGGCGGATGGTGCTGCCGCCCTTGCCGATGACGTCACGGATCTTGTCGGGGTGCACCTTCATGGTGAACAGGCGTGGCGCGTACTCGCTCATTTCCTCACGCGGCTTGCCGATGACCGCGTTCATCTCTTCGAGAATGTGGTTGCGCCCGGCATGCGCCTGCTTGAGGGCAACCTCCATGATCTCGCTGGTGATGCCGGTAATCTTGATGTCCATCTGCAGGGCGGTCACGCCCTCGGCCGAGCCGGCCACCTTGAAGTCCATGTCACCGAGATGGTCTTCGTCGCCGAGGATGTCGGTGAGCACGGCAAAGCGATCACCGTCCTTGATCAGGCCCATGGCAATGCCGGCCACCGGCGCCTTGATCGGCACACCGGCATCCATCATCGCCAGCGAGGAGCCGCAAACCGTGGCCATCGAGCTCGAACCGTTGGACTCGGTGACTTCCGACACCAGGCGCAGCACGTAGGGAAACTCCTCACCCGTGGGCACCACGGCGGACAGCGCGCGCTTGGCGAGCTTGCCGTGCCCGATCTCGCGACGTTTCGGCGCCAGCATGTGATTGGTCTCGCCCACGCAATACGGCGGGAAGTTGTAGTGGAGCATGAACGGCTCCTTGTACTCGCCCTCGATGGCGTCGATGATCTGCGCATCGCGACCGGTACCCAGCGTTACCACACACATCGCCTGCGTCTCGCCACGGGTAAAGATGGACGAGCCGTGGGTGCGCGGCAGGAAACCGACCGACATATCGAGCGGACGCACCGTCGTCAGATCACGGCCGTCGATCCGGGCCTGACCGGAGAGAATCCGCTCGCGAACCAGATTCTTCTCCATCGCGCCGAACACATCCGCAACCTCGTCGACAGCAGGTGCGGACTCGTCGTCTTCGCTGCACAGCTGTTCGACCACACGATTCTTGACCTCGGAGATGGCGTCACGACGCTGCATCTTGTCGGTCAGATCGTAGGCCTTTTCAAGCCCATCGCCGATGGCGCTCTTGACCTTCTCTTCGAGGCCCGCCGGCGCCTCCGGCGCCTGCCAGTCCCATTTCGGCTTGCCGGCTTCAGCGGTCAGCTCGCTGATGGCCTGGATGGCAACCTGCATCTGCTCATGGCCAAAAGTGATCGCGCCCAGCATCTGCTCTTCGCTGAGCTGCTCGGCCTCGGATTCGACCATCAGCACGGCATCCGCGGTGCCGGCCACCACCAGATTCAGCCGGGAGTCCTCAAGCTGCGTGGCCGTCGGGTTGACGACATACTCGTCGTCAACGAAACCAACGCGGGCACCACCGATGGGGCCCTGAAACGGGCAGCCCGACAGCGACAGCGCCGCCGAGGCACCAATCATCGCCGGAATATCGGCATCGATTTCCGGATTCGACGACATCACCGTGGCAATCACCTGGGTTTCGTTGAGAAAGCCTTTCGGAAACAGCGGGCGGATCGGGCGGTCAATCAGGCGCGAGGTCAGGGTTTCCTTCTCGGTAGGACGCCCTTCGCGCTTGAAGAAGCCACCGGGAATGCGGCCAGCGGAATAGAATTTTTCCTGATAGTTGACGGTCAGGGGAAAGAACGCCTGACCGGGCTTGGCTTCCTTGCGGGCCACGGCAGTCACCAGAACCACGGTGTCGGCCATGGTCACCAGCACGGCACCATCGGCCTGACGCGCGACGTGCCCGGTTTCGAGCGTGACGTCATGCTCGCCGAATCTGAAAGTCTTGCTGAACTTCTTCACTTCACTCACTCCACTTTGCACTTGCAATAGAAAACACCCCGGAACAGCTCGAGAGCTGCCGGGGTGTTGATAGCGATCGGATCAATCCGCTTCTTAGCGACGCAGGCCAAGGCGCTCAATCAGGTCGCGGTAACGCTGGATATCCTTTTTCTTGACGTAATCCAGCAACGAGCGACGCTGATTGACCAGCTTGAGCAGGCCTCGACGGGAGTGATGGTCTTTCTTGTGATCGGCAAAATGCCCGGTCAGGTTCTGAATGCGCGCGGTCAGCAGCGCAACCTGCACTTCCGGGGATCCGGTGTCACCCTCGGCGAGCTGGTAGTCCTTGACAACCTGGCTCTTTTCTTCAGCGGTCAGAGTCATTTTCAACCTACTCCAAAAAATGGGTTCTTCGGGCGACCGGGCTTTTCCAGAAAACCCCCTGGGCTGACCCCAGGTCGGGCTTTGTGCAAAAGCCCCAGTCGCCGGTTTTCATCAAGCCCGGCATTATACCCGCCCTTGAGAGGCTGCGACAAGCCGTTTTATCCCGAAAAATGCAGCCGGCGTGCTTGCGCTGAATGCGGGCCTGTTTTCCGACTGGCTGGCTGAGCCTGCTCTCCCGGGTTTGCGGGGTGGCTGCGCCGCAACACTCAAGGCGAAAACGGCTGTCAGCCGGCGACACGCATTTTCCGGGCGCAGCCTCACCGACCCAAGCCAACCAGCCAACCAGCCAACCAGCCAACCAGCCAACCAGCCAACCAGCCAACCAGCCAACCAGCAGGCTACAATAAAACGCTTTGACAAAACGGAGCCCACATGTCCCGTCTGGACAGTCAAGTCAACCGCAAGGACGCCGACTTTGTCGCGCGCGACCGGCACCACCGTCAGCTGGCCGACGAGCTGCGCAAGAAACTGGAGCGCACCGCCCTGGGCGGGCCTGAAAGATCGCGCCAGAGGCATGAAGACCGGGGCAAGCTGCTGCCGCGTGAGCGCGTTCGCACGCTGCTCGATCCGGGCAGCCCGTTTCTGGAAGTGGCCCCGCTGGCTGCCGACGGCCTGTACGAAGATGCCGCGCCGGGCGCCGGCATGATCGCCGGGATCGGTCGAGTCAACGGCAGCGAATGCATGATCGTGGCCAACGACGCCACCGTAAAAGGCGGCACCTACTATCCGATGACGGTCAAAAAGCACCTGCGGGCCCAGGAAATCGCGCTGGAAAACCACCTGGCGTGCATCTACCTGGTCGACTCCGGCGGCGCCTTCCTGCCGCTGCAGGACGAGGTCTTTCCCGACCGCGACCACTTTGGCCGCATTTTCTACAACCAGGCCCGACTGTCGGCGAAGAACATTCCGCAGATCGCGGTGGTCATGGGATCGTGCACCGCCGGCGGCGCCTACGTGCCGGCCATGTGCGACGAGGCAGTGATCGTCAGGGAACAAGGCACGATCTTTCTCGGCGGGCCACCCCTGGTCAAGGCCGCTACCGGCGAAGAAGTCGACGCCGAGACCCTGGGCGGCGCCGACGTGCACACGCGCCTGTCGGGGGTGGCCGACCACTTTGCCGAAAACGACACCCACGCCCTGGCCATCGCCCGCGACCTGGTCGGCAACCTCAATCGCCCGGCACCGGCCTTTGGGCCGAGCACGACGCCGCAAGAACCGGCGTGGCCGGCCGCGGACATCTACGGCATTCTGCCCGACGACACGCGCCACCCTTTCGATGTCCGCGAAATCATCGCCCGCATCGTCGACGGTTCGGTGTTCGACGAATTCAAGGCGCGCTACGGCACCACCCTGGTCTGCGGCTTCGCGCGCATTCACGGCTACACCATCGGCATCGTCGCCAACAACGGCATCCTGTTTTCAGAATCGGCCCAGAAGGGCGCGCACTTCATTCAGCTTTGCAATCAGCGCAACATCCCGCTGGTGTTCCTGCAGAACATCACCGGCTTCATGGTCGGCAAGAAATACGAGCAATCGGGTATCGCCCGCGACGGCGCCAAGATGGTGACCGCCGTGGCCTGCTCGCACGTGCCCAAGTTCACGGTTGTCATCGGCGGATCCTTCGGTGCCGGCAACTACGCCATGTGCGGCCGCGCCTACCAGCCGCGCTTTTTGTGGATGTGGCCCAACGCGCGCATCTCGGTGATGGGCGGTGAACAGGCCGCCAGCGTACTGGCCACGATCAAGCGCGACTCACTGGAGGCACGCGGCGAAACCTGGCCAGAGGATGAGGAAGAGCAGTTCAAGGCTCCCATCCGCGACGAGTATGAACAACAGGGCCACCCCTACTACGCCAGCGCGCGCCTGTGGGACGACGGCATCATCGACCCCATCGACACCCGTCGCGTGCTTGGACTGGCCATCGCCGCCTCGGCCAACGCCCCGATCGAGCGCGAGCGCTTCGGCGTATTCAGGATGTAAAAAAGCAATTCTCTCCACAGATGAACACTTTCGATCTTGACTTTGAATTTCTGCCATGACTGAACTACTGAAACTCGATATTGACAACCGCGGCGTCGCCACAGTGACGCTCAACCGACCGGAGGTGCACAACGCCTTCAACGCCGAGCTCGTTGCCGGGCTGTCGGAGACGTTCGACAAGGTCGCCGGCAACGATGCCAGGGTGATGATTCTGACCGGCGAGGGCCACAGCTTTTCCGCCGGCGCGGACCTCAACTGGATGCGCGCCATGGCCGAGGCTACCGAGTCGGAAAACCGCGACGACGCCAGGCGTCTGGCCGCGATGCTGCGCAAGCTCGACCGGATGCCCTGCCCGACCATCGCGCGGGTCAACGGCCATGCCTTCGGTGGCGGCGTCGGGCTGATCGCCTGCTGCGATCTGGCCGTGGCATTGGAGACCGCGAAATTCGGGCTCACCGAGGTCAGGCTCGGCCTGGCGCCGGCCACTATCGCACCGTTTGTCCTCCCGCGCATCGGTGTCAACAACGCCCGCCATTACATGCTCACCGGCGAGCGTATCGACGCCGAACGCGCGGTACATATCGGCCTGGTCAGCGACACCGTGCCCCCCGGGCAGCTTGATGGCCACATCAACGACCTGGTCGCCCTGCTGCTGGCCGGTGGCCCGCACGCCCAGGCCCACTGCAAAGAGCTGATTCAGGCGCTCGCAGGCGGCCGCCTTGAGGCGCCCGAGACCGATCGCCGCACCTCCGAACTGATCGCCGCCCTACGCGTCTCCGCCGAAGGCCAGGAAGGCCTCAGCGCCTTCCTCGAAAAACGCAAGCCGTCCTGGGTAACGGGCGACTCCTGAAAAACAAAGGACCACGGAAATCACGGAATGATACGGAATGAACAACAACAGCGCCTGACGCACTCGAATCGAGGCCTCCGACTTCCCTCGGACGCCGATATTCAAAAGGCTGTATCCATTTTTCCGCGTCTTCCCGGCCCTCCCGTGGTTACAGGGTTTAATTGATCATGTTCAAGACCATCCTCATTGCCAACCGCGGCGAAATTGCCTGCCGCATCATCGCCACCTGCCGCCGTCTTGGCGTGGAAACCGTGGCCGCCCATTCCGACGCCGACGCCGGTGCCCGCCACGTGCGGCTGGCCGACCGGGCCGTGCATATTGGCGCGGCGCCGGCGCGCGAGTCGTATCTCGATGGTGAGCGCATCATCGCCGCCGCCAGGGATGCGGGTGCACAAGCCATTCACCCCGGCTACGGCTTTCTGGCTGAAAACGCGGACTTCGCCCGCGCTGTGGGCCAGGCCGGCCTGACGCTGATCGGCCCCTCGCCCGAAACCATGGAGCTGATGGGCTCCAAGGCCGCGGCCAAGGAAAAGATGGCGGCCGCCGGCGTGCCGCTGATCCCCGGCTATCACGACGAAGATCAGAGCGACGACACGCTCGCCTCCGAAGCCGAGCGCGTCGGCTATCCACTGATGCTCAAGGCTGCAGCCGGCGGCGGCGGCAAGGGCATGCGCGTGGTGCATTCGGCCGATGACTTCGCCGAGGCGCTGACGGCCGCCCGGCGCGAGGCCTCGGGGGCCTTCGGTGACGAGCGCATGATCCTCGAACGCTATCTGCCCAGGCCGCGTCATATCGAAGCGCAGATCTTTGCCGACGCGCACGGCAACACCGTCCACCTGTTCGAGCGCGATTGTTCCAGCCAGCGTCGGCACCAGAAAATCATCGAGGAGGCCCCGGCCGCCGACCTCAGCGACAAGGTTCGCCGGAACCTGCTGCAAGCTGCGGTTCGCGCCGCCGAGGCGGTCGACTACGTCGGCGCCGGCACGGTGGAATTTCTGGTCGACGGCGACGACTTCTTCTTTCTGGAGATGAATACCCGCCTGCAGGTCGAGCATCCGGTCACCGAATGCATCACCGGCCTCGATCTGGTTGAGTGGCAGCTGCGCGTCGCCGCCGGTCAGGCGCTGCCGCTGGCGCAAGACGACATAAGCGCGCAGGGCCACGCCATGGAAGCGCGCATCTATGCCGAGGACCCCGATCAGGGCTTCGTGCCCTCGACCGGACGCATCGAGGCGCTGGCGCTGCCCGAATCCGGCTGGGTGCGCATCGATTCGGGCGTGGAAACCGGCGACGAGGTCAGCATGCACTACGACCCGATGATCGCCAAGCTCGTTGTTCATGACGCCAGCCGCGAAGCCTGCCTGGCACGGCTCAACCAGGCGCTGGCCGCCAGCTTTGTCGCCGGCCCCACGACCAATCTCGGCTTTCTGCAGGCTCTGGCCGGCTCCAGGGTCTTTGCGGATGCCGCCGTCGACACCGGCCTGCTTGACCGCGATCTAGCATCGATCCTGGCGGCCGGCGAGCCACCGCGCGAGGTCTTCGCCGCGGCCGCCGGATACTGGCTGCTGCAGCAGGAAGCGGCCGCGACCGGGCAGACGCCCTGGGACACCTGCGACAGCTGGCGCCTGGGTGACACCGCCACGCGCACGCTGGACATCGAGGCTGCCGGCCAGCGCATGACCGTGGAGGCCACCGGCTTTGGCGGCGACTACCAACTGCATATCGACGGCGAGATTACGCCCACGCGCGTGCGCCAGCTCACCGCCAGCGAGTTCAACCTCACGCTCAACGGGCAGGGGCGCCGCTTGCAGTTACACCTTGTCGGTGACCACGGGCTGGAAGTCTGTCTCGACAACCGTCGCTGGCCGGTCAGCCGCCATGCGCGCTTCGAGGCGGCTGTCGACAGCAGCGCCAGCGACGGTCGTCTGCTGGCGCCGATGCCGGGCAAGATCCTCGAAATCCGCGCCAAAGCCGGTCAGACAGTCGCCGCGGGCGACACCCTGATGATCATGGAAGCGATGAAGATGGAACTGACCATCAAAGCACCGATGGACGGCGAAATCGCCGCCATGGCTGTGGCAGCAGAAGATATTGTCGAAGCCGACACTTTGCTGCTCGCCATCGATTCGGCGACGGACTCCTAGCCCGTCTTGACGCGGCTTTGCCAGGGCCTGAGGACACCGGGTTCTCGAGGCTCGCGAAAGTAGAGAGAGATCGGCATGCACAAGTTCGCGCTCGCCAGCGTGGCATGGTTGCTGACCCTGCCCGCCGCCTGCCAGGCGGAGCACTCGATGGAAGTATCTGCCAGCGCCTATACCCTGCGCAAGATTGAAACCAAGAAGGGCAACATCGGGCTGGCTGCCTGGGGCGATCAGCTCGAGCCGGGCATGAAGGCAATTGCCGTCTCGCGAGATCTGATCAGACGCGGCCTCGACCACGGCACCGAAGTGCGCATCGAAGGCCTGGAGGGCACCTACATCGTGCGCGACAAGATGAACAAGCGCTGGCGCAAGAAGATCGATATCTTCATGGGCACCGACGTCAAACGAGCCAGAAACTGGGGCCAGCGCGAGGTCACGATTCACTGGAACGTCGACGACGAGTAGCGCCTGCCCAAAACAATAGCGCAACACGAAAGTCGCGAGGCAAGGCACGAAGCGGGCAAGGAAAAGGGCGAATCATGCGCGATCTTCGTGCCCTCTCCTGCCCTTCGTGTTATTCATGCAGCTGTCTGAATCGACACAAGACCAGAAGCCGGAACGACAACCCGATGACACGATCCGAAGCACTCCAGCGCATCCGTGCGCTGGACGACGACTTTCACGAGGCGGGCATCTTCGATCCAGACGCGCTCGATTACCTGATCGATCAGGCGAAAGCACGCCCGATCCGCCACTCGGCCGAGACCGGATGCGGCGTCTCGACGCTGGCGATGTCCTGGCTGAGCTCGGATCACAGCGTCTTTACCCTCTCGCACTACGGTGAGAAGACACCCTGCCGGAGCTACATAAACGTTCGCGACAGCGAGCTGCTCAAGCCCGACGTCGTGTCCTTCCAGCCGGGCCCGACGCAGTCGACGCTGCCGCGCCATGAGTTCAGGCACCCGCTCGATCTGGTCATCATCGATGGCCCGCACGGCTTTCCGTTTCCGCAGATGGAGTACTACTACTTCTATCCGCAGATGGCCGCCGGCGGGCTGTTGGTCGTCGACGACATCCACATCCCCACCGTTCGCTGGCTGCACGACTTCCTGTGCGCAGACGACATGTTCGATCTGCAGCGCTGTGTGGGCAACACCGCTTTCTTCCAGCGCACTCGGCACGAGATGTTCAACCCGCTCGGCGACGACTGGTGGAAGCAGGGCTACAACCGCAAATGGCTCCGGCAACGCCCGACATTGCGCGAGCGAGTGGCGCGGCTGTTGCGACGATGAGGCGGCCACGGCCAGGGCCGCGCTCTTCCCAGCGGGCGCCAGGCCGCGAACCCGACGCCGACCAGACGGTCTGAAGCTGTAGGCTCGGATCGGGAGTTTTCCATGCGGTGGATCGTCAGCGTCATCATCGTACTGATACTGGTCGGCGGACTGTGGTGGATGGAGCAACGGCGTCAGGCGGAGCTCGCGCCGCAACCCGACGCGAGCTCCCTGCCCCGAACCGCACCGCCAGAGCCGCGCTATCCACAGCCCGGAGCGCCGCCGTCGTCGGCCGGCACTGCCGACAAGACGCCCCGACAACCAGCGCAGGAGCAACCCGCGCTGCCGGCCGACAAGCTCGAACCGGACCACGAGCCACTGCCCCCGCTTCCGGAACTGGACGACAGCGACGCCAGCGCACTCGAGGCCATTGCCAACCTGTTTGACGGCTCGCTTGCGCGCCAGTGGATCAAGCCGGAATTCGTCATTCCCCGAACCGTGGCTGTGGTCAACAGCCTCGATGGCCAGGCACCAGCACTCGAAAGCTGGCCCGTCAGCCCGGTGACCACAGCGCCCGTGGTCAACAAGCGCAAGGACAGCAAAACGCGGCTCTGGACGGAGGCCAACGCCCAACGCTATGCCGACCATGTTGCCGCACTCGGGTCGGTGCCGCCGGCACAGGCCGCGGCCGTTTACGCCCGCTACCACCCGCTCTTCCAGCAGGCCTGGCAGGAGCTGGGCGAGACCGAACCCTATTTCAACGATCGGCTGATCGATATCATCGACCACCTGCTGGCCACGCCGGAAGTCGAGCTGCCGATCGAGGTCGTACCCTGGGAGGGCCATCTGCGCTTTGCTGATCAATCGCTGCAGGATCAGTCCTGGGGGCGAAAGCTTCTGATCCGCACGGGGCCGCGACACGCCGCAATGATCAAACGCTGGCTGCGAGAGTTCAAGACCAGCATCACGGAAAGCACGCCCGGCACATAGGCGCCGGTATCACTCAGCGAGAGTCAGCCGGCTGATCTTCTGAAAGCCTCTGGGCAGCTTTCTGCCGCGCTGGGCGCGCTCGCCCCAGTAGTTTTCGGTGTCGGCCCAGCTCATGCGCAGGTAGCGCTGCCCCGCCCAGACCAGACAGTCCTCGCCGGCGGCGATGACGATCGCGCCGGCCATTTTTTCGCCAGCCTTGCTCGCCTTCGCCGGAATATTGATGAGCTTGTTGCCCTTGCCCTTGCTCAGCTCGGGCAGCTCGGTGAGGTAATAAGCCAGCAGATAGCCTTCGTTGGTAGCGCAGACGATGACGGCTTCATCATCTTCGGTAAACGGCGCAATCGGCAACACGCCAGAGCCGGCCGGCACGGTGAGCATCTGCTTGCCGGCCTTCTGGCGGGTGTGCAGGTTCTCAAGCCGGGTGATGAAGCCGTAGCCGGCGTCCGAGGCCAGCAGCACGCGATCTTCCGGCGCGCCCAGGGCCACGCTCTTGAAAACGGCATCCGGTTTCGGGCTGAATCGCCCGGTCAGCGGCTCGCCCAGGCTGCGCGCCGACGGCAGCTCGTGCGCGATCAGGGAATAGCTGCGGCCACTGGAATCGAGGAAACAGGCCGTTTGCGTGCTGCGGCCGCGGGCAGCGGCCAGGCAGGCGTCGCCGGCGCGGTAGTTGAGCTCCTCGGGCTTGATGTCGTGGCCCTTGGCCGCGCGTACCCAGCCGTTTTCACTCAACACCACGGTCACCGGCTCGGACGGCACCAGGTCGGTTTCCTTCAGCGCCTGGGCGGCGGCGCGCTCGACCAGCGGTGAGCGGCGCTCGTCGCCGTATTTTTCCGCATCTTCAAGCAGCTCGTCGCGGATCAGGCGGGTGAGCCTCCTCGGCGAGCCGAGAATGGCCTCGATCTGCTGGCGCTCGGCCTCGAGCTCGTCCTTCTCGCCGTTGATCTTCATCTCCTCGAGCTTCGCCAGATGGCGCAGCTTCAGCTCGAGAATGGCTTCTGCCTGCGTCCCGGTCAGGCCGAAACGCTCCATCAGCACCGGTTTGGGCTCGTCTTCGGTGCGGATGATCTGGATCACCTCGTCGATATTGAGATAGGCGATCAGCAAGCCGTCGAGAATATGCAGGCGATCGACAACCTGATCAAGCCGGAATTCCAGCCGCCTGGTCACCGTCTGGCGACGGAATGCCAGCCACTCGATCAGCAAATCCTTGAGATTGCGCACGCCCGGCCGACCGTCCAGGCCGATGACGTTGAGATTCATGCGCGCGCTCTTTTCCAGATCGGTGGTCGCGAACAGATGGTCCATCAACTGTTCGATATCGACGCGGTTGGAGCGCGGCACGATCACCAGGCGCGTGGGGTGCTCGTGGTCGGATTCGTCGCGCAAGTCGGTGACCCAGGGCAGTTTTTTAGCTTGCATCTGCCCGGCAATCTGTTCGAGTACCTTGGCCGGCGAAACCTGGTGGGGCAGCGCGGTGATGATGATCTCCTCGCCTTCCTTCTCCCACCTCGCGCGCTGGCGGATACCGCCGGAACCGGTCGCGTAGAGCTGCAGCAATTCATCGCGCGAGCTGACGATTTCCGGGCCGCCGGGAAAGTCCGGCGCCGGAATGTGTTCGCATAACTCCGCTATGGTGGTTTTCTTCGGCGCCTCCAGCAGGCGGACGCAGGCCGACACCACCTCGTTGAGGTTGTGCGGCGGGATGTCGGTGGCCATGCCCACGGCAATGCCCTGCCCGCCGTTGAGCAGGACGTTGGGCAATCTGGCCGGCAGCAGCGTCGGCTCCTTGAGCGTGCCGTCGAAGTTCGGCGCCCACTCGACCGTGCCCTGCCCCAGTTCGGCCAGCAGGGTCCGGGCATACGGCGCCAGCCGCGATTCGGTATAGCGCATGGCGGCAAAGGATTTTGGATCGTCGGCCGAGCCGAAATTGCCCTGCCCGTCGACCAGCGGATAGCGATAGGAAAACGGCTGGGCCATCAGCACCATGGCCTCGTAGCAGGCCGAATCACCGTGCGGGTGGAACTTGCCGATTACATCCCCCACCGTGCGAGCGGATTTCTTGTGCTTGGAGGCCGCGCTCAGCCCCAGCTCGCTCATCGCATAGACAATGCGCCGCTGCACAGGTTTGAGGCCGTCGCCCAGGTGCGGCAGGGCACGGTCGAGCACCACATACATCGCGTAGTCGAGGTAGGCGCGCTCGGCGTAGGTGCGCAGGGGTTGTTGTTCGAAGTCGCCGGAAACAGGTTTGATTTCGCTCATGGCGTGGAATTGTCGCCCAGAAAGGGTGTTCTTGCCAGACTGATTCGACTGAAAGCACCGCTAGAGCGCTGTGCGAACTTGCCCCCTCCCTCCAGAAGTCAATCCACCAAGACAGCCATCACGCAACCGACCCGCTAGTGGGGCACGCGGTTAATTAGGTAACACCTTCTTTGCGCGGTTCACAGCCTTGATGATGGTTGTGGCATCCTTGGTCCACTGAAATGGCTTAGCAAGTTCTGAGTTGTGTACTCGGATGAACCGTTTGATCTCGGCCTTGAGTTCAGCAACGCTGGTGAAGACGCCACGGTAGAGTGAGCGACGCTCCAGTTGGGCAAACCATCCTTCAACTGCGTTCAACCAAGATGCGCTAGTTGGGGTGAAGTGGAAATGGATGTGGGGGTTTTTCTCCATCCATGCCTTGATAGCCGGCGTTTTGTGAGCGCTGAGATTGTCCAGAATGATGTGGATATCCTGATCAGCAGGTGCGTTGCGTTTGATCGTGTTAAGGAATTTCAGAAACTCCCGAGCATTGTGGCTGGGCCGGACCGCCCCTGTGACCTCGCCGGTCAGAATGTTGAAAGCCGCATACAAGCTGGCAGTACCGTTGCGCTTGTAGTCATGCGTGCGGCTGCCGACATGGCCAGGCGCCAATGGCAGGCCGGGTTGAGTACGATCGAGTGCCTGGATCTGCGTTTTCTCATCGACCGACAGCACGAGCGCGTTGCTCGGCGGGTTCATATACAGCCCAACGATGTCGGTAACCTTCTCGGCGAAGTCGGGATCGTTACTGATCTTGAAGGTCTTGATGCGGTGTGGTTTGAGATCGGCTGCGGCCCAAATTCGCCGAACCTGCCATTGGGTGATGCCAGCATACTTCGCCATCAATGCGATGCTCCAATGCGTAGCCTCATGCGGGACCCGCTCGGTGGTCAACTTCAGGACGCGCTCGAAGATCTTTTGCCCGATTACGCTGGGACGGCCAGAGCGGGGTTGATCCTCACAGGCCATCCACGCCGTATTCTTCATAGCGTTTGATCCACTTGTAGACGGTCTTGCGAGAGACCCGCTGAGCATTGGCTACTTCGGTTGGCGAGAGCCCGTCATGCAGATCCAACAGAATACGGGCTCGGACTGAAAGCCCCTGCGCAAGCGTCGTGGAACGCAGCCAATTGGCCAAGACCCTGCGATCTTTAGCCGGCAATGAAAACGAGCGTGAAGTTAATGTAGACATGCGGCCAGCATAGCGCAAAACAACGTCTGTCACCTAACTTTCCGCGCCCCCACTAGGGGTGTACCGAAACGCGCACACCGCTGCTGTTGCCGCAGTATTTGTCCAGCCCGGTAAGGCTTGAAGTAAGCCTCTCCAAATCGTATCGGTAGCGACCAATTCCAGACCCACTAGGCAAATCCAATTCAAGATCCTCTTCAAGAGGCGTCAGGTATACAGTGAGGTTGCGGCACGCCGGACTTGATAAATTTGATTGCACGAACACCGTCGCCTCCCCCCAGAGTGCCGCCTCGCTTTCTTTCGGATTAGTTGGTGCCGCCATAGAGCCACCATCGACCTCGTAGATATCAAAGTCGAAAAAGAAGTAGTCTTCTCCGTTCACCTCACCTTGACCAATGAGCCACATCGGCTCACCGCTTCCGTCTGGCTTGAAGGTGTACCAGTAGAATACGGCTTTGGGCGGATCCGTATCAAAGAATTCGAAATTGAACCCTTCGCCGGATCGAGATGGATCGTAGTAGCTGCCCGACCAGGCGCCATGAGGCCCAGGACCAACCAGATTAACTCGCAAACGCATCAATGGCGTGCCCGGCTTGCTGAAGTCAATCTGGTCCGGGTCATACTCATGACACAACTCATCACCACTTCTAGTCTCCTGGCAATAGATCTCGCCGCCGATCATCAAGCGTTCTGGCTCCCCATCCGGGTTGCCATGAGAACCATTGAATCCGGGATGCGGCATCACCGGATTGGTAGTAAATGGTGCTGTCTCCGGGTTTCCCCGCTCATCAAAGAAATGCCGGTCCAGAGCAATCAGATCCTGCTCCAGATTATCCTTGGTTCCGGCGTCGATCACATCGGAACCATAAATATCAATCACGAGCGGCCCCCTGAAATGACCGTCTTCGTCGAACAGTTCATAGCGCTTGGAATCTGCATTACCTACAAAGGCATCATCGCTGGGATAAAGCCGGGAGAAATAAGTCAAGTATCGATCGGATTCGGGATGAAGGAACGGCCCCGGTGGCGACACGAATGAATTGTCACCGTCGAACCCGGGGTTAGCCAGCAAAACATCTTCGACACGCCAACCTGACTTGCTCTCGTCGTCAAGTTGCTCAAGTATCTTGTCGATATACCCATGGTTGGCAAACCAACGCAAGCCTTCCGGCGCGGGCTTGCCGAAGTCAAACAGATCAAAATTGCCGTCGTGAAATACAAAATACACTCGATCATTGAGAAGACCATGGTCGGAATCTGTCCGCAAATCTTCCACTTCAAGATGCCAATACCGGTCTGGCGGGCTCTGCGATTGTGCTCTCACCCAATCAACAAAAACCAAGACCAGCGAGAGCATCAAGAACCCTCGAAAAACGCCCAATTGATTAAAGAATGCAAACATATCAATAACAGTACGGCTGATAGGTGGCTTGGCCAATGATCGCCCAAGGCCCACAGGAAACGGTATTGCAGGCGCGCACACGCAAATTCTCGGTCTGAGTAACGTTCACGAACTGGCTGGTGGCAGGCCCGCTATAGTAGGTCCAGTTTGAATTGACGCCCTGCAACTGATACTCGCTAACGCTACCGGAAACCGCATTCCAGGAAGCCATGTTCTGACCGAAACACGCAAACCAATTGACAGAGCCACCACTCGGGCCACTACTTGGCGCCGGCGGAGGGGTCATGGCGGAATCGAGGTCAATTCGCGGTTTGGTGTAATTAGATCCACCTTGAGAGAAGCTGATCGGATGACCGGAAGCCAGCAACCAGTCGGAAAGCGCGGTTACCGTAGCACCCGGATAGCGATCACGCAGGACGGCATGCGCGCCAGCCGCGTGAGGAGCCGCCATGGAGGTGCCCGCGTCACGCAAATAGCGGTCACTGCAACCGCTCTGAAAATAGGCGGACCAGATCCCTTCGACCAAAGTAAACATGTCTCGACAGGTACTGCTACCACCTTGAGTACTTAAAGCACCTGGTGCCAGCATATCCAGAATTCCGGCAGCATTAGAATACGAGGCAAAAGTGTTGGTTTTCCTGGCGGTAGCGGCGACACTGATCACTTTGCTGAGACATGCAGGCGGGCCGATCTTGTTCTGGAAAGCAGTGTAACCACCGGCATTCCCCGATGCAGCATAGACCTGGATACCTGCGCTGTTCAGCAACGCCACCGCGTCACGCATTGCAGTCCACGAGCCGTCGCAGGTAGATGAAGAGTAGTCGCTAGCCGAGACAGTCAGGATCAGACTCAAATTTACTGCTGCAATAGGGTAGCTGGTGCGCAGTGCATAGACCCGATTTAGAGCCGACACAACAGAGGATTCAAGATAGTAAACGCAGTCTTGGCTCGAGACACATAGAGTTGGGCTATTGACGTAGCTCAATGCCATCAGACTGATTATGTCGGCATCACTGGCCACTCCCTTCAACGCGGGCACCCCACCCCCGGGAGAGACTGAACCGCCCGACGCGATGCCGGCCACATGCGAACCATGGCCAGGCGAGCATTGCGGCTCCAGGGTGCAAGGTCCGCCACTGTTGGTCACAGTAGAGCCATAGCTGCCCGCACGGCAGATATTTCCACTCGGAGAATAGGCAGTGCTGGAATAACAAGCTTCTGAAACCACTTTCCCAGAAAGCATGGGATGCGTGCGATCGACGCCAGTATCGATCACAGCAATGGCTTGCCAAGTTCCATCATAGCCTTGGAAGTGCGCCTCGTCAGCGCCTATAAACGGAATAGTTCCATTCAGTTGTGGCTTACCTCCACCTTCGGTGTTGATCGACACAACATCCGGGTGATCGAAAACCAAGTCCAGCAACGTCTCATCTGGAAACAGTACGAGATACGGCAGCTCCGGTAGTTCCTCAACCTTTCTGCCATCTCGGTCTGGGAGGAAGTCTCGAAGATCTTCCAAAAACCGCGCTCTCGCCTGCTGGGCGTTCTCATGATAGAGCTCCGCGCCGGTCGGGCCGTGGAGATTGATTTCGTCAGGACCGAAAGGGGTACGAAGGCCGATCAACACTCGCCGCGGCGCGCCACTGCGCACCTCCTGATATAGCGCTGCAAATCCGGGTGACTCCCCGACCGGTTGCAAACGACCTCCTGCGTCACGTTCCAATACAACCCTGGGAGCCGGAAGGTTTTCCGCAGCCATATCTGCGGCTCGTACCGATTCTGAAAGTCCGCTCAGCGAAGATGACAAAAGAAAGAAAAACGCAAAACCCCGCATCAGATACAATTTTGACTCCTTAAGCTGCCACCCCTGAAAGCAACTTATACCAGCGTTTGAAGATATGCAAGCTGGCGGCTTTCACTTCAAAAAACGTACTATCGCTTGTGCGCTTGGTCACAACATGTTCGTGACGCGGCCTCGGCGCTTCGCTTTGAGTGGCTTCGATTGAGCGTACTGCCTCCTCGAGGAGGTCCCGGCTCTTCGCTTCGCCTTGAGCGGCTTCGATTGAGCGCAGTGCCTCCTTGAGGAGGTCCCGGCTCTTCGCTTCGCTGCGGCCGGGACGCTGATTGGCTGCGCCAATCAGCGCTTGATGAACCTCAGAGTGAAGCGATCGCTTTCGCCGATCTGCCGATACTTCTCCTCGTCCTCGCCTTCGGGCACGTTCAGCGTCGGCGGCAGGGTCCATACGCCGTTGGGATGGTCGGCGCTGTCGTCGGGGTTGGCGTTGATCTTGCTGGCCTCATCAAGCACGAAGCCTTCGGACTCGACCACGCCCACAACCCAGCTTTGCTTGACGTAGCCGCCGGCCATGTGCGAATCGCCGGAATGATCCTCGGGCAGCCGGTGCTCAACCACGCCGAAGACGCCGCCGGGCTTGAGAATCTCCCAGGCGGCTTTGGCCATGGCGCGAAAACCGCCATCATCGGCGTAGCTGTGGACATTGCGGAAGGTGAGCACCATGTCGGCCGAACCGGGCTCGCCCAGATCGGTCATTTCAGGCGGGTCGAAGGCGATGATCTCGATGTCGCCAAAGCGCTCGGCTGCGATGCGCTCCTTGAAGTTCGCCATGCCGGGCTCGTAGTAGCCGGGCAGGTCTTCCTGCTCCATGTTCCAGTGAGCGGCGATCAGTTCACCTTCATCGGCCAGATAGGGCCCCAGTATTTCGGTATACCAGCCGCCGCCGGGCGAGATTTCCACCACGGTCATATCTGGCTTGATGCCGAAGAACATCAGCGTCTCGTAGGGATGGCGATACTGATCCCGCTCAGCTTCCGAAGACGGACGCTCCGAACTTTCGATCACGCCTTCGAGCTTGTCGTCGGCCAGCGCCGAAGCGGCCAGCAACAGCGCCGAAATCGCAAAACTACCTGCCTGCAGTGCTTTCATGATGTTCCCTCTGTACGTTGGCGGTGAGTTGGAACAAGCGATGCCCGCTGTGCGCGTACTTGCGCTCGAAGGGGCTGATTGGCTCGTCAGGCAGAAAAGATACCACGTTCACGTCTGTCACTCTGGCCAGCGCCAGCGCTTGAGCAAACTCGTCGACGTAGAGCTCGAAGTTGCTGCGCAACTCCAGGCGACCACCCAATTCAAGCAGATCGGGGAAAGCCGGGTGGCCATGCCAGCGCCGCTTGAGGTGCCCGGGCTTGGGCCAGGGGTTGGGATAGAGCAGATAGTGATGCGCAAGCTGCCAGCCTGCCTGAATGGCCAGACGCCAGAAGTCGGCGAGTTCGGCGCGAATCAGACAGGCATTGGTTGGCAACTCAACCGGCCGGGCCAGGCGAGCGGCGCTCTTGTCGACACCGATGATCAGACTGTCAGGATGCCTGGACGCCAGCAGAGCGGTCGAAGCCCCGGTACCGCAGCCCGAGTCCAGCACCAGCGGGAGGTTGGGATCAATGGATACAGCCAGCTCGTCGAAGGCGCGGCGGCTGTAATCACGGATCGGTGACCGCCACTGGTGACGAAGATGGCGCAGCACGGTCTCCTCGAGCCGCCGGTGCGGGCCGGTCTGCGAGGTCTGCGGAATGCGTGAATCAGCCACGGGAATGACCTGGGTGGCCTGAAGGCAGGAACAAGAGATGGTGGGCCGTGAAGGACTCGAACCTTCAACCAATAGGTTAAAAGCCTACTGCTCTACCATTGAGCTAACGGCCCGTGAAAACCGAGCCGCATATAATACCCCGGGCACGGCCTGTGCTCAAGCCGCATTAATCATTTTCTTTCGCCAGCTCCAGAACAACCTCGCGGACGCCGTCTTCATCCACGGACCCGAGCCTGAAGCCCAGGTCCTCGGCCAGGCCGAGCATGCGCACATTCTGCTGCTGCACCTGGCCGACCACTTCACGCACGCCGGTTTCCCGGCAGTGCTCGATGAGCTTTTTCAGCAGGATGCGCCCGAGACCGCGGCGCTTGATGCGCGAGCGCACGACCACGGCGAACTCGGCGCGGTGGCCAGTGGAGTCCTTGGCGATACGCGCCACGCCCTGCGTGCGCTTGTCGTCGTCGGCGGCAATGAACGCCATCTCGCGCTCGTAGTCAATCTGGGTAAAACGCGCCAGCTGCGAGTGTTCAGGCTCGCGAATCACGCCGAAGAAGCGAAAGCGGACGTCGTCGGCCTCGAGACTGTTGAAGAAATCACGGTGGGCCGGCTCGTCCTCGGGACGAATTGGCCGGATCGTGATTTCACCGCCGGCGAAAGGTACGCGCTCGACCAGATGCGTGGGATAGGGTGCGATCGCCGGCTGCGGTCGCGGGCCGGCTTCAGGGGCCCGGAGTTCGATACGGGCGTCGAGGGCGACCACGCCCTCATCATCGGCCAGCAGCGGGTTGATATCGAGCGACTCGACCATGTCCAGATCGGTCATCAGGCGCGCGGCGCGAACCAGTACGTCGCAGACCAGGTCAGCGCGCGCGGCCGGCCGATGACGATAGCCGGCCAGCAGTTTCGCCACCCGCGTGCGATCGATCATCTGCCGGGCCAGGCTCATGTTCAGCGGCGGCAGACCGACGACGGTGTCGGCGACCACCTCCACCGAGGTACCGCCGCTGCCGAACAGCATGACCGGCCCGAAAACGGGATCGGTGCTGGCGCCGATGATCAATTCCACGCTGTGGGCGCGGCGAACCATCTGCTGGACCGAGAAGCCCTCCAGCTCGGCGTTGTCGTGGTCGGCCACGCGGCGGGCGATACCCTCGGCGGCCTCGCGCACGGCCTGCTCGGAGGCCAGGTCGAGCACCACGCCACCGACATCCGACTTGTGGGTAATATCGGCGGAAATCAGCTTCAGCGCCACCGGAAAACCGATCTCCGCGGCCAGCCGCGCCGCATCGTCCGGGGTCGGACTTGCCCTGCGCGTTTCCACAACCGGAATCCCATAGGCCGACAGTACGCGTTTGGCCTCGATTTCACTCAGCCAGGTGCGCTCCTCGTCACGTGCGCGCTCAAGCACCACCGCGACCGAGTCGGGATCCATTCGCTCGGAGGTGGGCATTTCCGACGGTGTTTCCATCAGCGCGACCTGGTTGGCGCGATACTCCTGCAAGGCCAGAAAGGCAGCCACCGCGTCGGTCGGCGACAGAAACCCCGGCAGGCCGGCGGCGGCAAAGGCCTCATAGGCCTCGCGGGCCGAGGCGCCGCCCAGCCAGCAGCCGAAAACCGGCCTCGACGCGGCCGCAGCGATTGGCGCCAGCCCTTCAGCGATCTCGCGGCTGCCGGCCAGGGCCGTGGGCGCATGCACCACCAGCACGGCATCGATCTCATCCGCCGCCAGCAGAATTTCCAGCGCCTTGACGTAACGCTGTGCCGATGCGTCACCGATGATGTCAACCGGATTGCCGCGCGACCAGTTGTGCGGCAACACCGCGTCGAGCTCTTCGAGCGTACCGGCATCCAGTTCAGCCAGCTGCCCGCCGCCAAGCACCAGCTCGTCCGTGGCCAGAATGCCCGGCCCCCCGCCGTTGGTCAGAATCGCCAGGCGCCCGCCCCGGTGCGGACGCACGCGGCCAAGAAACTCGGCGGCACGAAAAAGGTCCTCGATGCCGTCGACGCGCAGCGCACCGGCGCGGCGGATGGCCGCGGCGTAGACCTCGTCGCGGCCGGCCAGCGCGCCGGTGTGCGAGGCCGCGGCTTTGGCGCCTTCGGGCGCGCGCCCGGACTTGACCACCACCAGCGGCTTGTTGCGCGAAGCGGCCCGCGAGGCGGACATGAACTTGCGCCCGTCGGTCAGTGCTTCCATGTACAGCAGGATCGAGCGCGTGCGGACATCCGAGCCCAGGTAGTCAATGACGTCGCCGATGTCGACATCCAGGCAGTTGCCCATCGAGACGAACGACGAGAAGCCGATATCACGCTCGGCCGCCCAGTCGAGCACCGTGGTGGCCAGCGCGCCGGACTGGGTGACAAAGGCAACGCGTCCGGGCGCGGGCCGGCCCGGTGCGAAGCTGGCGTTCAGGCCGCTGCCCGGCACCATCAACCCGACGCAGTTGGGGCCGAGAAAACGCAGCCCGTGGCGACCGGCATGCGCGAGCATTTCCGACTCGAGATCACGGCCGACGGCCTGACTGGCTTCGCTGAAGCCGGCGGTTATGACGACCGCAGCCCGCGTACCCAGCATGCCCAGCTCGTCAATGATGCCGGGGACAGTCGGCGGCGGCGTACAGATCACGCCCAGGTCGGGCGCCTCAGGCAGGTCGCGGCTGCTGCGAAAAGCACGCCGACCGGCCACCTCGCGATGATTCAGATTGAGCGGATAAAGTGCGCCCTTGAAGCCACCATCAAGCAGATTGGAAAACACCGCCTGACCGACGCTGCCGGACCGATCCGAGGCACCGAAGACCGCGATCGAGCGCGGTTGGAACATGCGGTCGAGATGGCGAATGGACATGCCCGGCTCCCTGGGAGGATTGGTTGTATCGGGGGCAGGTTAGCACGGTCGCCGCCGGGGGCGGCGCAGCGGCTGCAGGCTCAATCCCGCTCGTTGAGCCTCGCCTTGGCCGCCTTGTAGACCGCCTCGAGTTCGGGGTGGTCAAGATCAGCCAGGTCGAGCGCGCGCTCGTGCGCCAGCGATTCCATGGTCCGAAAACGCCGCTCGAACTTGTGGTTGCAGCGCCGAAGTGCCGCGCCGGGATCAACGTCGAGCTTGCGCGCCAGGTTGGTGATCACAAACAGCAGGTCGCCAACTTCTTCTTCGATATTGTCCGCGTCCTCGTTGGCGAGCGCAGCGCGCAGTTCATCGGTCTCTTCGCGCAGCTTGTCGAAGATGGGCTCGATATCCGGCCAGTCAAAACCAACGCGCGCAGCGCGCTTTTGGAGCTTGACGGCACGCCGGAGCGCCGGCAGCCCGCGTGCAACGCCGTCGAGCAGGCCGGCATCGGCCTGCCCCTTTTCGGCGCGCTCGGCCGCCTTGATCTCTTCCCAGCTGGCGACCTGCTGCGCGGCGCTGTCGAAGGATGCGTCGCCAAACACATGCGGGTGGCGGCGCACCATCTTGTCAGAGATGCTGGCAGCCACATCGCTGAAGTCGAACAGGGACTGTTCTTCAGCCATGCGGGCGTGAAAAACCACCTGAAAGAGCAGGTCGCCGAGCTCGTCGCGCAGGTCGTCGACATCCTCGCGCTCGATGGCGTCGGCCACTTCATGTGCTTCTTCGATGGTGTAGGGCGCGATGCTGCGAAAGGTCTGCTCACGGTCCCAGGGGCAGCCGCGATCTGGATCGCGCAGTTGCGCCATGATGGCGATCAGCCGCTGGATGGCGTCATCGTCGCTGGAAACCGGTTTGCTCATCGTGGCGGCAGGATAACCCGAAAGCGTGCCCCGCCGAGTGCCCCGCGGTCGACTTCCAGCCGACCACCGTTGGCCTCGACCAGCTCGCGCACGATCGACAGACCCAGCCCCTGCCCTTCGCGCTGCGCTTGCTCATCACCACGCTGGCCGCGCTCGAACAGGCGCTTGATCTCGAGGCCGGCGATGCCCGGCCCGTCATCCTCGATCTCGACGATCAAGCCGTCGTGCCTTGCACCCGGCTCGCCCGAGCGCACGGTCGCGCGCAGCCGGCCGTTGCCGTACTTGGCGGCGTTTTCCATCAGGTTGCCGCACACTTCCCAGAAGTCGCGCTCGTCCATGCGCGCAACCAGTTGTGCGTCGCCGGCGACTTCGGCGCGCAGGCCGGCATCCACGTACAGGCGCTCCAGCGAATCGGCCATGCGCTCTAGAATGGGGCGCGCTGCAACGGCACCGGGCAGCGTCCGCCGAGTGGAGCGCTGGGCGCGCTCGAGCTGGCGGCGGATGGTCTGCTCCATGTCATCGAGCTGTCGCGAGAGATCCCTGGGCTGAACCGACTCACTCGACTCCAGGCGGGCGCGCAGCACGGCCACCGGCGTTTTCAGCGCGTGGGCCAGGTCGGCCAGCGCTTCGGAATAACGTCGGGCATTGTCGCGCTCGGCGGCCAGCAGCGCGTTGAGGTTGTCGGTCAGCGGCCGCAGTTCGCGTGGATAGGCTCCCTCGATGCCCTCGCGCCGTCCCGTTTCGATGGCGGCCACTTCGGCGGCCACGCGCCGCAACGGCCTGAGAATGATCAGCAGCAACCCGGCCTGGCCGGCGATGATGAGCACCGCCGCCAGACCCAGCCAGCGCCACAGGTCCTCGCGGAACCCGGCCAGCTCCATGCGCAGGCGGTTGGGGTCTTCGGCCGCCCAGATCGTGAGGTCGATGACGCGACCATCGGGCAGCTCCCAGCCCAGGCCAAGGGCGAACACGTTCCAGTTGCCGTCAGCCTCCAGGCCGCGGAACAGCTCGCTGCCGCGCTCGATACGGCGCGCCCTGGGTTGCGGCACCACGCCCACAAGCGACGGTGAACGCCACTCGCCCTGCGGTGTCATGGCGCCGCCGTGCAGGCTCGATCCCGGTCGATTGAGACGTGGCTCGGCCAGTGATTCGGGCATGCTCGGCTGCCCGCTCCGATCCACTTCGATTGTTGACAGGATCAGATAGACCACCGCTTCGAGGCGCTCGTGCATGTTGGCCTCGGCGGCATTGGTGAATACCCGGTCAATGGCGCCGCCAACGGCGGCCAGAGCGATCAGCAGGGCCAGCCCGGCACCGACCAGCAGGCGCACCAGCAGCGAGGGCGAGGCAGCGTTGGGCGCGGCCATGGCCAGCGCTCAGTCTGTGTCCTGGCGAAAACGGTAGCCGCGCCCGCGCAGCGTTTCGATCGGCTGCCATTCGCTTTCCGGATCGAGCTTCCGGCGCAGGCGGCCGATGATCACCTCGATGACGTTGCTGTCGGGATCGGCGTCCTCGTCGTAGAGATGCTCGTTGAGTTCCATCTTGGACACGACCCGATCCGGATGCAGCACGAAGTACTCCAGTACCTTGTACTCGAAGGTCGTCAGCTCCATCGGCTCACCGTCGAGGTGCACATCCTGGCTGGATAGATTGACCTGCAGCGGCCCGATGCGCACTTCCGGCGCCGCGTGGCCGGCCGAGCGGCGCAGCAGCGCGTTGACGCGCGCCATCAGCTCTTCGATACGGAAGGGCTTGGTGACGTAGTCATCGGCGCCGATCTCGAGCGCCTCGACCTTGTCCTGCCAGTCTGAACGAGCGGTCAGAATGAGAATGGGATATCTGAGCTCGCGTTCGCGCACCCGACGCACGATCTCCATGCCGCTCTCGCCCGGCAGACCAAGGTCGATGATGGCGAGATCAACCGGATATTCGGTGGCATAGTGCAAGCCGTCGATACCGTCGGCGGCCAGATCAACCGCGTGCCCCTGCCGTTTGAGCGCGCGGCCGAGCAGTTCGCGCAGCTCGGTTTCGTCCTCGACTACCAGAATACGCATGATTTCAGTCCTCGTCGGCGGGTACGCGCACCGTGCGCACCACGCCGTCGCCAGTGACAATACGGATAACGTGCAGGCGACGCCCGTCGCGTTCGACGGTATGGGCCGAGACCACGCGGGCGTCGTATTCGTTGGCCACCTGCCGCGCGGCCTCCTCGAGCGTGATCGCCCAGACCGACGTCACCAGCGCGGCAGCCAGGATAGTGGCAATCAGGAGTTGGCGAAACAGTCGGGACATGGCGGCGCTTCGGTCAGTGGAAGGGACGATTCTAGCGCGGCGCGATTAATCATTGCTGAACCCGCCGCCACAGGCTCAAGGAAGCCCGCGCGACAGCGGTCATCGCAACCGCGCGGGGCTCGGTCCGGAGCGTCAGTAAATCTCGGCAACGCAGCAGCGCAGGCTGCCGCCGGCCTTTTCGATCTCGTCGAGCTCGACGCCGTGGATGGTGAAACCCCACTCTTCCAGACGGGCGAGCTTTTCCGGCGCCAGAGCATCGATGGCGGTCTGGCTCATGAACAGATCCTCGAAGCTCAAGGCAATGACGTTGCCGGCGAAAGCGTCCTTCTCCTCGCTGCTGATCTCGAGCACCCGGTCCGGAAAGGCCTCGGCAATGGCCGCGGGCACTTCCGGGTCGGCGAAGGCCTCCGGGCAGATGATGAGCGCACGCGAGGCGAGCACGGCCATGACCACGTTGGTGTGGTATTCGCCTTCGGCGAGATCGAACTGGAACGTCAGATCCAGGCCGAAGGGTTCATGCATGGCCTCGCAGCCGGCTTCGTCAACACGCTGCGTGAGCCCGCAAAAGCCGATACGACGGGCGCGGTCGAGCACCAGAACACCGGTCAGTTCGGCAACCAGATCCTGACCGGACAGATCGAGCGTCTCGTATTGCATCAGGTCACTGAAAAAGCCGCGAATGTCGGCCCGCTCGGCCTCGCGCTGGCGCTCGGGGTGCAGCATGGCGCCCACGATCAGGCGCCCCGGCGCGGTCGCGAAGACGTTGTTGGGAAAGACGTCATCAGGCGTCTCGGGCTTGCCCGGAAAACGCACCACCGGAATACCGCAGGCGCTGATGGCTTCGCTCAGCGCACGATGCTGATCAAGCGCGCGGCCGGGGTCGACATCCACGCCCAGATCCATGTACTCGTTATCGCGCGCCGACTGTTTCGAGAGTCGAAAAGCACTGGGTTCCACCAGAAAAACCGCCCGCGGAACCGCCGGGCCGTCGCTGTTGAGCCAGCCGTCCTGAAGCTGCTGACGAAACTCAGCCGGAGTTTTTACAATCACTGTCAGATATGCCCTGTTGATGGCCATGAATGAAAGTTCAATATGCGGATGATCGCTGCGCGGATCAACAGCCGCCCTGCAAGGCCGTCGGTTGCAACGCATCGGTGACTGCGCCTAGGCTGTAAGGTCGGCTCATTCCTGTCTGGAGGCACTCACCCTTGCTGGCTCAGCTGGTTTCGGTCAGGTTCGTTCTGGCCTACATACTGGTGGCATCGGCAACCTTTGTTCACTTTCGCGGCCAAGTAAGGCACCGCTTCCTGCGCCAGCTCACCGATCACTCGACCTTCATCGCGCCCTACAACGCGCTCATGTATCTGTTCTCACAGGCGCCGGCACAGCCGATTCTGGACCGTCGTGACTTTCCCGAGCTCGATCTGCTGAAAGACAACTGGGAGACCATTCGCGACGAGGCGCGCAGGCTCTACGAAGACGGCGACATCCGGGCCGCTGACGGGCGTAACGACCTGGCCTTCAACAGCTTTTTCAAGCGCGGCTGGACGCGCTTCTACCTCAAGTGGTACAACGATGGCTATCCGTCGGCCGAAAAGCTGTGCCCGAAGACGGTCGAACTGGTGCATCAAATCCCGACCGTTCATGCGGCCATGTTTGCCGTTCTGCCGCCGCGCGGTCGGCTGGGCGCTCATCGCGATCCCTTCGGCGGCGCGCTGCGCTACCACCTGGGACTCGACACGCCCAACTCCGACGACTGCCGCATCTACGTCGATGATCAGCGCTACGCCTGGCGCGATGGCGAGGACCTGCTTTTTGACGAGACCTACATCCACAGCGTCGAAAATGACACCGACGAGTACCGCATCATCCTGTTCTGCGACGTCGAGCGCCCCATTCGCAACCCGGTCGTACGTGCCATCAACCGCTTCATGATCAACCACGTGGTCAAGGCCTCGGCAACGCGCAACGTGCCGAGCGAGAAGGTCGGTTTCCTCAATCGCATCTTCGCCGGCGTCGATGTGCTCGGTCAGATGTTTGCCCGCATCAAGGCCTGGAATCGAACCATTTACTACACCGGGAAGTACCTGCTGATCGTGGTGTTTGTCTGGTGGCTCCTGATTCAGCCGCTGCTCAAGGCGGCTGGAGTCTGGCCATCATGACCAGAAACGCCTGCCCGAGCTGCGCTTGAGCCAGCCGGTCGCCAACCGGCGGCCGGCTCGACCACGGCTGCAACCGATGAACCGGGCCTGTCACACATGATTTCTGCCACAATCCTCGCTCATGCGCACAACCATGCATCACGTTGCCGTCGACGGCAGCACTGAGAGACCGGCACCGCAAGGCAAGAGCGGGCACGGGCCGGTTTTCGGCGTGCTCGGAGCAATCAGCTTCACGCACCTGCTCAACGACATGATCCAGTCGTTGATACTCGCCCTCTACCCGCTGCTCAAGGCCGACTTCGATCTGAGCTTTCTACAGATCGGGCTGATCACGCTGACCTATCAACTGACCGCCTCGCTGCTGCAGCCCGCAGTCGGGCTGTTGGCCGACCGGCGCGCGCTGCCCTACTCGCTGCCGGTGGGCATGAGCTTTACGCTGAGCGGACTGCTGCTGCTGGCAACCGCGCCAAGCTATCCGCTGCTGTTGCTGGCGGCTTCGCTGGTAGGCACCGGGTCATCCATCTTTCACCCGGAGTCGGCACGGGTGGCGCGCATGGCCGCCGGCGGGCGCTTCGGAATGGCGCAGTCGATATTCCAGATCGGCGGCAACGCCGGCACCTCACTCGGACCGCTGCTGGCAGCCTGGGTGGTGCTGCCCAACGGGCGCATCAGCGTGAGCTGGTTCGCGCTGGCGGCCCTGCTGGCCATTGTCGTTCTGCTGCAGGTCGGGCGCTGGTATGCACAGCAGGTTGCCGAACACCGCAGACGCCCGAGCGCTGCCACAAGGCCACCGATCGAATCGAAGGCCGCCGTCTATCGCATCATTGCCGTGCTCATGGTGCTGATTTTTTCCAAGCACCTGTATCTGGCCAGCATCAGCACCTATCTGCAGTTCTATCTGATCGAGCGCTTTGATGTGTCGGTGTTCAGCGCTCAGATCCATCTGTTCCTGTTTCTGGCGGCCGTGGCCGTCGGCACGCTGATCGGCGGCCCGATCAGCGATCGAATCGGCCGCAAGACGGTCATCTGGATCTCCATTCTGGGCGTTGCTCCATTCACCCTGCTGATGCCGCACGTTGGCCTGACCGCCACCGCGGTGCTCAGCGTGATCATCGGCATCATTCTGGCGTCGGCCTTTCCTGCGATCATCGTCTACGCCCAGGATCTGGTGCCCCATCGCATCGGCGCCATCTCCGGCATGTTTTACGGCCTGTCGTTCGGCCTCGGCGGCATTGGCGCCGGCGCGCTGGGCCTGCTGGCTGACCACACCAGCATCATCTTCGTCTACCAGGTATGCGCCTTTCTGCCACTGCTGGGCGCGGTCGCGGCGCTGCTGCCCGACCTGCGGCCGCCCCCCGGCCCCGGCGACGCTGCAAACTGATGGCCCGCGGCTTGCCGACGCTCAGGGGCGCTCCGAGAACCGCCGCGCCAGCACTGCACAAACCATGAGCTGGATCTGGTGGAAGATCATCAGCGGCAGGATCATGGCGCCCACGGTGGCGCCAGAAAACAGGATCTGGGCCATGGGCACGCCGGTGGCCAGGCTCTTCTTGGAGCCGGCAAACAGGATCGTGATGCGGTCTTCCATATTGAAGCCCAGGCGCCTTGCCAGCCACCAGACCAGCAACAGGACGACCGCCAGCAGCAGGCAGCACACGATGGTCAAGCCCAGCAGGTCAGTGACCGGTACGGTCTGCCACAGACCTCCGATGACCGAGGCGCTGAAGGCCGCGTAGACGACCAGCAGAATGGAGCCCTGATCGACGGCTCGCACCAGGCGCGGCCGCAGGGCGATCCACACGCCGATCCAGCGACGCGCCAACTGCCCGGCCAGAAACGGCACCAGCAGCTGCATGACAATGCGCCCGGCGCTGCCCAGGTCGATCAGCTCGCTGCCCCCGATGTCCATGATCAGCATGACCAGAAGCGGGGTGACGACAATGCCGATCAGGCTCGAGGCCGCGGCACTGCACACCGCCGCCGGCACGTTGCCGCGCGCCAGCGAGGTAAAGGCAATGGCCGACTGTACGGTCGCCGGCAGCAGACACAGATAGATGACGCCGGCATACAGCGTCGCCCCGGTCAGCGGCTGCAACACCGGTTGCAGCACCAGTCCCAGAAGCGGAAACAGGAGAAAGGTGCAGGCAAAGACCACGGCGTGCAGCCGCCAGTGGCCGAGGCCGGCAATGATCGCCTGGCGTGAGAGTTTGGCGCCGTGGAGGAAGAACAGCAGAGCCACGGCACCCACCGCCAGGCCGTCGAAAAGCGGCGCGGCCGCGCCGCGCGCCGGCAGGACAATGGCCACGGCGACCACGGCCAGCAGGCCCAGCGTGAAGCGGTCGAAGAGCAGACGCAGATACTTCATCGTCTCCGGACTCGCGGGCGAAGCATGGGGGCGTCAGGGCGCGGCAACGGCCGAACGCGGCGCGGCAGGCAGGGCCTGGAGCAGCAGCTCGGCGCTGGCACCGGGCTGATGCATGTTCTCACTCAGGAAACGCCGCCATTGACGACCACGCGGCTGGCCGTGAAACAGCCCCAGCATGTGGCGAGCAACGTGATGCAGGCGCCCGCCTGAATCAATATGGCGCCGGGCGTAGGTAACCATGTGGTCGACCACATCGCGACGTGAGGGTGCAGCCGGCCAACCGAGTTCGCGGCTGAGTTCGGCGAGAATCCAGGGATTCTGATAGGCGGCGCGGCCGAGCATCACGCCGTCAGTTCGTTTCAGGTGCTCGCGCGCCGAGGCAATATCGACCACCCCGCCATTGAGCGTAACCAGCAGCTCCGGAAACCGGCGCTTGAGGGCGTACACGCGCTCGTAGCGCAGCGGCGGCACTTCCCGGTTCTCCCTGGGGCTTAGCCCCGAAAGCCAGGCCTTGCGCGCGTGAACAACAATGCTCTCGATACCGCTGGCCCGGATTTTCTCGACAAAGTCGAGCAAGAAGTCTTCGTCATCGAAGTCGTCCACGCCGACGCGCGTCTTGACTGTCACCGGCACCTGCACCGACTCGCGCATTGCGCTCAGACAGTCACGCACCAACTCCGGCTCTTTCATCAAGCAGGCGCCGAAGCGTCCTTTCTGAACGCGATCGGACGGGCAGCCGACGTTGAGATTGATGGCGTCGTAACCGCAGTCGGCACCAATTCGAGCGGCCTGCGCCAGTTCTCCGGGATCGCTCCCGCCCAGCTGGAGCACGACGGGGTGCTCGGCCGGGTCGAAGCCCAGCAGTCGCTCGCGGTCACCATGGATGACGGCGCCGGTGGTCACCATTTCGGTGTAGAGCACCGCCCGCGGCGCCAGCAGACGATGAAAGTACCGACAATGACGATCGGTCCAGTCCATCATCGGAGCGACGCTCAGCGTTTCATTCGGAAGGGAAAACACGCCACCAGGGACCTGCTGAAAACTCCCGATATTCTAACCGGGCAGGCCGAGCCATGGCGGCGGTCTGCTTGCCGCAAACCATGATCCTGTGGCATATTCGACGGCACCATAGCTTGATGGTCGGCGCCTGAATCGACCATCTCGGGGGTAGCCATGCTGTTCCGCAAGGGTTCCGCACAGGAGTCCAACGACGAGCCCCGGCCGACGCTCGACTGGCCGGCGGGAATGGCGCGGCGCAGCATCGAGATCACGGTGATGAACTATTGCGGCGTCACGACCATCCTGATCGTGTCGGGCTTTGTCGTCTACCGCTATCTCAGCCACGATCTCAGCGGCGCGCTGGTCAACGCCATCATCGTACTGATGCTTGCCCTGACCCTGCTGCTCGGGCGCGTGCCCGGCTTCCGGCGACGGGCCCTGATCGTCTTCGGCTTCATCATCAGCCTGTCGTGCCTGCTCAGCGCCACGCTGGTGAGCCCCAACGGTCTGCTGTGGGCCTACCTGGTGCTGTGGATCAACTTTCTGGTGCTGCCGCGCCATCTCGCGATTCTCTGCAATCTGGTCATTATCGTCACCCTGGCAACCCACCTTGCCCTGTTCAGCTCCCCGCTGCACCAGATCAGCTGGGCGACCGTTGCGGTGCTGATCTCCGGTTCCGGCCTGGTGTTCACCAACCGCATGCGTGAGCAGCGGCGAATGCTGTCCAAGCTGGCCACGCTCGACCCCCTGACCGGCGCGGGAAACCGCCGACTGATGCAGCACGATCTGGAGCAAGTCACTGCCGAGCACAAGCGCAGTCGCCGGCCTGCAGTCCTGGTCGTACTCGATCTTGATCACTTCAAGAACATCAACGACGAATTCGGCCACGAAGCCGGTGACAAGGTCCTGGAACGATTCGTGACCATGTTGCGTGATGCGCTGCGAACCGAGGATGGCCTGTATCGCCTGGGCGGCGAGGAGTTTGTCGTCCTGCTGCGCAATATCGAAGTTGAAACCACCGCGCCCAGCCTGAACCAGCTGCACGGGCGCTTGAGCGGCAAGGTGCAGTGCCCGGGCAGCCCCCTGCACTTCTCGGCCGGCGCGGCGATACTCAGAGAAGGGGAAAACTGGTCGCAATGGCTGGCGCGAGCCGATCAGGCGCTTTACGAAGCCAAGCGTAACGGACGCAATCGCTTGATCATCGCCTGAGCGAACAGGGGTCTATTTCTGCTCGATTCCGCTTTCCGTGGCCACCAGAACGGTATCGGCGCCGCGGGCGGCAAACAGTCCGCAGGTCACGACCCCCGGAATCTGGTTGATTTCATTTTCGACCCGGACCGGATCGACCAGGTCGAGATGGCGCACGTCCAGGATCGGGTTGCCATTATCGGTGATGAAGTCCGCGCGCAGCTCGGGACGCCCCCCCATGCCAACGAGTTTGCGCGCGATCATCGCGCGCGCCATCGGGATCACCTCGATTGGCAGGGGAAACTCGCCGAGCACGTCAACGCACTTGGAAGCATCGACGATGCAAATGAAGCGACGGCTGGCCGCGGCGATGATTTTTTCGCGCGTGAGCGCACCACCGCCGCCCTTGATCAAACGTTTGTGTTCGTCCACCTCGTCGGCGCCGTCGATATAGAGCTCGAGAGAGCCGGCCTGATTGAGATCGACCACGTTCACCCCGGCTGCCTGCAGACGCTGCGTTGTTTCCTCCGACGACGACACCGCACCGTCGAGCCGGATGCCCGAAGCGGCCAGCTCGTCGATGAAGGCGTTGACGGTGCTGCCCGAACCCACGCCCAGAGTCATGCCGTCCTCGACCTGCTTCAGTGCGGCGCGCGCCACTTCGATCTTGAGTCGCTGCTGGCTCATTGCTTTTCCATTCCCATGATGTAGTCCCAGTGTTGCCGGTCGATGGGCATCACCGACAGGCGATTGCCACGCTTGATCAGCTGCAGGCCCTCGAGCGCATCGGCGTGCTGCTTGATCTCGCGCAGCGAAATCGTGCGTTGAGTGTGGCGCTTGTAGCGCACATCGACCAGCATCCAGCGCGGGTCGTCCGGATCGCTTTTGGGATCGTAGTAATTCGAATCCGGATCGAACTGCGTCGGGTCCGGGTAAGGTTTGCTGGCGACTTCAGCAATGCCGACAATGCCCGGCACCTTGCAGTTGGAATGATAGAAGAACACCCTGTCACCAATGCGCATGTCGTCGCGCATGAAGTTGCGCGCCTGGTAGTTGCGCACGCCGTCCCAGGGCTCAGTGCCGACGCGCTCGAGATCGTCGATCCCGAACTCGTTGGGCTCGGTTTTCATCAGCCAGTAATTCATTGCGCCTCACAATTCTCCAGGGTGATATTCAGCCGTGCGATTCAGTCCCTGCCCAGCGCAGGTCCGGGGCCGGCTTCCCGGCTTCGGGAAAACCATCGCAAACCATTCTCGGTAACAACGCCATCGAGCGGCACATCCCATCTGTCCACCGAAAGCGATTCCACCTCTTGCACCGAGTAGGCCACGCCCACCAGGTGCGGTGCGGCATCGGGGCGGTCGTGGCGATACTCGAACACGCGATCGTAAAACCCGGCTCCCATGCCCAGGCGCGCACCGTCGGCAGCAAAGCCGACCAGCGGCATCAACACCAGATCGATCTGTGCAGGCGCGAGTTCTTCCGGGCCCACGGGCTCGAGAATGCCGAAACGATTGGCTTGCATGGCCGCCTCCGGCCGCCAGCGACGAAAATGCATGGCACGATCACGCACCACCGGCAGCAGCACGATCCGCTCGTTGGCTGCGAGCCATTCGAGCACGGGCATCAGGTCGGGTTCTCCCCGGTGAGCCATGAAAGCGGCCACGCTGCGGGCTCGGGTCTGCTCGACCAGCTCGCGCAAGGCGTTGGCAATCGCGGTATTGGCCCGCTGGCGTGGGCCGGCGTCGAGCTCCAGACGGCGCCGGATCAACTCACGGCGCTGCTTGCTCTTACGCTCACTGATGGTCATGGCGGTTGCAAACCGGGTGGGGAAATCATTCAAAGAGCGGCGCTCTCCGCCCATGCCGCTGCAGGGCCGTGACCTTGAACCAGAGGTTCAGGTGGGTTGGCTCCTTCAGCCTTCAGGCAATTCGCGTCGAGCGGACTGCACACCAGCTGAAAAGTCGCCATCCCGAGGTCGATAAGCAGGGACAAGGTATATTACGTTCCTGCTGGCGAACACCGCAGAGAGCGCCTGACTCACAGTCTAGTCCCGCTCCAGGGCACGATCAAGCCGATCCGCCAAATCGTCCACCCGGGCGTCGATTCGCTCGTGTCGATCGTCGTTGTGCTGTCGCAGTCTCAGCACTTCCTCAGCCAGGTTGAGTGCCGCCATCACCGCAATCTTGTCCATCGACGACACCTTTCCGGAGTCGCGAATGTCACGCATTTTCTGATCCAGAAACAGGGCGGACTCCATCAGCGTACGGCGCTGATCCGGCGTGCACATGACGCGATATTCCCGGTCGACGATGCGTACCGTGACCGGATCGGGAGACTGACTCATGCGCTCTACCCCGTGCTTTCCAGCGCCTTGAGACGCTCGATCATGGCCTCGACCCGCGTACGGGCCTCTTCATTGCGCTGCACCAGCGTGGCGCGCTCGGCGACCAGCGACTCCTGACGTGCAAGCAATGAGCTGTTCTCGTCCTCCAGACGCTCCAGACGCTCGAACAGCTCGGAAAAGCGCTGTTCGAGCCTGTCGACGTTGCGAGCGGTGTGTTCCAGCGAATCCATGGGTGGCCATCCATTCCGAAATCTATCAAAGGCTTAATCATAGAACCTGTCAAGCGGCTTCACAACTGCCCGGTCAAGCCCACGCCCCGATGATAAACTTGAAAATCCGTTTTCAGGCATTTCAATCGATGACGAGCGAACAGGAATCAAGGCTGGCCTGGCTTCTGGCCGTGGCCGCCGACAGCGCGCCCGAAACCGTCGCGGAAACTCATGCCGTGGTCGCCGGGCTTTTATGCGGCAAGCCTGACCAGGACGAGAACGAGCTGGCCACGCACCTGGCCGCCCTGCAGGTGGGCGACTGGACCTCCGAGCGCATTCTCGACCAGCTGGGTCCGGCGCTGAACCAGCTGCGCAACGAGCTGGCCTCCGAAAACATGGACTTTCAGCTGCTATTGCCTACTGAGGACCGGCCGTTGACCGAGCGCACGCGCTGCCTGGCGCACTGGTGTTCCGGCTTTCTGACCGGCTTTGGCGCCGCCGGCCCGACGATCCGTTCAGAAGACGCTGCCGACGCGCTGCGCATGATCGAACAGATCGCACGTGCCGACACCGACCCGGAATCCGACCAGGAGGCCGAGGAAAGCGCCTATACCGAGCTGGTCGAGTTCGTGCGCATGGCCATCCTGATGCTGCGCGAGGAATGCCGGGCCGACACGACGAAACACTGAAAGGACGCCTTTGATCGATGATTCGAAGCGAGGAGTTTCTGCGCCGCCGACAGCGACTGATGGAAGAAGTCGGCCGCGAGGCTGTGGTGATTCTCGCGGCTGCACCGGAGCGCCTGCGCAACGGCGATGCCTTTCATCCCTATCGCCAGGACAGCGATTTTCTCTACCTGACCGGCCTGAGCGAGCCCGATGCGGTACTGGCACTGCGCCCGGGCAGAGACAGCGCGGAGCAGGTGCTGTTCTTGCGCCAGCGTGACCCTGAGCGTGAACGCTGGGACGGCCCGCGCCTGGGCCTGAACGGGGCGGTCGAGCAGCTGGGCGTGGACGATGCCTTTCCGATCAGCGATCTCGACGACATTCTGCCCGGCATGATGGAGGGCTGTGAGCGCATCTACCACCTGGTCGGCAAGGACGCGCAGCTCGATCAGCGCATCATCGACTGGCGCAACCGCCTGCGCGCTGAACAGCACGGCAGCGGCGAAATCGTCGCCCTCGAGCCGGTGTTGCACGAGCAGCGCCTGATCAAATCGCGCGACGAGATCCGCTGCATGCAGCGCGCGGCAAGGATCTCGGCCACGGCGATCACGCGCGCGATGCAGGCCTGCCGGCCGGGCATGAACGAAACCGAAATCATGGCCGAGCTGCACTACGAATACACTCGCAACGGCTGTCCCGCAGCGTATCTGCCCATTGTCGCCGGCGGCGCCAACGCCTGCATTCTGCACTACATCCAGAACAACCAGCCGCTGCCCGACGACGGTCTGCTGTTGATCGACGCCGGCTGCGAATTCCACGGCTATGCGGCCGACATCTCGCGCACCTTCCCGGTCAGCGGTCGTTTCTCCAGTGCTCAGCGCGACCTCTACGACGTGGTGCTTGCCGCCCAGCGAGCGGCGATCGACCAGGTACGGCCGGGCCGCGCCTTCGAGGCATTTCACGATGCCGCGGCAAAGACGCTCACCCGCGGCCTGATCGACCTGGGCCTGCTTGGCGGCAGTCTTGACGAGAACCTGGAACAGGGTCATTATCGCCGCTTCTACATGCACAAGACCGGCCACTGGCTTGGCCTGGATGTGCACGATGTCGGCGACTACCGCATCGACGAACAGTCACGCGTGCTCGAAAAGAACATGGTCACCACCGTCGAGCCCGGGCTCTACATCGACGATGGCGACGATATCCCGGCGCACTTTCGCAACATCGGAATTCGCATCGAAGACGATATTCGCGTCACCGACGACGCGCCCGAGAACCTGACCCGGGCCGTGCCCAGCGACCCTGACGAGATCGAGGCATTGATGCAATCATGAGCGATTTCGACGCCATCATCGTCGGCGGCGGCCTGGCCGGATCAGCGCTGGCCGTCGGGCTGGCGCAGGCCGGCAAGCGCATCGCCCTGATCGAAGCCTTCGCCCCGCGCACGGACTCGCGGCCGAGCTTCGACGACCGCACGCTGGTGGTCAACGCCGCCTCGCTCAACGTTCTGGCCCGCCTGGGCATCCTCGACGACACCCTGACCACCTGCCCGTTGCGGCGTATCGAGATCAGCCGTGCCGGCGCACCCGGACACCTTTCGCTGCGCGCGGCCGAGCACGGCGTCGACCACTTCGGCGCAGTCATCGTCGCCCGCGAGCTGGGCGCGGCAATGTTGCGCCGGCTCGAAAACACCGCCGGCATCGACACCTTCTGCCCGGAGCGGCTGGCGTCGCTGGATGTGACCGACGAGGGTGTCGCCGTCGAGCTCGAAAGCGGGACCCGGCTGAACGGCCGGCTGCTGGTGGGTGCCGACGGCAGCAGCTCCACCGTCCGCCGCCAGGCCGGCATCGACAGCCACCGTCATGACTACGGGCAGTCCGCCATGGTGTTCAACATCCGCTGCCCCGAACGCCCCGTCGACACCGCCCGAGAGCGCTTCACGCCGGTCGGCCCCCTGGCTTTCCTGCCGCAGCCCGACGAGCGCCTGGGCGTGGTCTGGATCGATCGCGGCGAGGCCATCGATGCCGCACTGAACCTGAGCGACGCCGAACTCGTCGACCAACTGGCAGCGCGCAGCGGCGGCCGGCCCGGCGACTTTGCCTCACCGGGCAAGCGCGTGAGCTATCCGCTGGCACTGACCCGAACGCCGCGGCCCTTTTCCCGACGCGTTGTTGTTGTGGGCAACGCCGCCAACACCGTGCACCCGGTCTCGGCGCAGGGCTTCAACCTGGGTCTGCGCGACGTCGCCAGCCTGATCGACCACGTCGGCAAAGCCGAAGACTGCGGTCGGCCCGGAGTCCTCAACGCCTGGTTCAACGACCGCAGCGCTGATCAGGCGGCCACGGTGCGCTACACCGACACCCTGGCGCGCGCTTTTTCCAACCCGTCGACCCTCATGCGGCTGGGCACCGGCCTGGGCCTTTTCGCTCATGCCGCCGTGCCGTCGCTGTCGCGGCGGCTGGTGCGCGCTGCCATGGGCTTTCGCGAGCCGGTCAGTTCGCTGGCCGCAGAGCGCGCACGATGAAGGTCGACCACGACATCGTCGTCACCGGCGGCGGCGTGGCCGGCGCTACGGCCGCGGCCCTGCTGGCCCGGGCAGGTCATCGCGTCGCCCTGATCGATCTGCGCCGACCGCCAATGCCCGAGCCGTCCGCCGACATCAATCCGCGCGTGGTCGCCATTGCACCCGGCTCGGCCGCCGTGCTCGCCGCCGCCGGCGTCTGGAACCACCTGCCCGATGACCGCATCGGCCCCTATGACCGCATGCAGGTCCACGCCGACGGCGGCCAGATCCACTTCCGCGCCTCCGAGCACGGCCTGACCAAATTGGGCTGGATCGTCGAAGTGCCCCGGCTGCAGGCCTGCTGCTGGCAGGTGCTGGAGACCCTTGAAAATGCCGACCTGATGGCCCCCGCCAGCGTGACCACGATCGAGCAGCGCGAGACCCATATCCGCCTGCAGCTCGAAGACGGCCGGACCCTTCGCAGCCGCCTCGTGATCGCCGCCGATGGCGCGCGCAGCCGTCTGCGACAGCTGGCTGGCATCACCACCGATCTGTGGCACTACAACCAGCAGGCGCTGGTCACGCACGTGACCACAGAAAAGCCCAACGACGGCCTGGCCTGGCAGCGCTTTACCGAACACGGCCCGCTCGCGCTGCTGCCGCTGGCCGACGGGCGCTCCTCGATCGTATGGTCGCAGCCCGACGGTCGCGTACAGGCGTTGAAGGCGCTCGATGAGGAGGAATTCCTGACCGAGCTCAACGCCTGCCAGGACAGCCCCTTCGGCCAGGCCACCGCGGCAACAGACCGCTACGCTTTCCCCTTGATCCGGCGGCAGGCGAAAAGCCTCGTTTCCGGTCGCCTGGCCCTGCTGGGCGATGCTGCCCGCAACGTGCACCCGCTGGCCGGTCAGGGCCTCAATCTGGGGCTGATGGATGCCGCAGCCCTGGCCGAAGCACTGAGCAGCTGGCGTGCAGGCGACAACCCGACGCGTGCGCTGGGGCATTACGAACGCTGGCGCTTGAGCAGCGGCAGCCTGCTGGCCGGCGGCAACCACGCCATCAACGAGCTCACGCGCGCCGGGGCCGCGCGCTCGCTGGCGGGGCTGGGCTTTGCGCTGGCCGCCCGCCTGTGGCCGCTGCGCGAGGCATTCGTCGAGCGCGCCTGTGGCCTCGACAGCGACAGCCCGAAACTGGCCCGCAACGCACGCCTGACCCAATGAACCAGCCCACCACCCCCCTCAAGGCCGCACTGCTGGTGCTGGCCGGCGCCATCATGCTCAGCTTTGCCGCGATTTTTGCGCGCCTGACGGGCATGCCGCCGACCACCTCGGGCTTCTACCGCATGGTCTTCGGCACGCTCGCCTTCGCCGGCCTGCTGGCGCTGCGGCCGGAAATGCGCGTCGGCTGGCGCGACAACTGGGCCGGCTCCTTCGTGATCGGGGCCTTCTTCGCCGCTGATATCTGGTTCTGGCACCGCGCCATCGACTACATCGGCCCCGGGCTGGCAACCCTGCTGGGTAACTTCCAGGTCTTTCTGCTGACCGCAATCGGCGTGCTCTGGATGCGTGAACGCGTCGGCTGGCGCTTCGCCTCCGGCCTGGGCCTGGCCATGGCCGGCCTGTGGCTGCTGTTCGGCCGCGACTGGGCCAATCTGTCGGCGGACTATCGAATGGGCGTGATCCTCGGCCTGCTCACCGCCCTGGCCTACGCTCTCTATCTGCTCAGCCTGCGCGGCCTGCAGATCCGTCACGGGCACATCCGGCCCGAAGCCAGACTGTTGCAATCAACCTTCTTCTGCGGCCTGATTCTGGGCGCGGCCAATCTCGTCGAAGGCAACGGTTTCGACATTCCCAGCTGGCAGGCGCTGGCCGCACTCATCAGTCTGGGCCTGATCTGCCAGGTGCTGGGCTGGCTGTCGATCACCCGCGGCATGCCGTTTCTGCCGGCCGGGCTGGTCGGCCTGCTGCTGCTCATCCAGCCGGCCTCATCGGTGCTGTGGGACTACATCATCTTCGGCCTGCGCCTGGACGCCTGGCAGCTCACCGGCATCGCTCTGGCCCTGGTCGGCATCTATCTGGGTCTGCGTGCGGCATCGCGGCGGAAGCTGAGTTAGCAAGCGACTGGGGCGATTCCCTTATCGCAAGTGAAACCGCAGACAAGCAGAGTTCGCAAAGGCAGCCTGCCCCTCAAAGGCTCCAGTCGATCGGCGCCACACCCCGACTCTGGAGCCACGCATTGGCTTTCGAGAAGTGCCGGCAGCCGAAGAAGCCGCGATAGGCGGACAAGGGCGACGGGTGCGGGGCTTCGAGCACCAGGTGACGCTGGCGGTCAATTCCGGCGCCTTTTTTTCTGGCCGGAGCGCCCCAGAGTAGAAAAACAACGTTTTCGCGCTGTGCATTGACGGCGCGGATGACCGCGTCGGTAAACTGCTCCCAGCCCTTGCCTTGATGGGCACCGGCTTGGCCGCGCTCGACGGTGAGCACCGCGTTGAGCAGCAGCACGCCGCGCTGTGCCCAGGCCTGCAGATAGCCGTGATCGGGTGCCGGAGCACCCAGGTCGGACTCGATTTCCTTGAAGATATTGACCAGCGACGGCGGCGTGCGCACGCCCTCTTGCACCGAAAAGCAAAGGCCGTGCGCCTGCCCGGGCCCGTGGTAGGGATCCTGGCCGAGGATCACGGCCTTGACCGCGGACAGCGGTGTGGAATCCAGGGCACTGAAAATCTGCGGGCCCGGCGGATAGATCGTGGCACCGGCGCGACTGCGCTCGAGCAGAAAGGCGCGCAGGCGCTGCATGTAGTCGCGCTCGAATTCGCCGCCGAGGACTTCGAGCCATTCAGGGTGGAGCTGGATGTCGCGTTGGTCTGACATGGGGTTGGTTGGCTGGTGGGTGCAACTAGCTAACCAGCAAACCAGCTAACCAGTCAACACCTCGACCCGGTTATCATAAGGCAACACTCGTCTGAACCCACCGCTACACCTCCGGAGTCACCCATGTCCATCCAGACCGATGCGGTCATCGTCGGCGCCGGGCCCGTCGGCCTGTTTCAGGTTTTCGAGCTCGGGCTGCTGGGCCTGAAAGCCGAGCTGGTCGACAGCCTGCCCCAGGTGGGCGGCCAGTGCGCCGAACTGTATCCCGAAAAGCCGATCTACGACATTCCTGCCTGGCCGGTGATCGGCGCCCAGGAGTTGATCGACAAACTGATGCAGCAGATCAAGCCCTTCAACGCCGGCATTCATCTGGGCCAGAGGGTGGAAAAGTTCGAAAAGCGCGAAGACGGCCGCTTCACGGTGGTGACCTCTGCCGGCACGGAATTCGACGCCGGCACCGTCATCATTGCCGCCGGACTGGGCGCCTTCCAGGCCCGAAAGCTCAGGGCGAAAGGCATCGACGAGATTACCAGCGACCAGATTCACTACAAGGTCACCAACCGCGAACGCTTTCGCGACAAGCGCCTGCTGATTCTCGGCGGCGGCGACTCGGCGCTGGACTGGTGCATGGACCTGGCCGACATCGCCAGCTCGGTCGAGCTGATCCACCGCCGCCATGAATACCGCGGCGCGGCCGCATCCGTGGAGAAGGTCCGCGCCCTGGCCGGTGAGGGCAAGGTGCGCGAGCGCCAGGGCATCGTCACGCAGGTCAACAGCAAGGAAGGTCGTTTCGTCAGCTTTGACATGGTGGACCTGGAGCGCAACAAGTTCACCGTCGAGGGCGACGAAGTGCTGGTCTTCTGGGGCCTGGCGCCGGATCTGGGTCCGATCGCCGACTGGGGCCTGGAGCTGGAGAAAAAGCAGATTCCGGTCGATACCGAAAAATTTCAGACCTCCATCGAGGGTGTGTTCGCCATCGGCGACGTCAACACCTACCCCGGCAAGAAGAAGTTCATCCTGTCGGGCTTCCACGAGTCCGCGCTGGCGGCTTTCGGCGTGCAGAAATACATCTACCCCGATGCGCGACAGTTCGTGCAGTACACCACCACCTCGCCGATCATGCACAAGCGCCTGGGGGTGGCCGACGACTAGCCTTCGGAATAAGGCTGCAGCTGGAGCTCGAACTCCAGATCGACGCGGTTGCGGATGAAGTCGGTGTCTTCGAAGTCCGGATCGTTGCTGCCCACGTTCCAGTCCAGACGCATGATTTCGGCGCTGCCCGAGAGCACGGGCGTCTCGCCGTTGCTCAGGCTCAGGCGAACCGGCTGCGCTGCGGTAACGCCGCGAAGGGTCAGCTTGCCGTCCGCCACGAATCCATCATCGCTTGCGCGGACATCCGTGCTCTCCCAGACGGCCCGCGGATGGTTCTCGACGTCAAAGAAGTGCGGGCCGAGCATTTCGCTGTCGCGCTGACGGCTGCCGGTATCGGCCGAGCCGGTCTCGATTGCGACCTCGATGCCGGCGGTTGCCAGGTCACGGCCGTCCATGCAGACCGAAACCTCGAACTGGCCGAAATGGCCGCTGAAGGCGCGGCCTTCGGCCACGCCGGTAAACCCGATCTGGCCGTTATTCCCGTCGGCACGGAAACAGTCGGCCAGCGCCAGGCCCGGCAACACCAGTAGCGCCAGCGCCGCAATATTCAGTTCTTTTGCCATGTCGGCAGCATCCTTTTCAGTATGTTGTCTTTCAGCCAGAAGTGGTGGCGCAGTGCAGCCAGCGCGTGGCCGCCGGCAACCAGAGCCAGGGTCGTGGTCAACCATTCGTGTGTTTTTCCGAACAGGCTCTCCAGCTGCTCGCTGTCGGAGACGATGGCGGGGAAATCGACAGGCCCCCACCAATAGTCGCCAAAACCGGCAGCCGAGGAGTAGGCCCAGCCCGACAGCGGAATGATCAGGATCAGCCCGTACAGCATCCAGTGACCCGCGCGGGCCAGGTTTTGTTCCCAGCGAGGCATCTGCGCAGGCAGCGGCGGCGGCCGGTTGAACAGACGCCAGATCAGGCGCAAGGCGGCCAGAATCAGAATGCTTATACCGAAGGTCTTGTGCTGCGTCACCAGATCGAACCGAGCACGCAGCCCATCGGCCTGGTCGATGCGCCAGGCCCAGATGAACTGGACGATGATCAAAGCCGCAACCAGCCAGTGGAACAGCTGACTGACGAGGCCGTAAGCACTCTCGGTATTACGAATCGGCAGGCTCACAGGGCGCCCTTGTCGAGATGGTCTGCGCAGACTATAGCGCCCTTTGCGAAAAAACGGTGGCTGCCGTCTCAGGCGGCAACCGTTTCGGGCATTTCAGTCAATCAGCCGCATCGTCTTGAGCGTTTCTGTCAGTTGCTGCTGGCTGCGCTCGGTCAGCGGCGCCAACGGGCTGCGCACGCCGCCCACGCTCAAGCCACACAGGTTCATCGCTGCCTTGATCGGCGCTGGATTGGACTCGATGAAGCTCGCTCTGAACAGCGGCAGCAGCTCGAAGTGGATATCGCGCGCGGTTTCGAAATCACCCGCCTGAACCGCATTGACCAGCGCCACCATGCGGTCGGGCACCAGGTTGCCGACAACGGAAATCACGCCGTGCCCGCCGATGCTCATCAGCGGCAGCGTCAGGGCGTCGTCGCCGGAGAGCACCCAGAAAGGATCGTCGGCGCGGCGGCAGATCGATTCGATCACCTCGCCCATCTGGCCGATATCGCCCGACGCCTCCTTGACGGCGATGACGTTGGGAATCTTCGCGATCTCGACCAGCGTGTCGGTTTCCACGTTGACCGCCGTGCGGCCCTTGATGTTGTAGACGATGAGCGGCAGATCGGTGGATTCGGCAATTTCGCGAAAGTACCGCTGCAGACCGGCCTGGGAAGGCTTGCTGTAGTAGGGCGTGACCAGCAGTGCACCGTCAGCGCCCGAGACCTCGGCCTGGCGGGTGGTGCGAATGGCCTGCTCGGTATTGTTCGACCCCGTGCCGGCCCAGACCTGCACGCGTCCAGCCACTTTCTCGACGGTGTAGCGAACCACTTCGTCGTGTTCGGCATTGAACATCGTTGGCGACTCGCCGGTGGTGCCCATCGGCACCACGCCGCTGACGCCGGCGGCAACCTGTTTTTCCAGCAGCTCGCCGAGCACGTTGTAATCAACTTCGCCCGACTCATCGAAGGGCGTGATCAGAGCTGTGTAGACGCCTTTTACCTGCACGATTCGACTCCATGGATGTTGTGGACTGAACAGTTACCCCAGCATAGTGCCATAGCATCGCTCATGTCTTTTCGGCAAGGCCAATAACAAATAGTTCTTGGAGCCGCAGATCAGCGCAGCGCTTCCGCCCAGCCTGCCGGCTGCGGCGAGCGTCAGGCGGCGCAATCTGCGGCTCCAGAACCAGTCATCAGACGGCGTGCTCAGGGCAACTCGACGGCCTGATTCGCACCCAGACCGGGGCCCATGATCAGCGCATTTTCCAGAATCCGCATGGCGCCAAGCTGTACCGCACGGAAGGCCGGCGGATGCGCGAACAGGATCACCTGCCCCTGCCCCACCGACTCACGCGTGAGCCAGGCACCGTTGGCAATGCGCTCACGCGCTTCGGGCCACAGCAGGCCGCCGGCACGGACACGAAGCGCCTTGCCTGCAGGCACTGCGCCCCAGCCAACCAGGCCGGCCTCGGTATCGGCATCGGTGTGCACACCAACCCGCAGCGGGGCCTGCACCGGCGGCTTGCTCATGAGCACCGGCGAGTTGGAAAACAGCGCCATCAGATAATCACCCGTGCCCGCTGCCAGCCAATGTTCAGCGTCCGCTCGCGCGGCAATCAGCGCACCGGAAGGCATGAACAGCTTCTGCCAGGCATCGCGGCGCTCACGCTCCTCGGTTGACGGCAGCGTGTCGGCAAGTCCTGCCCAAGGATAGTCGCTGCCGTCACCGGCACCGTAACCCCAGATATCTTTCGGCAGGGGGTTGTTGGCTGCCAGCCACTCGCGATGCAGAGCGTCCTGGTAGCCGGAAAGATCGTCGCCGGCTACCTGCGAGAGCGTGCGGGTCGAAACCAGCGGATCCTCGCCGTCGGTGAGCGACCGCACGGCGCTGCCGGCAGCGATCAGCGTGCCGCCAGCTTCCACCCAGTCAGCCAGCTTGTCTTGCAGGCCCTCGGGCAGCTTGCCGCCCCAGCGATCCGGCAGGTAAATAACGTTGTAGCGACGCAGGTCGGTTTGCGCGGCCCGGTTTTCGTCCAGATGGCTGTGGCGAATGCCAATACGGTGGTCGAGCAGGTACCAGACCGCCCCGAAATCGAGCATATTGGTGCTGCCGCGGCTCATCAGCGCAATGCTGGGCTGCTTGAGCAGCTGCCAGTAACCGCCGCCCAGATCAGCCTTTTCGCCCGGCGCGCGGCCGTGCCCGATGGCCTGTACCGTCAGGCCCAGCTCGTTGGCGGCTGCGGCAACGGTCTTTTGCCAGTCCTTGACCTGGCGGTTGTCGTCGCGGGTAATTGCAATCGAGCCCACCGGCAGCGAAATGCCGTCCAGCTGAGACTCGCGAGTGTTGGCACGCACGTGCAGGCCGCGCTCCATGGCCCGGGCTGCCAGGGCCACGGTACGGTCGTCGTGACCTGAGGCAATCAGGGCAATGGCATCGGCACGCGTTTGTACCGAACCATTCTGGGCCGCCGGCTCGATGAGCTCGAGCGAACGGGTCAGATGTTCGGGCACGCTGAAGGCTTCCAGGTCGAACATCATCGGCAGGTTCCAGCCGGTGGTGTCGTAGAGCGTGCTGCTGCCGTCCTTGAGCACGCTCTCACGCTCGGCCTTGAGCGCCGATTCGCTGATATGCGGGTCGAACTCGAACATCGCCGCCACCAGCCGTGCTTCGGGCTGGCGATTGCGCACGACAATGCTGCCCGCCGGCAGGGTCACGTTACGACGCTCCTGACCGAGGCGATTGGTGGCGCGTGAGACGCGCACGCTTTCGGTCAGGCGGTGGGTCTCGACCGCCTGGATGGCGAGCAGCTCGAGCAGATCATTCATCCGCCCCTGGTTGTCGCCGGACGGAATGACGAAGCTGCGATCGCCGTAGGGCTCGCCGGATGTCACCAGCGAGGCCTTGTCTTCGGCAAAGGCTGCGAGCATCTCACCCCGATTGTTGCGCAGGGTGTTCAGGTTGGCAAAGGTCGAGAGCACCTGATGATGCACCGACTGACGGTAACTGACCAGGTTGCTGGGGCGCTGCACAGCGTCGTCGGCAATACGGGCCTGCTCGTAGAGGATGCCGTGCGCACCGCGCAGCGACGCCCAGGCGTCGGAATAACCGGGAAACCAGTTCTCGTTCCACTCACCCGAGTAATACGGGTAGCCATACTCATCAAAGGCGACAGCCTGATCGTCGGCAAAGCGGTTGCCCATGTCACTGCCCTGGTGCGGCAGATGCGGATTGTAGGGCTCGCGCGGCGGCGAGAACAGGTAGCTGTCCTGCGAACCCATCTCGTGGATGTCGACAAACAGCAGCGGCTTCCAGTCGATGACGTGCGGAACACGGCCGCGGGTTTCGGGGTGGCGCGCGTACAGCCAGTCGCGGTTGAGGTCGAACAGATAGTGATTGCCGCGGCCGAAGGGCCAGTAGCCGGTGTGCACCAGCGACTGATCGTCGACATTGGGCTGCGCACCGCGACCCTGGTGAACGCCGTTGACAAAGCGCATGCGCCCGTCCGGATTCTGGTTGGGGTCGATGATCATGACCACGTCTTCGAGCAGGTCAGCGGTGGCCTGCGAACGGTCGGCGGCCAGGTGATAGAGAACGGCCAGTGCCGCATCCGACCCCGAGCTTTCATTGCCGTGGATCGAGTAGCCGAACCAGCCGACGGCGGGCAGCTCCTTGACCAGGCGCTCACGCTCGGCCGAGGAAGATTCGCGGGCATCACCCAGCGCCGCCATACCGGCCTGGATCTCGTCACGCCGTGCCACATTCTCCGGCGTCGACACGATCAGATAGACCAGCGGTCGGCCCTCGAAAGTCCGGCCGTATTCCACCAGCTCGACGCGATCCGACGCTTCGGCAACCTTCCGGGCGTACTCCACAATCTGCTCGGAGGTGGCGACTTGTTCGCCGACCTCGAAACCGAGCACGGTTTCGGGCCGCGGGATGGCCGAGTCATGATCAGCGCCTTCGGGGAACAGCGAGTGCGGGTACTCAAGGCCCGCCAGCGCTGAGGGCTTGGGTTCGGGGTAAGGTGTCGCGGCCTGCGCCAGCGCCAGCGGCACCAGCAAGGTGAAAATCAGAAAAAATCGGGACATGAATCTTCCTTTTTCGGGGGCATTCGAATGGATCCAACCCGTGAGATTAACGCATATGCGCAGCCAGGATTCACACCGGCCTGTCGCCAGATAGCGGAATGCCCCGGACACCGCGGCGCGATTCTTTTTTTGCGCGCGGTTGTGTTAACTGCATCTCCAAACCGAAGTTGCGACGATGGGCCGAGATGCCTGCGAAGAGCCGGGCGAGCCTCAGCCGGCGGCAGCGGTTGCCTCGCGGGTGGCCGCCGCCAAACCCCTTGGGGAACAGGCGCAAGGCTTCATTTTTCAGTCGGCGCCTCGGGTAGCGGCCGAATGCCTCGATACGCCCGCGACTCAAGCCTTGAAAAAGGTATGATGACGGGCATGAAACCGCCGTTCCAGACCGCCAGCAGGCTCGGGGCCGTACGCTACGAGATTCGCGGCGCTCTGGCCCGGCGCGCCCGCGAGCTCGAGCAGCAGGGCAACGATATCCTGCACCTGAACATCGGCAACCCCGGCGCGTTCGGCTTTCGCACGCCCGAGTCGATGCGCCGGGCGGTGATCCGCAATCTGCCCTACTCCGAGGGCTACGGCCACCAGGCCGGTATCTTTCCGGCGCGCGAGGCGGTAGCCATGCAATTCCAGGCGCGCGGGCTGACCGAGACGCGCCACGATCAAGTGCAGATCGGCAACGGCGTGTCCGAGCTGGTCGACCTGACGCTGCGCTCGCTGCTCGAAGACGGCGACGAGGTTCTGGTGCCGGCACCGGACTACCCCCTGTGGACGGTCGCGGTCGTGCTCAACGGCGGCAAGGCGGTGCACTATCTTTGTCGACAATCCGACGGCTTCCTGCCCGACGTGGCCAGCATCGAGAAGCTGATCACGCCGAGAACGCGCGCCATCGTGGTGATCAACCCCAACAACCCCACCGGCGCGGTCTACCCGGAAGAAACGCTCGTGGCGCTGGCCGAACTGGCCACGCGGCACGATCTGATCATCTTTGCCGACGAGATCTACGACAGCATCTGCTTTGATGACGCCCGCTTCGTGCCGATGGCGCCGCTTGCGCCCGACACCCTGTGCGTGAGCTTCGGTGGCCTGTCAAAGGTCTATCGCGCCTGCGGCTGGCGCGTGGGCTGGGCGGTCTTCACCGGCGCCATCGAGCGCGCCGAAGACTATCGACTGGCGGTCGAAAAGCTGGCCGCGCTCCGGCTCTCGGCCAACGTGCCGGGCCAGTGGGCGGTGCAGACCGCGCTCGGCGGCTACCAGTCGATTGCCGATCTGATCGGCCGCGGCGGTCGGCTGTTCGAGTCCCGCCAGGCGGTGATCACCGCCTGCGAAAACAGCCGCTTTCTCGACCTGGTCACGCCGATGGGGGCCATGTACGCTTTCCCTTCGGTGCGCAGCGATATCTTCGGCCAGTTCGACGACCATCGTTTCGCCGCCGAACTGCTCGAGCACAAGCACATCCTGATCGTGCCCGGATCGAGCTTCAACATTCCCGAACGCAATCATTTCCGGATCACCCTGCTGCCCGAAGCCGAGCAGCTCGGCGACGCCTTCGAGCGCATCGAAGATCTGCTTGAAGAACTGGCCGACGAGCCGCAGCGGATCCGGGCCGTCAACTAACCCCCGAAAGAACAAGAGAGATCATGGACAATCCCCTGCTGGCCAGCGGCCTGCCGCCCTTTTCCGCCATTCGCCCCGAGCACGCCCTGCCTGCCGTCGAGCAGCGCCTGGTCGAGTATCGCGCCGTCATCGAGAAGATCGAAGCGCTGGGCGATGCGGTCGACTACGCCAGCGTGGTCGAGGCCGAGACGCTGGCCGACAACGCCCTGGCCAACACCTTCTCGACCATCTCGCATCTGCATTCGGTGATCAATACCGGCGAATGGCGCCGGGCATACGAGTCCTGCATCGAGCCGATGACGCGCTTTTCAACCGAGCGTGGCCACAACCGCCAATTGTGGGCCGCCTACAAGGCGCTGGCTGAGCGCCCGGACTTTGCCGAACAGGAAGCCGGGCTGAGGGCGACCATCGAGCACGAGCTGCGCGACTTCCATCTGGCCGGCGTCGACCTGCCCACAGATCAGCGCAAGCGCTTTGGCGACATCAGCCTGGCGCTGTCGGAGCTGGGCAACCGCTTTGGCAACCACGTGCTCGACGCCACCGAGGCCTACAGCGAGACCTTCGACGATGCCCGGCAGCTGGCCGGCCTCCCACAGGCGGAACTGGACCTGCTCGCCGGCATGGCCAAAGACGCGGGTAAAAGCGGCTGGATGGCCAACCTGAGCTTTCCGGCCTTTCGCGCCATCATCACCTTTGCCGACGACCGCGAGCTGCGCGAGCGCTTCCACCGCGCCTTCGCCACGCGCGCGTCCGATGCCGGCCCCAACGCCGGCGAGTTCGACAACGGCCCGATCATGCGCGAGATGCTCGCTCTGCGAGACGAACAGGCGAAGCTGCTGGATTTCGAGCATCATGGCGCCATGCGGCTTGCCACGCGCATGGCCGACAGCGCACAGCAGGTGGAAGACTTCCTCCGCGACCTGGCCGGACGCGCCCGGCCGCAGGCGCAGGAGCAGCTCGACGAGCTCAACGAGTTTGCCGCCGGGCTTGGCGCCCAGACCCCACTGGCGCCCTGGGATATCGCCTACTACAGCGAAAAACTGCGCGAGAAGAAGCTCGGCATCAGCGAATCGATGCTCAAACCCTTCTTCGAGCTTCAGCGCGTTTTCGACGGCTTGTTCACCACCGCCGGCCAGCTGTTCGGACTGCGTTTCGAGGCCGACGATTCAATCGACACCTGGCACACGGACGTGCATTTCTTCAAGGTGATCGATGGCCAAGGCCGCCAGGTCGCCGGTCTTTATCTCGACCTCTACAGCCGACCGAGAAAGTCCGGTGGCGCCTGGATGGACGTGTGTCGCGCGCGCATGCGCGTGGCCGGCGTCGAGCAACTACCCATCGCCTATCTCACCTGCAACTTCGCGCCGCCAGCGAAAGACCACCCGAGCCTGTTGACCCACGACGACGTGGTCACGCTCTTCCACGAGTTCGGCCACTGCCTGCACCATCTGCTCACGCAAGTCGACCTGCCCGGCGTGGCCGGCATCAACGGCGTGGAATGGGACGCAGTCGAGCTGCCCAGCCAGCTGATGGAAGGCTGGGCCTGGGAGGCCGAGTCGCTCGCGCGCTACGCGCGCCACGTCGACAGCGGCGAGCCCTTGCCGGAAAAGCTGCTCACCGGGCTCAAGGCCGATCAGGAATTCCAGGGCGCCATGGCGCTGGTGCGCCAGATTGAATTTGCCCTGAGCGATATGGCGCTGCACACCCGCCCCGGCGCGGACCCGATCGAGATCATGCACGAAATCCACGACCAGGTTGCCGTGCTGCCTATGCCCGACTACAACCGCTTTTTGATGAGCTTCACCCATCTGTTCGACGGCGGCTACGCGGCCGGCTACTACAGCTACCTCTGGGCCGAGCAGCTCGCCCGCGACGCCTTCGAGCTGTTTCGGGAAACCGGGCTGTTCAATACCGAAACCGGCGGCCGGCTGGCGCGCGAAATCCTGGAAGTCGGCTCAAGCCGTCCGATTCAGGAATCCTGGCTGGCTTTCAGGGGTCGCGAACCGGCGCTGGAGCCGTTGCTGGCTTCTTAC
>NZ_JBJNIP010000044.1:0-221 GCF_056324165.1 Wenzhouxiangella sp. YN9
ACCCCCGAAGTCCCCGCCAACCCCGTCACTCCCGAGATCCCGACCAGCCCCGCCACTCCCGAATTCCCGGCCAGCCTCGCCACTCCCGAATTCCCGGCCAAGCGAAGCGCAGAGCCGGGATCTGCTCGACGAAGGCGCCAGTAGCAACAAGACGCCGGATCAGGTCCGGCGATACGGGAGCTGGGCCGCGGGCACTACCCCCGAAGTCCCGGCCAACCCCG
>NZ_JBJNIP010000045.1:0-6767 GCF_056324165.1 Wenzhouxiangella sp. YN9
TCGTCAATCAGGTTCTGCCACTGCTTTGCCGAGCGGCGAATGCGATAGGTCGAAGACATGATCTGCTCCTTGAGTTGAGTTTGGGAGCAGATTACTGACTCAGCAACGCGCGGGGAAGAACGGTGCGGAATGGACGCTTACCCGCCAACTGCCCCGAAGCGCTGTGCGATCCAACCACGGGCACGAAGACCACGCTCGACGGCAGTACCATCATGCCGAAATCTCTGGTTATGCCCGGCCCTGAGTTGGGGGAGTGGACACTCCTACCTCCGAGCGGTGATAAAGATAACAGCCTGTTTTCGAGTCGCTTAGCTCAAAAACCCCTCCCTCAGGCAAAGGCTTGCTCCACAAGAACTTGTGATAACGCCGCAGTGTTGGGCTTGCCGCATCTGGGTCTTTAGCTTCCGGCGTGTCCGTTCGAAAGTCAAAGGAGATGTCAATCGGACTTTTCATAGGTACTAAGTATTCGGCCTAACGCTTGGCTTTGCGGCGCACCGAAGCGCAGCGTAGGTGCGTCCGACAACAGCCACTGGTTATACCGCATCCGCAAGTGCGGCAACGGCTTCAATAATTTTATCTCTTCTCAGCTCGTATTCACTACTCACTGGCTCTTGGCTACGAGTAGCCATAAAAAAGAGCTCGGATGAGATATTCTTCAGTAAGTTAACCACTCTAGAAGATGGCCCAAGTCGGTTGTTCACCGCCCAACGGTCAATCGCACTGGAGGACAGTCCGAAGAGCTTTTCGTCAAGATCCAGTCTTGAGTTGACCATGTCCAGAACATGTCTTTGAGTCGCCATTCGGCTAACAAACTCATCCATTTAAATTTACCTCATGGCATAGTTCATCGATCCAAGATCGGCAGCGCTTCAACTCCGGCAATAGAATCGCCAGATCGATATCACCAATACTGTCTCCGGCTCCTCTCGTTGAAAGCAGGCGAGCCTGCATTAGCAAAGAGTAAACACTCTCATCAACATCCAGGCTTCTCGGGCCAAGCCTTCTCGCCGAATCCCTTCCGAAGGTTGGGCTGTCCATCCTCGAAAGCGAATAGCAGGTTGCGATATTTCGCAAAGCTAGAAAAATCGTTGAAAGCTCAAACACGAGACTCGGCGAGCCTTTTTGAACAGACTGAAATGAGGAGTCAAATATATCTCGAAATTTCAAGCAATCGGCTACTGCTCCCGAGTATTTAGACGGCGATCCCAAGCTCTTCAGAAAGTCAGTCCCATCAGCGGCGTAAATCAGGCGGCTCTCAAGAGACAGATGCCAAGCGAATGCATTACCAGCTTTCCAGAGCTCAAGTATTCTCGCATACGAATAAATCGAAAATTTCTCAGGATTGAGGCGAGAATCCCGACCTTCCACAAGGGCCAGCAGATCAACATCAGAGTCAACAGAAATATCACCGCGACAAATTGAGCCAAAAGCGTAGATATGCATTATCGACGACTAAACCGTTTAACTAGAATCGACACCAAGCAGGCAAGAATTACATACCTCAAAGCCGCGATACCTGCTAATAGCAGGCCTGAAAACCCATCTGGCTTAGCGACACCAAGGAATACTTGCGGAGCATTTTTTACTGCCTCAACGTAACTGGTCAGTGAGGCTGGATCCTTTAAGAAATAAACCTCGCCCAATGCAATAGCCAATATTACCAAAAGCAACGTTCTAAGCAGCTTTATGAAGCTTTCACCATTCCCCCAGAACGCATCAAGCAATACAAAATCAAGCCACTCTAAGAAAGCCTTAATTCGCGCCACACCTGGATAATGCTTTCGGTAATAGGCCTCACGAGAGCGCCAAGCTTTATACAAATGAACACGACCGGCCTCAAGTTCAATTTTGATCGCCTTGTTTGCAGCAACTGAATTTCCAATTTGATGGAAATTCACCCTAAGCGTTCTGGCAAATTTCTGCTGAAGGTTTTCCTGTCCGGGGCATCCTGTATCAAGAATCGCGGGCTCTACTTGCGTTTGGGAAAACTCTGCGTAATCAAAAACGCAGCCATCAAACTTACTACCTCTAAGGTTTGAGTTAGTAAATTTACACCCAACAAATTTGCAAGAATCAAAAACACACTTATGCAAGTATGCTGAGTCGAACTGCGAGTAGCTGAAATCGCAATCTGTGAAGCGCTTCTTTTTGGCAACCAAACGTTCAAATTGTTTATTTCTCAGGTTTACGCCTTTAAGGTCATGGGCGATAGCTTGGTCTGGGATAGTTTCCCTGCCCGTAGGGCGAAAATGATCATTCATGCCGTGAGACTCATCCTTCATACGGTATAACGCCGCGCTCTGCGGCAATTCTGGAGCGCAGCGGAAAAACTGTCCGACAGCAGCGCCTTGTTATACGCATTCCTACTCAAGACACGACCTCCATCATTTCTTGATAGTGTTTTTCGTCCAGTTCATTTATCCAGTCAAAAATATCTGAAATGACTGAAACACCTTCACCAATCAGATTTTCAACAAAGTCTTCATTGGTTTCAATAAGGTCATTATGTGAATATTCATTGATGAACTTTCTAATCTTTTCCTTCCCTTCGTCTTCAGGGTTCTGACTTGCTGAAACGGCCGTATTAAACAAGTTGGCGAAATTGCCCCGGTTCTTTGGAAATTTGAATGACAAGAAGGATTCAAGTAGTTTTCGGGATAAATTGGCGGCAAGAAAATGATCGTCCGTTTCAAGCGTCTGTTGATTTTTTAAAGAATTCAGCCGTGAAAATATGTAATGATATTCTGAATTATATAAGGTTAATGCTGGTTCGGCGTTTTTATAAGTTGAAGTTCGTGGCACTCCGTTGTTTGCCTTAACAACGTAGAAATTTGCAATATTCTGATTGTCACGTTTATTCTTCCGTGAAATCCAATCACGAACCAACTTGAAGAACGTGAAGTTGTGGGTAAGAACAAACAGTTGCTTTGCTTTTTCACAGTTCACCTTCATAAATGAGTAAGCGTGAAAAAGGTGATTGGAGTCGAAACTTGAAATGGGGTCATCTACAACAACAATAGTATCTTCAATGTTGTTGTCATTTTCTTTCAACTTGGTTATGAAGTAGACGAAAGCAATAGCTGTCTTTTCACCTTCACTTAAATTACCGTCAACCTGTTCCGAATCGTTCCGAAGTATTTCATACCCTTTTTTAACCGGATTGAATCGAAGGGTCAATTCACTGCGCCCAAGAAACTTATGAAGTGATTCATTAAACTGGTCAGCACCCAGGCCTTCATTTGATAGTGAATCTTCAAGCGTTCGGATTTCTGTGTTTCTAGTGTTAATTGCTGTTTTTAGAATTTCATTTGCGGCAGTGCGATCAACGACTTCTTTCTTCTTCTCGTGATACTTGAATGATTTCACTTCAGTAGTTGCGTAGTGAAGTTCAAGTCGCTTTTTAGCTTTATCAGTTTCTTCTTTGAAATTTCCAGACTTATGGTTGTGCTTATCAACAGCCGTGCCAATATCGGTCATAGCATCGTTAAACGCCTTCACGGATGATTCACTGATAACTTCTACCGTTAGAGCAGTTTCAAGCGGATTGGCGGTCTTTTCCTTTAGCACAGTGTGCCACACTGCTATTTCTCCGTTTAAGGCTGTGATAGCTTTTTCTAATGCTGTACAGGCTTCACCGTACCCGCTTTTGAATTCATCGTAAAAATCACTTGTAGCGGGTAATATTGGGGGCTGAATATATTGTTCTGCAAGCCACCCGTCAGCACGTTCAAGCCGAGTTTGAAAGGCTTTATAATCGTCATTAAAGTGGGCTTCAAGTTGTTTGGTGCGTTCTTCCGTGATGGTGTTTCCACAGTATTCGCACTGGTTTGTATCGTGACGCTTATGAAGATCAAGACCAGTTTCAACCCAAGATTTTATATCGCCATGTTCAACAAGCCGCTGGATAGTTTGACTAACCACGCTGGTTTTTAAAAGTTCATCAAGACGTTCTTTTGTCTTGGTGAAGATTTCTTGATTAATGGTCTGTTGATTAAAGGTGATCGAGGACTTTTGATCAGGCTTCGCGGCATTGGTTAATTCAACAATTTGTTGGTCATCAAGAAGCGAGTCGTCCGACTTGCTTTCTTCAAGGTGGTCTTCTATGAATTTTCCAAATTTACGCTTATCGTAGTTAAGGTAGTAACTGTCTGTAGTGTCAATGGATTGAAGACTTGTCTTCATGTGTCGCGCGCTATCGGTTTCAAATTTTGAAACAGCGCTATCAAGTTTCTTTATTGCTTCAGCTTCTATGCCGTGTGCTTTGCTATCGACTTCCTGTTCTTTTTTTAATCGTTCTAGTTTTTCACGTTCTTCAATCTTCTCTTTATCAACAAGCAATATACTTTTTACAGTGCTGTTCCATGAAATGTTTTCATCAATAAAGTCATGGTTAAAGGTATATATGTTTAGCTCAGAATTCGCCACGTTCGCTTGTGTAATAGGCGTGCCGCTGTCTACGCTTACCGAGAATTCCGAAGAAGGAAATTTACTTGAAGTGACTTTATTCTCGATACACCGAAACAAACCCGAAAGCGTAGATTTTCCGCTTCCATTCCACCCATAGAGCAAATTGTATTTTCCGAAATCTTTAGCATTGCTGTTCGTATGATCTTGGAAGATACCGAATTGCTTTAATTTCTGTATACTTTTTATTGACATGGCACCCCTGACCTAAAATTCTCTCCGGACTAAATTTGCGTATAACTAGCAACTAGGTTTGAAAAGCGGAGTTTAGTGACTAAGGCGGCGGATAAGCCGTTTAGTCTGACAAGTTTTGTTCTGGCCCGCATAACCACCTGTCTTGCCTCTTTGTTTCGTCTGGCTGAGCTGCTGCTATGCGGCGGATCGTACGTGTAGTTCCGAATTTCCCTACCGCCGGACGCGCCGGTTTGCCGCTGCGTTTTTGCCCTCGCTGCGATTCAATATGCCACGGGTTTCATTGCGAGAGCAAACATGGGCGAGAAGTTGCTGGATCGGATGCGGCGGGTGTTGCGCACGGGGCATTACAGTTATCGGACGGAGCAGGCATACGTGCACTGGGTTCCCCGGTTTATCCGGTTTCACGATTTGCGGCATCCTCGTGATCTGGGCAAGGGGCATGTCGAGGCGTTTTTGACGTATCTTGCGGTCGATCGGCATGTTGCGCCTTCGACTCAGAATCTGGCGCTGAACGCCATTCAGTTTCTTTACCAGAAGGTGCTGGAGTTGGAATTGCCCTGGCTCGACAATGTAGTGCGCGCAAAGCGCTCCACGCGTTTGCCGGTGGTCCGAACGATTCCCGCGCTGCAAGTTCAGGTGGATCGGGCACTGGCCGCAGCAGCCGATGATGCGTCCCACGGCCGCGGTGTGAGCGTCCATTCCGCACCGCTCTTCCCCGCGCATTGCCGCGTCAGCAATCCGCTCCCAAACTCATCTCAAGGGGCAGATCATGTCTTCGGCCTATCGTATTCGCCGCTCGGCAACATCGCCCTGGATTGATCTGTATGCCACGGCGGGTTCGGAGCCGGGCCAGGATATTGAGCGCTGTTTAGCGGCCAGCCCGCGCGTTGATATACTGCCCTGAGCCGTTGGCGGCTGATGTGTGTCAACTCAACACAGAAAAAGGGTGTCATGAATACAGAGAATCATTCTCAGGTTGCGGCCTGGATCTGGTCGGTGGCCGATCTGCTGCGCGGCGATTTCCAGCAGTCGCAGTACGGGCGGGTGATTCTGCCGTTTACCCTGCTGCGGCGGCTGGAGTGCGTGCTGGCGCCCACGCGCGAGGCGGTGCAGGCGGCGGCGAAGGCGCATGCCGGCAAGCCCGATGCGGTGCGCGAGCAGATTCTGCTGCGCGAGGCCGGGCAGCCGTTCTTCAACGGCTCGGCGCTGACCCTGGCCAGCCTGTCGGATACCCAAACGGCCCAGGATCTGTTGGGCTACGTGGAATCGTTCAGCAGCCACGCGCGCGAGATTTTCGATCACTTCAACTTTGAAGACTTTGTCGAGCGGCTGACCACCAGCAACCTGCTGTTCCAGGTGGTGCAGCGCTTTGCCGAGTTCGACCTGCGCCCGGAAAAGATCTCCAACTTCGGCATGGGGCTGATCTTCGAGGAGCTGATCCGCCGCTTTGCCGAAAGCTCCAACGAAACCGCCGGCGAGCATTTCACCCCGCGCGATGTCGTCCATCTGGCCACCTCGCTGGTGCTCACCGGCCAGGACGACAGGCTCAAGGCCGGCGGCATCGTGACCGTTTATGACCCGGCCGCCGGCACCGGCGGCTTCCTGTCGGAAAGCGACGCCTATATCCAGCAGGTCAGCGGCGGCATGAGCGTGTCGCTGCACGGCCAGGAGCTCAACCCCGAGTCGTATGCCATCTGCAAGGCCGACATGCTCATCAAGGGCCAGGATGTGGACAACATCAAGCTGGGCAATACCCTGTCCGACGACCAGCTGGCCGGCGAGCATTTCGACTTCATGCTAGCCAATCCGCCGTTCGGGGTGGACTGGAAGAAAGTGCGCAAGGAAGTCGGCGACGAGCACAAGCACAAGGGCTTCGATGGCCGCTTCGGCCCCGGCCTGCCGCGGGTTTCCGACGGCTCGCTGCTGTTCTTGCTGCACCTGGTCAGCAAGATGCGCTCCAGCCGCCACCCTGTGTGTCAACATCCCTCCCAACAGTACCTGATCGGTTTTATCTGTAACATTCAGGGCGCTTACGGAGCGAAGAGATGTCTGATTCCAACGAAGTTGTCACCGACCCGCGCCTTGAGAAGCGTACCCGACGCCGGTTT
>NZ_JBJNIP010000046.1:0-101761 GCF_056324165.1 Wenzhouxiangella sp. YN9
CACTTCACACTATCGTCCGATGGACTGGAAAAAACGCCAAAAATCGGATCCATACGTCAAGCGCGCCCGTGAGGCGGGCTATCGGGCGCGGGCGGCGTTCAAGCTGGCTGAGCTCGACGACAAGGATCGTTTGCTCAAACCGGGGCAGTTCGTGGTCGATCTGGGCGCGGCGCCGGGGAGCTGGTGCCAGGTTGCTCTCGAGAAGGTCGGCCGCAAAGGGCGGGTCATTGCGCTCGATATTCTGCCCATGGAGCCGATCGATGGCGTGACCTTTATCCAGGGCGATTTTCGCGAGGATGAGCCGCTGGCCGAGCTCGAAGCCGCCATGCAAGGCCGCCGGGCCGACCTTGTGCTCTCGGATATGGCCCCCAATATCTCGGGTATCGGTCCGTCCGATCAGGCCCGCAGCATGCACCTGGCCGAACTGGCCGCCGCGTTTGCCGCTGATTGGCTGGCGGCTGACGGCGTGTTCGTGGTCAAGGTGTTTCAGGGCGAGGGCTTTGATGCCCTGTTGGCGCAGCTGCGCGGCACGTATACCACCGTGCATGTGCGCAAGCCGGCGGCGTCACGCGCCGAGAGTCGGGAGGTTTACCTGGTGGCGAGAAACCGTCGGCCCTGAACACGGCGACGATTGCGTTGTCGTAGAATCTGATCTGTAATCAAGGCACCCATAGCCGGAGTTGAACGTTTTGAGTGATTTTGCCAAGAACCTGGTGATGTGGATCATCATCGCCGTCGTGCTGATGAGCGTGTTCAGCCACTACTCGCAGCCTGATGCGCAGCCACGTGATATGAATTATTCGACGTTTCTGGAAAGCGTCGAGAGCGGTGCAGTAACCAGCGTGGTGATCCAGGAGGAGGGCTTCGGCGGCAAGACCATCACCGGCAAGACCCGCAATGGCGAGGAATTCCGGGTGACCGCACCGCGCGACGACGGGCTCATCAAGGATCTGCTCGACAACGACGTTGAGATTTTTAGCGAGCCGCCCGAAAAGCGCTCCATCATCGTCGACATTCTCATCAGCCTGCTGCCGGTGCTGGTGCTGGTCGGCTTGTGGGTTTATTTTATGCGCCAGATGCAGGGCGGCGCGGGCGGCCGCGGCGGCGCCATGAGCTTCGGCAAGTCGCGCGCCAAGCTGCAGGGCGAAGACCAGGTCAAGGTCAACTTCGGCGATGTCGCCGGCTGCGAGGAGGCCAAGGACGAAGTCGTCGAGGTGGTCGATTTTCTCCGCGATCCGGCCAAATTCCAGCGCCTGGGCGGCAACATTCCCAAGGGCATCCTGATGGTCGGCCCGCCGGGTACCGGCAAGACTTTGCTGGCGCGCGCCATTGCCGGCGAGGCCAAGGTGCCGTTCTTCTCCATTTCCGGCTCGGATTTTGTCGAGATGTTCGTCGGCGTGGGTGCCTCGCGCGTTCGCGACATGTTCGAAACCGCCAAGAAGCACTCGCCGTGCATCATCTTCATTGACGAGCTCGACGCCGTTGGCCGTCAGCGTGGCGCCGGCCTGGGCGGCGGTCACGACGAGCGCGAACAGACGCTCAACCAGCTGCTGGTGGAAATGGACGGCTTCGAGGGCAACGAAGGCATCATCATGATCGCGGCCACCAACCGTCCGGACGTGCTCGACCAGGCGTTGCTCAGGCCGGGCCGTTTCGACCGCCAGGTGGTTGTGCCCCTGCCCGATATCAAGGGGCGCGAGCAGATCCTGAAAGTGCACATGCGCAAGCTGCCGCTGGGCGACGATGTCGCCGCGCGCGTGATTGCGCGCGGCACGCCGGGCTTCTCCGGCGCCGATCTGGCCAATCTGGCCAATGAGGCGGCTCTGTTTGCCGCCCGCGAAGACAGCAAGTCGGTAGAGCAGCGGCATTTCGAGCTGGCCAAGGACAAGATCATGATGGGCGCCGAGCGCAAGTCGATGGTCATGTCCGAAGAAGACAAGCGCCTGACGGCCTACCACGAGGCCGGCCACGCGATTGTCGGCCGCATCGTGCCCGACCACGACCCGGTCTACAAGGTCAGCATCATTCCGCGCGGGCGAGCGCTGGGCGTGACCATGTTCCTGCCCGAAGAGGACAAATACAGCCAGAACAAGACCCAGCTCGAATCGCAGCTGGCCAGCCTGTTCGGCGGCCGCATCGCCGAGGAGCTGATCTACGGCAAGGACAAGGTCACCACCGGCGCGTCCAACGACATCGAGCGCGCAACCGCGATCGCACGCAACATGGTTTCCAAGTGGGGGCTATCCGACGAGCTCGGGCCGCTTTCATACGACGAGAGCGAGGATGAAGTCTTTCTCGGACGCTCGGTGACCCAGCACAAGAGCATCTCGGATGAAACCCACCGCAAGATCGACAAGGAAGTGCGCCGTATCGTCGACGTGGCTTACGAACAGGCCACCGGGATCCTGCGAGAGCACGACAAGCAGCTGCACTTGATGGCGGATGCCCTGATGCGCTACGAAACCATCGATTCGAAGCAGATCGACCAGATCATGGATGGCCACGAGCCCGATCCGCCTAAAGGCTGGAACGACAGCGAGCCGCCGTCGGGCGGCGATGGCGATGACAAGGGCGAGGAGCCGTCGGGCGAGCCGGCGCTTGGATGAGCCTGTTGGCTGGTTGGCTCGTTCGCGAGTTCGCTGGTTCGGCATCTGACGTTGTTGCGGGGCGGCTCCGCCGCGAATTGCGCTGCCAGCCGGAGCGCTTATCGCGGTCTGGAGGCCGCTCCAACAAATAATTGCCGGCAAGGTTTTGTGGGAGCGATCTCCAGATCGCGATCCAGCGCGTCGTCTCTGCACGCCCTTGCGTGGCTTGTCCGCCCCGCCAGCCCATCGGCTGCCGAACCGGCTAACCAGCCAACCAGGTAACGAGCCAACGCATCTACGCGTCACGCTGCTCCTGCGCCAACAACGCCCGCTTCCGCTCCATCCCCCACCGATACCCCCCAAGCCCGCCATCGGCGGCCACCACGCGATGGCAGGGCACGACCACCGACACCGGATTGGCGCCGCACGCCTGGGCCACGGCTCGGGCGCCGCCGGGCAGGCCGACGCGCTGCGCCAGTTCACCGTAGGTCGTCGTGCGCCCCGGCGGAATATCCTGCAGCGCATCCCAGACCCTTTTCTGAAAGACCGTGCCGTACAGATCCAGCGGCAGAGAAGGGGGCCGCTCTGCCGCCTGATCGATCAGGCTCACGACACGATCGAGCGTTGACTGGAAACGGCCGCTGCCTGCTCGCAGCTCGGCACGGGGAAAGCGTCGCCGCAGGTCCGCCAGCAGGTCGTCCTCGTGGTCTCCCAGCAGCACCGCGCACAGCCCGCGTTCAGTGGCTGCCACCAGCACCCGGCCCAGGCGGCAGTCGGCAATGCCGTGATGAATGAGCAGGCCCTGGCCGCCCCGGGCCAGGCGCGATGGCGACATGCCCAGGCCATCGCGTGCAGCCTGATGGGCACGGCTGGAGGATCCGAACCCGGCCTCGTGCGCCGCCTCGGTGACGCTTCGGCCGCTGCGCAGCAGCTCGGCGAAGCGGTCAATGCGTGCATGCCGCAGGAATCGGCCGGGGCTGATCCCAATGCAGCGACGGAACACGCGCTGGAAATGGCCCGCGCTGTAGCCGGCCAGCTCGGCCAGGCCGTTCACGTCGATGTCGAACTCGTTCTCGGCGGCGGCCTTCAGGGCCGCAGCGAGCCTTTCCATCTGGTGGTCAGTCTGGTTCATGGCAGAAAGCATATCGCCACCGCACCCCGAGCGCATTCCGATTTCTGACCTGAAATCACCGGGCGCGCGCGAGCTTCGACGCGATAGAATGCCGCCGGGAACCTTCCAATGCCTGCGAGGCCATGACCGATACGCTCGAACAACGCTTGCAACAAGCGCACGCGACCGGACAGACCCTGGTCATGGGCGTGGTCAACGTCACGCCGGACTCCTTTTCCGACGGCGGCCGCTATCTCGATTCCGGGCGCGCGGTTGAACATGCGCTGGCGCTGGCCGCCGCCGGAGCCGATCTGCTGGATGTGGGCGGAGAATCCACGCGGCCCGGATCTGATCCCGTCACCGAGTGCGCAGAGCTTGAACGCGTGCTGCCGGTCATCGAAGGCATTGTTGCGGCCACCAACGTGCCGGTTTCGATCGATACGGCCAAGCCCGCGGTGATGCGGCGTGCGGTTGCCGCGGGCGCCTCGATGGTCAACGATATCAACGGCTTGCGGGGTGAAGGTGTGGCCGAAGCCATCGCCGATCTGGGGGTGCCGGTGTGCATCATGCACATGCTCGGCAAGCCGCGCACGATGCAGGACAACCCGCGCTACGATGCGGTGGTCGACGATATCCGTGACTTTCTCCACGCGCGGGTACGGATTGCCAAAAGCGCCGGCATCGATCCGGCCCGGATCGTGCTCGATCCCGGGTTCGGGTTCGGCAAGACGCTGGATCACAACCTCGAGCTGCTGGCGCGGCTCGACGAGCTGGTCGCGATCGGCTTTCCGATTCTGGTCGGCATGTCGCGCAAGTCCATGCTCGGGACCTTGACCGGCCGCGAGTGCGCCGCCGATCGCGTGGCTGCCTCGGTGGCCGCCCATCTGCTGGCCGCCCAGAAGGGTGCAGCCATCATCCGGGCCCACGACGTTGCCGAGACGGTTGACGCACTGAAGGTATTGCAGGCGGTCAGGAATGCGCCGGTAACCATTGAAAACAAAGGGTTTTAATAATGGCAGCAATGAAGTACTTCGGAACCGACGGCATCCGCGGTCATGTCGGCGAGCCGCCGATCACGGCCGATTTCATGCTCAAGCTGGGCTGGGCAGCCGGTCGCGTGCTCATCGAGACCTTCGGCGAGGAAGCGACCGTGGTCATCGGCAAGGACACGCGCATCTCCGGCTATCTTTTCGAGTCCTCGCTGGAGGCCGGCCTGTCGGCCGCCGGGGTCGATATTCTGCTGCTGGGCCCGATGCCGACGCCGGCCATTGCGCATCTGACGCGCAGCATGCACGCGGCCGCTGGCATCGTGATTTCGGCTTCGCACAACCCGTTCGAAGACAACGGCATCAAGTTCTTCTCGCGCGATGGCCAGAAACTGGATGACGATTTGCAGCGCGCCATTGAAGCGCGCCTCGATGAGCCGTTCGTGCAGGTCAAGCCAGAAGACCTGGGCAAGGCCCGGCGCATTGACGACGCCGTGGGTCGCTACGTCGAATACTGCAAGGGCACCGTGACCTGGGGTACCCGCCTGGAAGCGCTCAAGATCGTTGTCGATTCGGCCAATGGCGCGACTTACCGCATCGCCCCGGCCGTGTTCCGTGAGCTGGGCGCGGAAGTCGTCAGTATTTTCGACCGCCCTGACGGGGTCAATATCAACCGCGAATGCGGCTCGACCTGGCCCGACAACCTCGCGCGCATGGTGACCGCCGAGCGCGCCGACCTGGGCGTGGCCTTTGACGGCGACGGTGACCGCGTGGTGATGGTCGATCATCGCGGCGAACTGGTCGATGGCGATCAGATTCTCTACGTTCTGGCCGAGGCGCGGCATGCCGACGGCGGGCTTCGGGGCGGGGTGGTTGGCACCGTGATGAGCAACTTCGGCCTTGAGCAGGCGCTTGTTGAGCGCGGCGTCAATTTTGTGCGCAGCGCCGTTGGTGACCGCCATGTCCACAAGGCGCTGATCGAGCGCGGCTGGGTGCTTGGCGGCGAGTCTTCCGGGCATATTCTCTGCCTTGATCGCGCCAGCACCGGCTGCGGCATCGTCAGCGCGCTGCAGGTGCTCGAGGTTGTCGCGCGCAGCGGTCGCAGCCTGGCTGATTTGACTGCCGGCATGGTCAAATGCCCTCAGGTCATGATCAACGTTCCCAGCGGCGGCAAGGGGCGCGCGGTGCTCAACGACAACGCGACCATTGATGCCGCCGTGCGCCGCGTTGAAGAAGCGCTTGGGGGGCAGGGCCGCGTGATCCTGCGTCCGTCCGGCACCGAGCCCGTGGTTCGAGTGACGGTCGAGGGCTTTGACTCAAAACAGGTGCAGCAGTTGGCCGAAGACCTGGCTGGCACCGTCGAGCAGGCGCTGGCAGCGTGAACTCCCGGGAAGTGCTGGCGTAGTGCGCTAAATTCGGGCCAGTCGAACCTGGCCCCGGGCGGCGTTGCGCATATGCTCGGCAAAGGCCTGGCGGCTGGCGGCCGGCACGCTCACGATCAGGGTGACGCCGTCGGCGGCGTAGTCTTCATCCAGCTTGTCGCCTTCGAATTCCGACAGCGCATGATGGGCGGCATCGACGAACTCGAAAGGCAGGCTCAGACGCAGCCGTACCCTGGGGATGATGGGCGCGCTCTCGGCGGTGCGCAGCGCCTCGCTGGCCGTGCCGCCGTAGGCGCGGGCAAGCCCGCCGGTACCGAGCTTGATGCCGCCGAAAAAGCGCGTCACGACCACCACCGTGCGGTCATAGCCCTGGCTTTCGATGGCCTGCAGAATGGGCCTTCCGGCGGTACCACCGGGTTCGCCGGCATCGTCGAAGCGGTAACTGTCGCCGATCAGCCAGGCCCAGCAGTTGTGGTTGGCGGCCGGGTCGCTGATGCGCTCGATGAAGCTCAGCGCAGCCGCTTCGTCGTCGACCGGTGCGGCCTGGGCGATAAAGCGGCTTTTCTTGATTTCGGCTTCGTGCGTTACCGGTTTGATCAGGCGATAGTTCATTTCAGGCGCGCGTCCCGGGGCGTTGACGCCACCTCGGCATCCACTTCAAATGAGCTCATCAAGAGGTTGATTTTCTTTCCCTTTTCAAACAGGCATCGTTCGGTTAGCGCCTGGCCCTGCGAATCCCGGACCACCGCGTAGCCGCGCTCGAGCACCGCCAGGGGGCTGACGTTGTTGAGCGACCGGACCACGGCTGCCAGCTGTTGTTCTCGCCGTTCGGTGGCGTGATCGGCAGCGCGCTTAAGACGAGTGTGAGCTGCGGCCAGCTGCTGCTCGAGTCGCTGTAGCTGGCGGTCGGGGTGGCGCGCGAAAAGACGGCTTTCCAGCCCCTGGAGCCACCGGCTGTGGCTATCGAGCTGGCGCTTGATGGCCAGAGTACTGCGCCGGGCCAGATCCGTTTGGCGCCGCGTCAGCTCGTCGAGGCGGCGCCTGGGATGCTGCTGGTGCAGGCGCTTGTCGGCGTGGTCCAGGCGTTGCATCTGGCGCTGCAGTGTCTGCTCGACCGCCCGCGTCAGGCGCAATCGACTGCGACCCAGCTGGACCAGCAGCTCCGGGCCATCCGGGGTGGCGGCCACGGCGGCAGCCGTTGGCGTCGCCGCGCGCTGGTCGGCGACAAAGTCGGCAATGGTGAAGTCGGTTTCATGACCGACGCCGCTGATGACGGGCGTGTGGCAGGCGGCAATCGCGCGCGCCAGGTTTTCGTCATTGAAGGCCCATAAATCCTCCAGCGAGCCGCCGCCGCGCGCCAGCAGGATGATCTGTCCAAAGGCGTGCCGGTCAGCGGCCTGCAGCGCGCGGATGAGTTCGGCGGGCGCGCTGTCGCCCTGAACCTGGCTGGGGTAGATCCGGAGCGCCGCGCTTGGCCAGCGGCGCGCCAGCGTTTGCACGATGTCGCGCACCGCCGCGCCCGAGGGCGAGGTGACCACGCTGATCCGCTCGGGCCAGCGCGGCAGGGGCTGCTTGCGCGCTGCCTCGAAAAGACCTTCGGCCTCGAGCTTTTTCTTCAGCGCCTCGAAGGCCCGGGCCAGCGCGCCGGCGCCGGCTTCGAGCATACCGTCGGCGATCAGCTGATAGTCGCCTCGGGGTTCGTACAGACTCAGCCGCCCGCGCACCAGTGCCTGCATGCCGTTTTCCGGGCGAAAGCCGACGCCGCCTGCGTTGCCTCTGAACAGCGCGCAGCGAATCTGGGCGCGCTGGTCCTTGAGCGTGAAATAGACGTGGCCGGAGGGCGGACGCGCCAGATTGGAGATCTCGCCCGACAGCCACAGCCGCGGAAAGCCGGCTTCGATATGAAACCGGACCTCGCGGTTGAGCTCGGCGGGCCGATAGACGCGGGTTTCGGGACCTGGGGCAGCAAGTGACATGGCATCCGATTATACCGCCCGCGCCGGGCTCTCTCGGCCTGCCCGCGGCGGATACGAATGCCGTTGACGCGCACTTGACGAAACGCTGGCGGAGTCGGAGACTTGCTGCAGTTTCCCTTGTCCCTACACGGTTGATCCTGCCATGCCACGTTTGTCATTGTTTGTTTTACTGCTGTTGCTGTCGCTGGCTGCGGCGGCAGCAGAGCCCGGCGCTGTCGTCAACGCCCGCATCCATACCTTGAGCGGAGAGACCGCCGCAGCCATGGCCTGGGACGACGAGGGCCGCATCGTCTTTCTGGGCGATGCCGAGGGGCTGCAAAGCCACCATCCCGAGCTGCCGGCGACGGATGTCGGCGGACGAACGATTCTTCCGGGCCTGATTGATGCCCACGGCCACGTCATGGGTCTGGGGCTGGCGCGTTTGCAGGCTGACCTGGTGGGCGCCGACAGCATCGAGGTGGTGCTCGATCGCCTGCGCGAGCACGCTCAGCGCCTGCCCGACGATGCCTGGTTGACCGGCCGCGGCTGGGATCAGACCCTGTGGCCCGGGCAGCGCTTCCCCACCGCAGCCGACCTGGATGCAGCCTTTCCGAAGCGCCCCGTGTGGCTGGTAAGGGTGGACGGCCACGCCGGTTGGGCCAACTCGGCGGCGCTGAATGCGGCAAAGCGCGATCTTTCGGGCGATTGGCAGCCGCAGGGCGGTGATATCCGTCGCGATGACGATGGCGCGCCCGAGGGCGTGCTCATTGATACGGCGATGCGTTTCATCAGCGAGGCGGTGCCGACACCAGGGCCGGAGGCGCGTGAACGCGCGCTCGACCTGGCGCTGGCCGAGATGAGCCGGCTTGGCCTGACCGGCGCCCACGACATGGGCGCCAGCCTGGAAGATTTTCGCCTGTTTCGCGAGCGCGACCGCGCCGGGACGTTGTCGGTTCGCATCACTGCCTTCGCCGACGGCGATGACGCCATGCTGGACCACTTGTGCCGAGAAGGTGCCCATTCCGGCGATCGGCTCAAGGCGCGCTCGGTCAAGCTCTACGCTGACGGTGCCCTGGGCAGCCGCGGCGCAGCGCTGCTGAGCGACTACAGCGACGATCCCGGCAACCGCGGCCTGCTGTTCGAATCCGACGCCGACCTCCAGGCGCTGGTCGACCGCGCCATGGGCTGCGGTCTGCAGCTCGGCATTCACGCCATTGGCGATGCCGCCAATCGTCAGGTCATCGACGCCCTGGCCGCCGGCCAGGAGGCTCATCCCGACAATCCCGGCCGGCAGCGCATCGAGCACGTTCAGATCATCCATCCCGACGATATTCCGCGCCTGGCCGAGCACGGCATCATCGCCAGCATGCAGCCGACCCACGCCACCTCGGACATGCGCTGGGCCGGCGAGCGTCTGGGAGAAAGCCGCTTGCAGGGGGCCTATGCCTGGGCATCGATGCTCGAGCACGGCATTCACCTGGCGCTGGGCTCCGACTTTCCGGTCGAGCCGGTCAATCCCTGGCTGGGAATCCATGCGGCCGTGACCCGCCAGCGCGACGGCCAGCCGCCGGGCGGCTGGCGTGCGCAGGAGGCGCTGAGTCTCGAGCAGGCCTTGCGCGGCTTTACTGTCGATGCGGCTCGTGCCGGCTTTGCCGAGCAGCGGGTCGGCAGCCTGGTGGTGGGCAAACAGGCTGATTTCATCGTCATCGACGCCGATCCCTTCGAGATCGAGCCTTCGGAACTGGCCGACATCAAGGTGCTGCGTACGGTGGTTGGCGGCGAGACCGTCTACCGGGCTCAAGCTGGAACGACCGAGTAAGAAGTCGAGTCTCGAATCAGAATGATGCCCGAGGTCCAGCGATGAACCCGTTCGACGGCAACACGGAATCCCACCGCCTTATCCTGCGTCCCTCGCGCAAGGAAGACTACGACGATATCGCCGAGATCATGGAGCGTGTCTACCCGGGCATGGACGGTGCCTGGGAGCGCGAGCAGTTCGAGTCGCAGGTCACGCGCTTCCCGGAAGGCCAGATCTGCATCGAGGACAACGGCAAGGTGGTGGCCGCCGCCATTTCGCTGATCGTCAAATACAGCCGCTGGGGTCAGGATCACCGCTACTGGGATATCGTCGGCAACGGCTACCTGACCACGCATGATGCGCGTGGTGACGTGCTCTACGGCGTGGATGTCTTCGTCCACCCCGACTACCGCGATCTCCGCCTGGGGCGTCGTCTCTACGATGCCCGCAAGGAATTGTGTGAAAACCTCAATCTGCGCGGCATCGTTGTTGGCGGTCGCATCCCCGGCTATCGCCACCACGCCGATCGGATGACGCCGCAGCAATATGTGGCCGGCGTGCGCGCCCGCGAACTGGCTGATCCGATTCTGACCTTTCAGCTGGCCAACGACTTTCAGGTGCGCCGCATCGTGCGCGACTATCTCCCGGATGATCGGGATTCCGCCGGCCACGCTGTCCTTCTCGAGTGGGTCAATGTGTACCACGAGGAGGGCGAGCAGAAGATGATCGGCGGCCGCCCCTCCGATGTTCGCGTCGGCGCCGTGCAGTGGCAGATGCGGCAAACCGATTCACTCGCGGATCTCTATAGCCAGATCGAGTACTTCGTCGATGCCGTATCCGGCTATCAGGCCGACGTCGTGCTGTTTCCCGAATTCTTCAACGGCCCGTTGATGGCAGCCTGGAATGATCAGGGCCCGGCCGGAGCGGTGCGTCAGCTTGCGGGCTACACCGAGGCCATCCGTGAGCGCATGCAGCAGTTGGCCGTCTCATACAACATCAACATCATCGCCGGCTCGATGCCCGAATATGATGGCCAGCGGCTGCGTAACGTCTGCTATCTGCTCCGGCGCGACGGCACCTGGGACCGCCAGTACAAGGTCCATGTCACCCCCGACGAGGTCAGCTACTGGGGCCTCAAGGGCGGCGACCGGGTTCGGGTTTTCGATACCGACTGCGGCCGGATCGGAATCCTGATCTGCTACGACGTGGAATTCCCGGAGCTGCCGCGCCTGCTGGCCGATGGCGGCATGAATATCCTGTTCGTGCCCTACTGGGTCGACACCCGCAACGCCTATCTGAGAGTGCGCCGTTGCGCCCAGGCGCGCGCTATCGAAAACGAATGCTACGTCGTCATCACCGGCTCGGTCGGCAACCTGCCGCGGGTGGAGAACATGGACATGCAGTATTCGCAGGCTGCGGTGTTCACGCCCTCGGATTTTGCCTTTCCGCACGATGCCATCGCTCATGAGGCCACGCCCAACACCGAGACCATGCTGATCGCGGATCTTGATCTGGACAACCTGCGCGAGATCCGCTCCCACGGATCGGTGCGCAATCTGGCCGACCGCCGCCATGATCTCTATGAGCTGCGCTGGAAGGACAGCAAAAGATGAAGGGCCGACCACCGGCCAGTTGTTACCATGGTGTCCAATTTCATTTCCAAAACTGCAGGAGTAGCTGAATGGACAGTATGACCTGGGGCATTATCGGTGCCATCGTGGGGCTCATCGTCGGATCCGGCGTTGTCTGGCTCGTCATGGCGCGAAGAACCCATACCCCCACGGTTGGCCAGCTCAAGGCCGAAAACGACCGTTTCAGGGAGGAGGTCAACGAGCACTTCGTCCAGACTGCCGGGCTCATCAACGAACTGACCGACAGCTACAAGAAGGTTTTCGATCACCTGAGCGACGGCGCTGATCGCCTGGTTGACAAGCAGGCCGTGCGCGACCGCATGCCCCAGGTCGGTCAGCAGGAAGTTCGCCTGCGCCACATCGGTGCCCCGAGCGCATCCACGCCCGACCCGGGCGGGCCCGAGCCGTTTGGCAGTGAGCCTGAAAAAAGCGCGGAGGCCCGAGCCGAAAGTGAGCCGGCCGCTGACCACGAACGGCACGATGCCCGAACGTCAGACAGCGAGCCGACCGACGCCGCCGGCGACTCCGAGAGTGCTGCCGCGGAAGATGACCGCAGCAGCCACAAATCGGCCTAGGCGATCAGAACCGCCGGCTGTAGACCAGCGACCAGCTGTTGATGCCTTCATTGGGGTCTTTCAGTCCGGCATTGGAGTAGTGAATCACCCGCAGCCTCAGGGCATCGCGCGGCGTCATCTGCAGGCCCAGCGCAAAACGGTCCTCGAAGTGAGCCCGCGAGCCCAGGTGCTGGTCGCCCACGCGCTTGTCGGTGAAATATGCCGCGCCGATGCCGGCCTCCACGAACGGCTGCCAGCCGGCGGAGTTGAAACGATAGGTCAATACCGGTGAAAACGACAGTGAATGCTCATTCTGTCGGAAGTATCCGGCCTCCCACCAGGTGTAGGCGACGTTCCAGTAGCCGCCGAAATAGCCGGTTTCGCTTTCGAACCAGCGCTGCGGCCAGTCGAATGCAAGGCTGGCGTTAACCGTTTTTTCGCCGCCGTTGGTTATCCCGGGCGCCACCATCACTTCGGCGGCCTGGAGCGGGAAAAGCGGCGTCAGCGCCAGGGCAGAGGCTAGAGCGAGGCGCGATATTGACCGGGTCATACTGGAAAGCAAGGTTCAACTCCATGAAGGTGGGGAAAGGATCCGGAACAAGGTTAACGCATCCTCAGCTCACGGTGCGGATTCGGATAGACTGGCGTTGATCGGTCCCGCTGGCGTTTCAATGGAAAATTCCGCTCTGCAATTCTTTGTCACCGCGCCGCGCGGGTTTTCGGATCTGCTGGCCTGGGAGCTCACATCGCTTGGTCTGAGCCAGGTCAGGCCGCAGCGCGGCGGCGTGCTGTTTCACGGTGTGCTCGGGGATGCCTACCGCAGCTGCTTGTGGTCGCGCGTCGGCAACCGCGTGTTGCTGCCCATCGGGCAGTTCGAAGCAGAAGATGATGCGGCCCTCTACCGCGGCGTCGGCCGGATCGACTGGTCGGCGCATCTGGGCGTGGACAGCACGCTGGCGGTGGACTTTACCGGCATCAAGCCCGCGATTTCACACAGCCGGTTTGCCGCCCAGCGCGTTAAGGACGCCGTCGTCGACCAGCTTCGTCAGCGCGACGGCGCGCGGCCGTCGGTCGACATCCGCCAGCCCGATGTTCGCATCAACGTGCACATGCAGCGCACCACCGTGAGCGTGGCCATCGATCTGTCGGGCGAGAGCCTGCACCGGCGCGGTTATCGCGAGACGGGCGTGGCCGCGCCGCTGAAGGAGAATCTCGCCGCGGCCATGCTTTATCGCGGCGACTGGCCGGCGATTGCCGCCGCCGGCGGCGGCTTTGTCGACCCGATGTGCGGCTCGGGCACGCTGGCCATCGAGGCCGCCTGGATGGCCGCTGATACCGCTCCCGGTCTGCTGCGCACACGCTTTGGCTTTCAGCGCTGGCGCGGCCATGACGATGCACTCTGGAAAGGGCTGGTCGACGAAGCACTCGAGCGACAGGAGGCCGGCGAGGGAAAGCTGCCGCCGATCGTGGCTTTCGATCACGACCGCTCGGCCGTGCGCCTGGCTTTGAGCAACGTCGAGCGCGCCGGCCTGAGTGGTCGCGTTCACGTCGAGCGGCGCGAGCTTTCAGCGGCCTCGGCGCCGGCCGGCGTCAATCGTGGCCTGATTGCCACCAATCCGCCCTATGGCGAGCGGATCGGCGATGAACACGAGCTGCTGCCGCTGTATCTGCGGCTGGGCGAGGTGCTGCGCAGCCAATTTCCCGGCTGGCACGCGCTCGTGCTCAACGGCGCCGGTTGCCAGATCGGGCTGCGGCCCGACAAGAGTTGGCAGATGTTCAATGGCCCGCTGGAATGCCGGCTCGAGCGCTTCGAGCTCGCAGCGGCAAGCGAAGGCGAAGGGCCGCGGGCAGCGCCGGCACAGGATCTGGTCAATCGCCTGCACAAGAACCGGCGGCAGCTGAAACGCTGGCTCGATCGCGAGGGCGTGACCTGCTACCGGCTCTACGATGCCGATATCCCCGAGTATGCGCTGGCAATCGACCTCTACGGCAGTGAGTCGGGCGACTGGCTGCATGTTCAGGAGTATCAGGCACCGGGCAGCGTTGATCCGGGCAAGGCTCTGTCTCGTCTGCGCGCGGCGCTGACGGCCATTCCGGCAGCCGTGGGGGTGCCGCCCGAACGCATGGTATTCAAGGTTCGTCGCCGCCAGCGCGGGGCTGAGCAGTACCAGCGCTTGAGCGAGCAGGCGCGCACGCTGGTGGTGCGCGAGGGTGCCTGCCGGCTGGAAGTCAACCTGACCGACTATCTGGATACCGGCCTGTTCCTAGATCACCGTCCGGTGCGGCACTGGCTGGGCCAGCGCGCCGCCAACAAGCGCGTGCTCAACTTGTTCTGCTACACCGGTGCGGCTACGGTTCATGCCGCGGTGGGAGGCGCCAGGGCCAGCGTCAGCGTGGATCTGTCAAAAACCTATCTGGCCTGGCTGCGCCGCAATCTCGCGCTCAACGGCTGCGACCACCCGCGCCACCGCACGCTGCACGCCGATGCGCGCCAGTGGCTGGCCGCCTGCAGCGAGAAATTCGATCTGATCTTTCTCGACCCGCCGAGCTTTTCCAACTCCAAGCGCATGGACGGCAACCTCGACATTCAGCGCGATCACGCCGGGCTGATCGATCAGGCCATGCGCTGTCTTGCGGGCGACGGGACGCTGGTGTTTTCCAACAACCTGGGGAACTTCAAGCTGGACAAGGCCTTGTGTGAGCGCTGGTCAGTGGAAGACCGCACCGGCTGGTCCATCCCGCGGGATTTCGAGCGCAATCGCCGCATTCATCGCTGCTGGTTCATCCGCCACGGTTGATGATTGATGGTGATGCGCCCGGCGGCTGCGCGCTCAGCGTCCGTCCGGCTCGGAGGCAGGCGACGCTTGCGGGGAAAAGTGGAGCAACAGGCCATTGTCGTCGGGGGTGGAACGGTGTTCGCGCGAGAACAGCCGGAAACGCCCCTCCGGCGATACGCTGCCAAGCAGCAGCCAGTCCTCACCGGGCTCGCCCATTCGCTTCTCGAACTGCTCGAGCGACATGTTCTTCCCCAGCCGCGTGGTCTGAATGCGCCAGCCCTCGGTCATCCGCTTGCTGAGCGTGTAGGCATCCATTGGTGGCTTGAACGCGAAGTAGCCGCGCTGCTGTAGCGTCAACCGACGCTTTTCGTTGTTGGATTCACGCGGCGGCGGCAGCTGGAAGGTGCGGTGGTGGCCGAAGCGCGCGCCCAGGGCTTTGCACACCAGCGCGTTGTAATAACCGTTGTCGGTTGCACACAGCAGATAGCTCAGGTGCTCGATTTCAAGCTCGTGTTCGGCGTGCTCCGACAGCAGCTCGCCGTAGTAGACGGGAATGCCATCCATGCGCGCGCGTTTGAGCCGATGCCACGACCCGTCGGCGATCATGACCTTGATATCGTGCGCCATCAGCGTGTTTGCCAGCGCCCGGCTCCAGTCGCTGGCGCCGGCAATCAGCAGGCCGTTGGCCGCCTGGGCGGCCAGATTCAGGCGCCGCCCGAGTACGCCCAGCGTGGCACCGTGGACCACGACGGTCACCAGAATCACCAGAAAGACCAGCGGCATGAGCTGCTCACCCTGTGGGTGGCCGGCGGCAACCAGCGCCGGGCCGAACAGGGCTGCGGTGGCGGCGGCCACGATGCCGCGCGGCGCGATCCAGGCCAGCAGCAGCTTGTCCTGCCAGCGCATCGGCGCGCCCAGGGTGGCCAGGGCCACGCTTGCCGGACGCACGATGAAAAGCATCACGGCCACGAACAGCAGCGAAGACAGCCCGATCGATTCAAGCTGAGAGACGTGGAGTTGAGCCGGAATGACGATGAACAGCACCGACAGCAGCACCACGGTGAGGTTTTCCTTGAAGTGGCGCAGCGGCTCGCGCTCGACCAGGCGCATGTTGCCCAGCACCAGCCCCATGAGCGTGACCGTCAGCAGGCCGGCTTCATGCTGCACCTGATTGCTCAGCCAGAAGGCGACGAGCACCAGCACCATCAGCATCGGCGGCTTGAGGTGAGCCGGAACCACGCCGCGACGATAGAACCAGCCGGTCAACCAGCCACCGGCGCCGCCGAGCACAAGGGCAACGCCGATGGCTTTGCCCAGGCCCCAGAAGATCTCGCTCAGGTCCGCCGGTGAAATGGTGAAGTACTGGACCGCCAGCACTGCCAGCAGCACGCCGACCGGATCATTGACGATGCCTTCCCACTTCAGCAGTGATGCGGTCTCCTTGTTCAGCCGCGCCTGGCGCAGCAGCGGCGAGACCACCGTCGGCCCGGTGACTACCAGGATAGCGCCGATGACCACGGCCACCGGCCAGTCCAGGCCGGCGACATGGAAAGCCGCCAGGGTTCCCAGGCCCCAGGCCAGCAGCGGCCCGAGCGTCGTCAGCCGGGCGATGCCGTGGCCGACTCGCTTGAGCTCGCCAAGCTTGAGATCCATGCCGCCTTCGAACAGGATGATGGCCACCCCGAAGCCGATCAGTTCGTTGACCTCGCCCGGCGCCAGGGCCAGATCGACCACGCCGCCGATCGGCCCCAGCAGCAGGCCGGCAGCGATCAGGATGACGATTGCCGGCACACGCAGTTGCCAGGCCAGCCATTGACTGGCCAGCCCGGCGGCGAGAATGATGAGCATCAGCGTGGCGATATGCATCGCGAGAGTCTACCGCGGAGAGTGGCGGTCGGGTAGCCTGTTCAGATACGCACGCGCAAGCCCGGCACCACGGTGCGATCGGCCGGGATCTGGTAGTACTCGGTCGGGTCCATGGCGTTGCGGGCCATGAAGGCAAACAGCCGCTCGCGCCAGGCGGCCTGGCCAGCGCGAAAGCGCGATCGCCGCCGGTTTGAAGCCCGAGTGTAGCGCCATCGCCGGTGCGCCCGACTTCGACAGGGTACACTGCGCTGACGGGCCAACGTGCGCATCGCTGCGCGGGCAGGGCGTCATGAGTTCTTCGGACTACCAAAGCAAGCGCGATTTCTCGGCCACGCCGGAGCCGAAGGGCGGCCAGCGCAAGGGCGGCAACGAGCCGATCTTCGTCATCCAGGAGCACGCTGCCAGCAGTCATCATTTCGATTTCCGCATCGAGGTCGACGGCGCCCTGAAATCATGGGCCGTACCCAAGGGGCCTTCGACCGATCCGCGCGCCAAGCGCCTGGCCATTCCCACCGAAGACCATCCGCTCGACTATGCCGATTTCGAGGGTGTGATCCCCGCAGGCCACTACGGCGCCGGGCGCGTGATCGTGTGGGATCGCGGTCGCTACGAGAACATTACCGAAAAGAACGGCAGCACAAAGTCGCTGGCCCGGGCGCTTGGCGACGGGCATGCCCTGATCCGGCTCCACGGTGAGAAGATCAGCGGCGGGTATGCGCTGCAGCGCTTTCGCGGCGCCGACAGCGACGACGGCGAGCAGTGGCTGCTGATCAAGATGGACGACGAGCACGCCGATGCGCGCCGCAACCCGGTCTCGAGCGAGCCGAAGTCGGTTCTGAGCGGGCGCACTATCGACGAGCTCGACGACGAGGCGTCCGACGATGACTGAGCTGTTCGCCCGCCTGAACGCCGCCGAGGCCGACCGGCTTGAAGACGAGGCGCTGCCGGATTCGCTCTCGCCCATGCTCGCGCGCCTGACCGACCGGCGTTTCTCCGATCCGGACTGGATTTTCGAGCGCAAGTTCGACGGCGAGCGCGCGCTGGCCTTCTTCGACGGCAGCCGGACGCAGTTGAAAACTCGCAACGGCAAGCACATCAGCCGCACCTATCCGGAACTGATCGAGGCGCTGAGCGAGGTGGCCGACAAACCCTTTGTTGTCGACGGCGAAATCGTCGCCTTCGACGGGGCGGTCACCAGCTTCTCTCGGCTGCAGGGGCGCATGCAGATCGACGACGAACAGGCGGCGCGAAATTCGGATATTCCGGTTTTCTATTACGTCTTCGACCTGCTGCATTTCGACGGCAAGAACACGCGCCGGCTGGACACTCGCGCCCGCAAGCGTTTGCTGCGCCATGCCCTTCGGTTCCGCTCGCCCGTCCGCTTCACGCCGCACCGCAATGAGTGCGGCCAGGCCCTGTTTCAGGAGGCTTGCCGCAAGGGCTGGGAGGGCATCATCGCCAAGGATGCGGGGGCGGTGTATGCCAGTTCCCGCTCGGGCAAGTGGCTCAAGTTCAAGTGCACCGCCGGCCAGGAGCTGGTCATCGGCGGCTATACCGAGCCCTCAGGGCAGCGCAGCGGCTTCGGCGCGCTGCTGGTCGGCCACTACCGCGACGGCAGGCTGCGCTATGCCGGCAGGGTCGGCACCGGCTTCGACGAAAAAACCCTGCAACAACTGACCAAAAAGCTCGAGGCGCGAGCGCGCAAGACCTGCCCCTTCGACGATGGCCAGGCCATCGACGAGCGCGGCGTGCACTGGGTCCGGCCCGATCTGGTCGGCGAATTCGCCTTTACCGAATGGACAGCCAGCGGCAAGCTGCGCCACCCCAGCTTTCTGGGCCTGCGCGACGACAAGGCGGCCGAAGAGGTGGTCAGAGAGCAGCCGGAGGGCAGCCAGTGAGCACGGACAAGACCATCTGCGTCGACCGCATCGAAATCGAGCTCTCGCGGCTCGACAAGCTGTTCTTCCCCGCGGACTCGATCACCAAGGGCGAGGTCATCGACTACTACCGCCGCATCGGCGAATACGCGCTGCCCCATGCCAAAGACCGACCGCTGTCGATCGAGCGTTTTCCCGACGGCATCGACGAGGACGGGTTTTATCAGAAGCAGGCGGCCGACTACTTTCCCGACTGGATCAAGACCGCCACCTTGAGCAAGAAAGACGGCGGCAGCGTCGATCATGTCGTGGTTGAAAACACCGCCACGCTTGTCTATCTGGCCGATCAGGGCATGATCACCCCGCACGTCGCCCTGTCGCGTATCGACCGTATCAGCCGACCCGATCACATCATCTTCGACCTCGACCCCTCCGATGAGGATTTCGGCAAGGTTCAGTTCGCCGCTCGCGCGGTGCGCGACCTGTGCCGGGCGCTGGAGCTGCAAAGCTTCGTAAAGACCAGCGGCTCGCGCGGCCTGCACGTCCATATTCCCTGCCGGCGCGACCTGGGCTTCGACCGGGCCCGCAATATCGCCCGCTCGATGGCCGAACATCTGGCCCGGCGCCATTGCGATGAGCTCACTGTCGAACAGCGCAAGAACAAGCGCGGCCGGCGCGTCTACCTCGACATCTACCGCAACGCCGAGGGCCAGACCACGGTCATGCCTTACGCCCTGCGCGCCCGCCCCGGCGCCCCGGTGGCCGCCCCGCTGGACTGGAATGAGGCCCTGGCTGCCGATTTCAGCCCGCAAGAATACAAGCTGAAAAACATCTTCCGTCGCCTGGCGCATAAAACCGACCCCTGGGGTACGTATCCGGAAATCAGGCAGTCACTCGAGTCCGTTCCCCGGCGCTTGAAGGGGCTGCGCAGCGACAGGCAGAGCGCAGAAGACTGAAAGAGGAGAAGGCCTGAGCGCCCGGACACAAAAAAGCCGGCGCGCGGGCCGGCTTTTCGTCGGGGGATCTTGGTGGAGGCGGCGGGAGTCGAACCCGCGTCCGCGAACCATCTGATCCTGGTTCTACATGCTTAGCCCGCTCGATTTTTTCTCGTCGTTACGCCGCCCGAGGGGCAGGGCATACGCAACGACCAGTCCCGGTTTGGTTTAACTTCAATGCCCCGAGACGCGACATGAAGCGATCCTGCTGAATGATCCCGAATCGAAAGCGCAGGCTCAAACGGTCGGGAGCAGGCTGGTTTTTAGGCAGCCAGTGCGTAGTTGTCGTCGTTGGCAACTAACTTTGGTTCAGCCGGTTTTACGAGGGTAGCTGAGACCTCGGCATGCCCCAGGGTACGTCCGATCCACGTCGAAGCCGGAACGCCCCCGAAGTTGTATACATAGACTAGCAGTTCGGGCAGAAGTTCCGCAAGCGGTTTCCCTTCAGGCGGCGCGGTGCTTGTCGCTGAGCGCCGGTGCCGACGCGCGGTCACGGGTTTCGACGCGATTGCGGCCCCTGCGCTTGGCGCGGTAGAGCGCGCGGTCGGCAGCGTCCATCCAGGTGTGCAGGTCGTGATCACCCGGGTCGGCTTCGGCCAGGCCGATGCTGACGGTGACGCGGTCGCTGTCTGCGGTGACGGGATCTGCGGCAGCGAGCTGGTGACGAATGCCGTCGGCCACGACAGCGGCGTGCTGGCGGCCGGCGGCAAGCACCAGGCCGAGTTCGTCGCCGCCGATGCGCCCGGCCAGATCGTCGGCGCCAGCGTGGGCGCTCAGGACTCGGCCGACGCGGCGCAGCGCCTCGTCACCTGCGGCGTGGCCGTGGCGGTCGTTGACCGCCTTGAAGTGGTCGATGTCAACCAGAAGCAGGCTGGCGGGCCGGCCTTCGGCGTGGTGGGCGGTGAGCAGGCGGCGGGCGTGCGCCAGCCAGTGGTCACGGCTGGCCAGCCCGGTCAGCGGGTCGCGCCGGTTGAGCGCGTCGAGCTGGCGATTCTGGCGCTGAACCTTGCGCACCAGGCGATAGGTGGTCAGGCTCACGGCAATGGTGTGGATGACCAGCAGCGGCATGCACGCGATGATCACGAATACGCTGGTCTCGGGCCGAAAGGCAAAGCCGGTGAGCGCGGCGCCGGTCAGTACGCCGGCGAGCAGGCCGGGCAGCGACCACAGCCACAGGCGTCGAATGCCCGTGCTGATCTTGTCGACGGTTGCCAGGGTGAGCAGCAGCACCGCCGGCAGCAGGTTGAAGTGCATCAGGCCCACCCACAAGCCGGCCTGGGCGGAGTCGAGTATCAGATTGCGCAGCTCGGCACGATACGGTGAGCGGCTTTTCCGGGCGACCAGCAGGGCGAGCTGTGGCCACAGCGCGCAGGTAAAAGCGAGCATGGCCCAGCTCGGCCATGCGGCGGCGTTTTCGTAAAGCACCGCGGCAATGGCCGGGGCGCCCAGGCCCATGCCCAGCATGCGCAGGCGATGGATGCGCTGCGGCATCAGGTCGAGGTCGCTCAGGCGGGCAATGGGTCGGTCCGACTCGTCGTCATTCATCAGCTCTCGCCTGTTCTTGTGCTGACCGATACCGCCGTCAGTTCTGCTTGAGAATCCGGCCTTTCCGACGCTGCCAGTCCTTTTCCTTTTCGGCGCGCCGCTTGTCGTGCTGCTTCTTGCCGGTGGCCACGGCGACCTCGACTTTCACTTTACCCTGTTTCCAGTACATGGCGGTAGGGACTACCGTCTGCCCCTTGCGATCGACCAGGCCGATCAGGCGGTCGATTTCGCGCCGGTGCAGCAGCAGGCGGCGGGTGCGCATCGGGTCGGGGTTGATATGGGTCGACACCGACGGCAGTGGCGTGATCAGGCACCCGAACAGGAAAGCCTCGCCGTTTTTGAGCAGCACGTAGCTGTCGCCGAACTGCAGCTTGCCTTCGCGCAGGGCCTTGACTTCCCAGCCTTCCAGGGCAATTCCGGCCTCCAGCCGCTCGTCGAGCTTGTATTCAAAGCGCGCGCGCTTGTTGAGGGCAATGGTGGAAGAAGGCTGTTTTTTGGCCACGGTATTTATATCGAGCTGTTTGGGCGAAGGCAGAATGATAACTTGGAGTCACCCGCTCCATTCGGCAACCTCCCAACCGTTAAACTTCGCACTCCGGACTCCACACTTCACACTTTACAAGTCTTCCCCGATGCCCGAGATCAACCGCTCCGCCCTGGTTTCATACACGCCTGCACAGATGTACGCCCTGGTCCGCGACGTCGAGCGGTATCCGGAGTTTCTTGACTGGGTGAGATCGGCCCAGGTGCATCGGGAAGACGAGCACAGCCAGCTGGCGACGCTGGAAGTGCAGCTGGCCGGGCTGGTGCGGCGTTTCACGACGCGCAACACGCTGGTGCCTGATCGGAAGCTGACCATGGTGCTCGACAGCGGGCCATTCGATAATCTCAGCGGCAGCTGGGAGTTCGCTCCGGCGGGGTCGGGCTGTCGTGTGAGCCTGGATTTGCGCTTCAAAGTGGTCGGCGGGCTGTTTCTGCGCCCGTTTCAGCGCAACTTTTCGCGCATGGCCGACCGCATGGTCAATGATTTCACGCGCCGCGCCGAGCAGATTCATGGCCGCTGATCGCATTGCTGTCGAGGTGGCGGCAGCCTTGCCCGAGCGGCAGCTGATTGTTGCCCTGGAAGTGCCCGCAGGCACGACCCTGGCCGAAGCAGTCGAGCAGGCGGATCTGCCGGCCCGTTTGCCCGGGCTGGTCGTGGATCGTCAGCGCCTGGGGATCTTTGGCAAGCGGCGCGATCCGGATACGGTTCTTGCACCCGGCGACCGCGTCGAGATCTATCGGCCGCTCACCGCCGACCCGAAGGAGATTCGCCGGCAGCTGGCTGAGCTGGCGCGTGGCGGGCGCAACATCTGACCACAACCCGAAGGGTTCGAGCGGGTTCAGCTGCCCGGCCCGCCGCGTTTTTCCTTGCGCACTGACTCGAGATCCTGAATCGGCGTTTCTTCCGGATCCTGCAGTTCATCGAGGGCTTCGCTGGCCAGGCGCTCTTCGTCCAGGTAGTTGCCTTCGATGGAGCTGAGCGTGTTGTCCTCGAAGTAGAGCGTGAGTACGCGCTTGTCGGGGCGGCTGCCGCGCTGGGAGTAGGTATTCATGTAGTCCCAGCGGTCGGCATGAAACGGGCTGTTGACCGAAGGCGTGCCCAGCAGCACCTGTACCTGGCGCTTGGTCATGCCGGTCTTCAGCTCGGAAACCTCTTCACGCTTGAGCACGTTGCCCTGTTGTATGTCCTGCTTGTAGATGCAAGCGCTCAGCAACAGGCAGGCCAGCACGATGAGCGTGCGGGTGATGATGGTTTTTCTGGTGTGGGTCGGCATGGCGGCAATGATACAATACTCGTTCTCATTACAGGGCTATTCTGACGGGTTTTACCGATGGCAGGACACAGCAAGGAACTCAGGGACGCCGGTCTCAAGGTCACCCAGCCGCGCCGCCAGATTCTGCGCTTGCTCGAGACGACCACGCAAAAACACATGACCGCCGACGATATCTATCGGGCGCTGGTCGACCAGGGCGAGGAGATCGGGCTGGCGACGGTCTATCGCGTGCTGGCCCAGTTCGAGACGGCCCATCTGGTGCGCAAGCATATATTCGAGGACGGCACCGGTCGTGCCCAACAAGCTTGCTACGAACTCGATGATGGCGACCATCATGACCACATGGTCTGTCTGGAAACCGGAGAAGTGATCGAGTTTTTCGACGAAACGATCGAACAGCGCCAGGAATCTCTCGCCGCGGACCACGGCTACGAAATTGTCGACCATTCGATGGTGCTTTACGTCAGGCCTAAGAAATGAAGCGTTGAGTGTGAAGTGTGAAGTGTGAAGTGTTGCGAAATTCAAGGGGAATGAATGCTTCGCCGCTGCTAACTGCTTGTTTTCACTTAACACTTCACACTTCACACTTTCTTCTTCTTGTTCTTTGTTTTCAGTAATTCTTGTGCGTGTGCCAGGCTGGTTTCCGAATCGGCGCTGCCGAGCATGCGCGCGATTTCGCGCTCGCGGGCCGCTCCGGCAAGCACGCTCACGTCGACCAGGGTGCTGTCGCTGCCCTTGTCTTTATGCACGCGTAGCTGGTGGTCGGCGCAGGCGGCCACCTGCGCCAGGTGGGTAACGCACATCGCCTGACCCACGGCGGCGGCCTGGCGAAGGAAGCGGCCCACCGCATGCGCGGTTTCGCCCCCGACGCCGGCATCCACCTCGTCGAAGATGCGTGTTTTTGCACCCTGCGGGCGATCATCTGCAATCATCAGGGCCAGGGCCACGCGCGAAAGCTCGCCACCCGAGGCCACGCGTGAGAGCGGCTGCAGGGGCTGGCCAGGGTTGGCGCTGAACTCGATGGCTATCCGATCCATGCCGTGGCTGACCGGTTCGGTCTGAGCGTTGGGCTCGACCACAAAATCGAGCCGGGCCGTGTCCATGCCCAGCTCGGCCAGCCGCGACTCCACCCGTGCTGACAGCGCTTTGGCGGCCTGCTGGCGTGCCTTGCTGAGCGCTTGAGCCGCGGCGCGCCATTCGGCGGCGTGCTCTTCCACCGACGCGGTCAGCTCCTGCAGCCGGTGCTGGTGGTTGTCCAGAGAAGCCAGCCGGTCGTTCAGCTGCGCGCTCAACGCCGGCAGTCGGTCAGGTTCAACGCGGTGTTTGCGCGCCAGGTCCAGCGTCTTTTCCAGGCGCTGGTTGATGTCGGTCAGGCGCTCGGGGTCTCCCTGGTCGCGGCTTCCCAGGCGCTCGAGGGTGGCGTGGGCCTCGTCGACGTTGATGCGCGCCTCCTCCAGCATGCCGGCCACCTCCGCGACCTCGGGCTCGAGCTCGCGCACGGCATCGAGGGCCTGCAGGGCATGATGCAGAAGACTGCGGGCGCCGAGTCCGTCATCGCTATCGAGCGCGTTGCCGGCCTGGCCCACGGCCAGGCGGATGTCGTCGCTTCGGGCGAGCCGCTCCTGCTCCTGTTCCAGTGCCTCGAATTCGCCGTCCTGCAGCGCCAGGTCGGACAGCTCGCGCGCCTGAAAGCGCAGCAGCTCGAGCTGATCGGCGTCGCCCAGATCGGCCTGCAGCGCCTCGAGTGCCTGGCGCGCCGTCTGCCACCGTTGTGTGGCCGTGACCACCTTTTCGAGCTGTTTGCTCTCCACCTGGCGGTCGAGCAGCTGGCGCTGCACCGGCGGTTTTCCCAGCTGCTGGTGTTCATGCTGACCGTGGATTTCGACCAGCAGGCTACCCAGCTCGGCGAGCTGGCCCACGGTGGCTGAGCGACCGTTGATCCAGGCCCGCGAGCCACTCGGCGCCGTCAGCACCCGCCGCAAAATCAGTTCATCGCCTTCTTCCAGAGCCTGATCGGCCAGCCAGGCTCGCGCCGGATCGTCGGGTTGCAGGCTGAATATCGCCTCGAGCTCGGCCTGGTCATGACCTTCGGCAATCAGGCCGGCATCGGCGCGGTCGCCGAGCAACAGGCCAAGGGCGTCTACCAGAATCGACTTGCCGGCACCGGTTTCGCCGGTGACGACGGTAAAGCCGGGTTCGATGTCGATCTCGACTTCGCGAACAATGGCAAATTGGCGAATCGCAAGGTGACGAAGCATGCGCTTTCCGGTTGGGCCAGGAGGCCCAACAAGCTAGCACCAAGAACCCGGCTGGGCAATGGCGGTTGTGTTGACAGTAGCCGGCCCCCATTATTGCGCGCAGATGTCAACTCGATTACCACCGAGGCGAAGCGATATGGGTGAAAACAACGATACCGAGCGGCCGGAAACCGAAACCGCCGAAGCGCAGGACACGGAAAAAGAGGCCGTGGTCGAGGAACTCGAGGACGGCGCGCAGGCTGATGGCGCCGGGGAACTCGAGGGCGAGATCACGAAGCTTCGCGATGCGCTGATGCGCACGCGCGCCGACATGGACAACATGCAAAAGCGCGCCGAGCGCGAGATGGACAAGGCGCGTCGCTATCAGCACGAGGCCATCATGCGTGATCTGCTCCCCGTGATCGACGGGCTTGATCAGGGGCTCGAAAGCGCGGAGCAGGGTGATGCCGCATACGAGGGGCTCGAGCTGACACGCAAGCTGCTGCTCAAGGCCCTGGCCGATCATGGTCTGGAGACGCTCAATCCCGAAGGCGAGCGCTTCGACCCGCAGTGGCATGAGGCCATGAGCATACAGCCCAGTGACGAGGCCGAGCCCGATACCGTCCTGATGGTGCTGCAGAAGGGCTATCGCCTCAATGATCGGGTGCTGCGGCCGGCGCGCGTGATCGTGGCCAGCGAAAGCTGAGGCGGTTGGACAGCCGCGGTGATTGAAATGACGAGCGCCGGGCCCCACTAAACGGCTAGAGCATTGACGAATCGATTTTTCGAGTCGATTGAACTTTCAAACGAATTGAACGGGAACAAGACACCATGAGCAAGATTATCGGCATTGACCTGGGAACGACCAATTCCTGCGTTGCCGTCATGGAAGGCGGCAAGGCGCGGGTGATCGAAAACGCCGAAGGCGATCGTACGACGCCCTCGGTTGTTGCCTTTACCAAGGACGACGAAGTACTGGTCGGCCAGCCGGCCAAGCGCCAGGCGGTAACCAACCCCGAGCGCACGCTTTATGCAGTCAAGCGCCTGATCGGCCGCAAGTTCAAGGAGGACGTGGTCCAGAAGGACATCAAGCTCGTCCCCTACAAGATTGTGGAAGCCGACAACGGCGACGCCTGGGTTCAGGTAGGTGACAAGCAGATGGCGCCGCCGGAGATTTCGGCGCGTACGCTGATGAAGATGAAGAAAACGGCCGAAGACTATCTCGGTGAAGAGGTCACCGAGGCGGTGATTACCGTACCGGCCTATTTCAATGACTCGCAGCGTCAGGCGACCAAGGACGCCGGCCAGATTGCCGGCCTCGAGGTCAAGCGCATCATCAACGAGCCGACCGCTGCATCGCTGGCCTATGGCCTGGACAAGGAAGGCAGCGACCGCAAGGTGGCTGTCTACGACCTCGGCGGCGGTACGTTCGATATTTCCATCATCGAGATTGCCGACGTCGACGGCGAAAAGCAGTTCGAGGTGCTGGCCACCAACGGTGACACCTTCCTCGGTGGCGAGGACTTCGACCTGCGTCTGATCGATTATCTGGCCGGCGAGTTCAAGAAAGAGCAGGGCATTGACCTGCACAACGACCCGCTGGCGCTGCAGCGTCTGCGTGAAGGTGCCGAGCGCGCCAAGATCGAGTTGTCCTCGACCGAACAGACCGAGGTCAATCTGCCGTATATCACCGCGGATCAATCCGGGCCGAAGCACCTCAATATCAAGGTCACGCGCTCGAAGCTCGAGTCGCTGGTCGAAGAGCTGGTCAAGCGCTCCATCGAGCCCTGCCGTACTGCGCTCAACGACGCCGGCCTGAAGGTCGATGAAGTCGACGAGGTGATTCTGGTCGGTGGCCAGACCCGCATGCCCGCGGTGCAGAAGGCGGTTGCAGACTTCTTCGGCAAGGAGTCGCGCAAGGACGTGAACCCCGACGAGGCCGTGGCCGTGGGCGCTGCCGTTCAGGGTGGCGTGCTTTCCGGCGACGTCAAGGACGTGCTGCTGCTCGACGTCACGCCGCTGTCTCTGGGCATCGAGACCCTGGGCGGTGTGTTCACCAAGCTGATCGAGAAAAACACCACCATTCCGACCCGGGCCTCGCAGGTGTTCTCCACCGCTGAGGACAACCAGTCGGCGGTCACCGTGCACGTTCTGCAGGGCGAGCGTGAGCAGGCCGCGGCCAACAAGTCGCTGGCGCGCTTTGACCTGGCCGGCATTCCGGCCGCCCCGCGCGGCATGCCGCAGATCGAGGTCACTTTCGACATCGACGCCAACGGCATCCTGCACGTCTCTGCCAAGGATCAGGCCACCGGCAAGGAGCAGCGCGTCGAAGTCAAGGCCGGCTCCGGTCTGTCCGACGACGAAATCGAGGCCATGGTGCGCGACGCCGAAGCCCATCGCGAAGAGGACAAGAAGTTCCAGGAGCTGGTGTCGGTGCGCAACAATGCCGATGCCGTCGCTCACTCGACGCGAAGCAGCCTGGAAGAGCACGGCGACAACATCGATGCGGCCACCAAAAAGCAGATCGAGGACGCTCTGTCCAAGGTCGACGAGGCTCTGAAGGGCGATGACAAGGACGCCATCGAGTCCGCCGTCAACGAACTGCAGCAGGCCGGCGCCGAGCTCTACAAGGCCGCAGCCGAAAAGGCCCAGGCCCAGGAAGGCGGCGGCGAGTCGGCCGGGGAACAGGGCGCTGACGCTTCCGCGGATGAAGAAGAAGTGGTCGACGCCGAGTTCACTGAAGTCGATGACGACGACAAGAAGTAGGTCTTGAAGTGTGAAGTGTGAAGTGTGAAGTGTGAAGTGTGAAGGGCTGGCTTCACCGCCATCCCGGTTTTGATTGGTTTTACTTCACACTTCACACTGAACACTTCACACTTAGCATTTAACACTGTGTTTTTTTATGTTTACGCTGAGTATCCATGTCCGCTGATTATTACGACATCCTCAACGTCTCGCGAGACGCCACCCCCGACGAGATCCGCAAGGCCTATCGGCGCAAGGCGCGCAAGTATCATCCGGACCGCAATCCGGATAATCCCGAAGCCGAAGACCGGTTCAAGGAGGTGCGTGAGGCGCATGATGTGCTCAAGGACGAGCAGAAGCGGGCGGCCTATGACCGTTTTGGCCACGCCGGCGTCAACGGCGGCATGGGTGGCGGCGGGCCGCAGGGCGGCTTCGGTGATATCAACGACATTTTCGGCGACATTTTCGGCGATATCTTCGGCGGTGGCCGCCGGCGTCAGAGCCAGTCGCGCCGCGGGCAGGATCTGCGCTACACCATGGAGCTGGATCTTGAAGAAGCCGTCGCCGGCGTCGAAAAGGAAGTCAGCCTGCCCACGCTGGGCGAGTGCGGCACCTGCAGTGGCAGCGGTTCGAAAGGCGGCCAGCTGCACGTGTGCTCGACCTGCGGTGGCCAGGGCCAGGTGCGCATGCAGCAGGGCTTTTTCTCGGTTCAGCAGGCCTGTCCGGCATGCAGCGGCAGCGGGCGCACCATCAAGGACCCCTGCGACGATTGCGACGGCAGCGGCCAGGTGCGCGAAACCCGGACGCTGCAGATTCGCATTCCCGCCGGCGTGGATACCGGCGACCGCATTCGCCTGAGTGGCGAAGGCGGTGCCGGCACTCAGGGCGGCGGCGCCGGCGATCTCTACGTCGACGTGCAGGTTCGACCGCACCCGCTGTTTCAACGCGATGGCGACGACCTGTTCTGCGAAGTGCCGATTACCATCACGACCGCCGCGCTGGGCGGGCAGATGAAGGTGCCGACGCTCGACGGCTCGGTCATGCTCAAGATTCCTTCCGAGACACAATCGGGCAAGGTCTTTCGTTTGCGCGGCAAGGGCGTGCAGTCGGTTCGTTCGCGCTCGACCGGCGACCTGCTGTGCCGCGTTGACGTGGAGACGCCCGTCAACCTCAGCCGGGCACAGAAGGATCTGCTCAAGCAACTGCAGGAAAGCCTGAGCGATCAGCCCGAGCAGAGCCCCCAGTCTTCGGGCTGGACTGATCGCGTCAAGAGCTTCTTCGATCGCATGGGCTTTTGATTGGCCGGCGTCTTCTGCACGCCGGCAGAATCGGGTAGGCTTGGCCCATGAGCCTGAAAATTCTTCTAAGTGGCGCCAGCGGGGCCGTGGGGCAAACCATTGCGGCAGTCATTGCTGACGACCAGCAAGGCGTTCTCGCCGGAGAAGCCACCCGCCAGGCCTTTTTCGAGCCAGACGTCGAGGCCGACGTCATCATCGACTTTTCACACCCGGAGCTGCTGGCGCAGGTCATCCCCTTTGCGCTGCAACACCGCATTCCGCTGGTCACCGGCACCACGGCGCTGGGGCCCGAGTTGCAGCATCGCCTCGAGCAGGCCGCGCAAACCATTCCCGTCTGCCAGGCCGCCAATTTCAGCCTGGGCGTGAATCTGCTCGTTGAGCTGGCGCAGCGGGCAGCGGCCGCGCTGGGCAATGATTTCGATATCGAGATTCTCGAAGCCCATCACCGACGCAAGATTGACGCCCCGTCCGGCACCGCGATCTGGCTCGGCGAGCAGGTGGCCGCCGCAAGAGGCCAGACCCTGGACGCCGACGTCGTCCACGATCGCAGCACGCGCCGTCAGGCACGCGCGCCCGGCGAGATCGGCATGCACGCCATCCGTGGCGGTGATGTCGCCGGCGAGCACACCGTCTACTACCTGGCCGAGGGCGAGCGCCTGGAGCTGAGCCATCGCGCCAGCGATCGCCGCGTATTTGCCCGCGGCGCCTTGCTCGCCGCGCGCCGAATCGTGGATCAATCGGCCGGCATGATCGCGTTTTCGGAGCTTGTGCTGTAATCGGCTCAAATTGGGTTTGACAGCCCCTGAATCCTGCACTAGAATGCTCGGCTTGTTGTGGGGCCATAGCTCAGCTGGGAGAGCGCTACAATGGCATTGTAGAGGTCGGCGGTTCGATCCCGCCTGGCTCCACCAAACAGGTTTCTGAAAGCTTCGCCAGCGACGTTTTCAGTCCCCATCGTCTAGAGGCCTAGGACACTGCCCTTTCACGGCAGCGACCGGGGTTCGAATCCCCGTGGGGACGCCAACATGAAAAAGGCCCGCCATCGAGCGGGCCTTTTTCTTTCCGGCTCTTACTCGTGGCGCAGCGCGTCGATCGGGTTGAGGTGGGCGGCCTTGCGGGCCGGGACGAAGCCGAAGACCACGCCGATGCTCATGGCAAAGGCGAAGCCCAGGATCATCACGCCCGGCGAGGCCACGAACGGCATGTTGAATTGACTGGTCATCAGCAGGGTGCCGGCCAGCCCCAGAAGCACGCCAATCAGGCCGCCAAAGGTGGCCAGCACGATCGATTCGACCAGAAACTGCGTGAGCACGTCGCGGGCGCGTGCGCCGATGGCCAGGCGAATGCCGATTTCACGGGTGCGTTCGGTGACTGACACCAGCATGATGTTCATGATGCCGATGCCGCCCACCAGCAGGCTGACCGCGGCAATGCCGCCGAGCAGCAGGATCATGATGCCGGCCGTCTGTTCGAGCGCGTCCATGATCTCCTGGGTGTCGCGGACGTGAAAATCGTCTTCCTTGCCGATGCCGACACGGCGGCGCTGACGCATGAGCGATTCAATGTCGCTGCGAACGCGGGCGCTGGTACCGTCTTCAAGCGCGGAGATGTAGATGACGGGAATGTCCAGGCTGCCCGCCAGGCGTCTCTGAACGGCCCGGATGGGCATCAGGATCAGGTTGTCGCGATCCTGTCCCATGGAGGCCCCCTTTTCCTCGAGAATGCCGATGACCCGGCAGGCGGTCCGACCGATTCTCAGCGTCGAGCCCAACGGCTCTTCGCTGGCGTACATGTCGTCGACGACGGTCTGACCGAGAATGCACACGGCTGCGCCCGCGGCCAGCTCCTCGGGTTTGAAAGTGCGCCCGCGCGTGACCGGGTGATTGCGCACGCTGAAGTATTCGTTGGTGGTGCCTTCGATATTGACGTTCTGATTGGCATTGCCGTAGATCACGGTCACGCTGCGCGAGACCGCCGGCGCGACGCGAATGCCGGGGATTTCACGCCGCATTGCCTCGACATCGGCCATCTCGAACGGCTCGGCCGTGCCGCGCACGCCGCCGGAGCCGCGCTGTGAGGTGCCGGGCATCACGAACAGCAGGTTGGAGCCGATGCTGGCTACCTGGGCGGTCACCGCACGCGTTGCCGACTGGCCCAGATGAACCATGGCGATGATGCTGGCCACGCCGATGATGATGCCCAGCATGGTCAGAAACGAGCGCATCTTGTTGCGCGCAATGGCCTGAACGGCCATCAGCAGAGTGTCGAGCGGATTCATTCCAGCACCTCGGCCGGTGGCCCGTCGTCGCGGATTCTGCCGTCAACGAAATACAGGACGCGGTCGGCATAGGCGGCAATGTCGGGCTCATGGGTGACCATGATGATGGTGACATCGCGCTCGGTTCGCAGCCGCACCAGCTGATCCATGATTTCACCGGCGGTGCGGGTGTCGAGGTTGCCGGTCGGCTCGTCGGCCAGCAGCACCGGCGGCCGGGTCACCAGCGCGCGGGCAATGGCCACGCGCTGCTGCTGGCCGCCGGAAAGCTGGTTTGGCGTGGCCGCTGCGCGATCTCCCAGGCCGACCACGCTCAACGCCTCGACGGCAAGCTGGCGGCGGCGGGCGCGCGCAACGCCCTCGTAGATGAGCGGCAGCTCGACGTTAGCCGCGGCGCCGGTTCGGGCCAGAAGATTGAAGCTCTGAAAGACAAACCCCATGAACTTTCGCCGCAGCAGCGCCAGCTCGTCGCGGCTGAGCTTGGCAATATCCACGCCGCGAAACAGGTACTGCCCGGCGGTCGGCACGTCCAGACAGCCGAGGATGTTGAGAAAAGTCGATTTGCCCGAGCCGCTGGGGCCCATGACGGCAACGAACTCACCGGCACGGATGTCAAGATCAACGCCGTCGAGCGCGCGCACCTCGGTCGGCCCCTGCCCATAGATCTTGTAGATGCGCCGCATCCGGAAGACCGCGGCGGCATCGCCTGGGGAGTGAGCGTTGCTGTGATTCACGGCCTGATTCACGCTCACTCGCGCGGCTGACGACTGCCAACCAGAACCTCGTCTCCGGGTGATACCGCCTGGTTGAGGATCTCGGTGTAACGACCGTCGGTGTAGCCGGTGGCGACCTTCACGCGTTCCGGTTGACCATTCTCCAGCACCCAGACCGAACTGCCCGCCTCGGTATCCGCGTCGGATCGCCCGCCAGGCCCGGAGAAGACCACACGCGGCCCGCCCGGCGGCTTGAAGCGCAGCGCCTTGTTGGGTACACGCACTACCTGTTCGCGCGTGTCGGTGGTGATGGTCGCGGTTGCGGTCATGCCCGGCAGCAGATCCTCGTCCGGGTTGTCCACGCCCAGCACGGTGGTGTAGGTGACAACATTGCTTTCGATGGTGGGGTAGAGATAGACGCGCAGCACCTCGGCGGCAAACTCCCGGCCGGGCCAGGCGTCAACGGTAAAGGTCGCCGGCTGCCCCGGCTCGACCAGGCCGACATCGGCTTCGTCCAGAGACACGTGCAGCTCCATTTCGCGCAGATCCTCGGCCAGAATGAACAGCTCGGGCGCCTGAAAACTGGCCGCCACGGTGTTGCCGGGTTCAACGCTGCGCTTGAGAACCACGCCGTTGATGGGCGAGGTGATGACCGCCTTGTCCAGGCGCGTACGGCTGGCTGATACCGCGGCCTGAGCTTCGCTGACCGACGCCTGCGCGTGGCTGACCCGGGCGGTTGCGCGCTTGACGGCGGCGCGGGCGGTATCGAGCTCGGCCTGCGAGGTCATGTTGCGCTCCATCAGGTTTTTCAGGCGGCGCTCGTCGATGGTGGTCTCCTCCAGCGTGGCTTCGGCCTCGGCCACCGAGGCCTGGGCCAGCGCCAGGCGGGCCTCGGCCTGGGCCAGATTGACCTCGAGCTCTTCGGTATCGAAGCGCGCGAGAACGTCGCCGACGGCGACGGGGTCGTTTTCGATGACCGTCACCTCGCTGATCAGGCCGGAAATCTCGGCGCCCACGGTGACCTCGCTGCGCGGCTCGAGGTTGCCGGTGGCCGTGGCGATAAGCACCATGTCGCCGCGGTCGACGGCGCGGGTTTCCCATTCGATGGTGGTGCTCTGTGGCCATAGCCACCAGACCACGAGCGCCAGCAGCACGGTGCCGCCGGCAATCCAGGCCAGGCGCCCGAAGCGACCGCGGCGGCGCTGCGAACGAATGGCGGTATGCACCTCGTCGGCCATCTCATCAAGGCTGGCGTTGTCGGGTTGATTCATTTGCGGCTGCTCCGGAGACTTGCGGGTTCGGATCGTGCGGTCACGGCGGTGTCGAGTATAGCGAGCAGACGGGTCATGATGCCGCCGAGGCTGACGGCGGCGCGCCCGGACGATGGGGCGGGGCCGGCGTCAACAGCGACACCACAACATACAGCAGCAGCGACGCCAGCGCGCCGATGACGATGATGGGAAATCCGCCGATGAGCGGCAGCCCGGAGAGCTTCAGCCAGCCGAGCTCGCCGGCCACGCCCACGCAGGAGCCGCCGACAATCGCGGCGATCGCGCCGGCGGCATTGCCACGCCGCCAGTACAGCCCCAGCACCACCGGAATGAACACGCCGGCTGCATAAAGGGTGTAGGACATCAACAGCAGGTCGATGATGGCCTCGAAAGCCAGCGCCATCCACAGCGCCAGCACCCCGATGACGACCGTGACCATGCGCGATAGCCGCAGCAGCTTGCGGCTGTCCATTTCGGCGTCGGGGTTGATCAGCTTGCTGTAGAAGTCGTTGGTGACGTGCGCGGTGCCGGCCACCAGCAGCGAGTCGGCGGTGGACATGATGGCGCCGATGATGGCGGCAATCACGATGGCCGCAGCGGCATCGGGCAGAACTTCGACGATCAGCTTCGGAATGGCCTGGGCCGGCTCGATTTCATTGCCGAACAGGGCATGGGCGGCCATGCCCGTAATGACCGGAAAGACGGCAAAAGCCACCAGCAGCACTCCGGCCAGAATGGCCGCGCGGCGGGCGGTGTTTTCGTTGCGGGCAGCGAACAGGCGCTGATAGAAATCCTGGCCGATGAGGGTATACATCATCGTGGGAATGATGGCGGTCAGCACCAGGCCCAGGCCTGCGCCCAGCGGGTTGAAGTACTCCGGGGTGGAGACGGCGAGCTCGAGCCCGTCGATGCCGTCGCGAATGCCGGCAAACCCGCCGGTCTCGCCCAGCGCCATGAAGGCAGCGATCGGCACACCGATGAAAATGATGGCCAGCTGCACGGCATCGGTCAGCGTTACGCCCCACAGGCCCGACAGAGCGGTGTAGACAATGAACAGGGCCGTGGCTGCAATGGCCGCCCGAGTGGGATCGAGGCCGATGATCGACAGCGCCCCCTGGGCCGCCCAGACCTGCGCGCCGATGATGCCGATGATGGCCACCAGCGACAGCAGCGCGCCCAGAAAGCGCACCAGCTTGCTGTCGTAGCGCAGGTCCAGGTAGTCGGGCACGGTGAACATGGCGAGTTCACGCATTCGCCGCGCGGCGACCAGCCCCAGCACCACCAGCGACAGACCGACGCCGGCAGCGTAGGCAATGCCGGTCAAGCCGTATTCGAAACCCCACTCGCCGGAACCCATGACGAAACCGCCGCCAAAGTGAGTGGCGCACAGGGTGGCGGTGGCCAGTACCAGGCCAAGCCGACGCCCGGCCAGAAGAAAGTCGGTGGTGTCGTCGATGAAACGGGTGGCGTAGAGGCCCACCCCGAAGATCACGATGAAATAAATCGCGAGAATGATCGCTTGCAGGGTCGGCATCAGTGTCGTTCCGAGGATATCGAGGGCGCAAGTTGCCCCGGCCGGGTGGCCGGGGCAACCGGTCAAATCGCTCGATACACTACCAAGAGCGCGCCCCGGAGTCACGCAGCAGACCGCTGGACCAGGCCAGCAGCAGCAACAGCATCACCAGCGCAATCGATGCCCACAAGCCCAGTGCCGGCACGGGCACGGGCGGCGGCGACGGCGGCCCGGTCAGGGTTTCGTCCTGTACCTGAACGCTCTGGCGCGACTGGGCGGTGCCGGAGCCGAAGCTCGGGCCGCCGGGCGAGGGGGCGACGACGGTCGCCACGTTGTCGACCGAAACGGGCGTGGCCGGCATCACCGCCTGGTAGCTGAACTCCAGAGCCGTATTGGGCCCCATGGTGCCAATCACGGCGTTCAGGCCCGAGGCGTTGCTGGTGATCGGCGGACACAGGGTCGTGCCCTGGGGGTTGGGAATGAAGCTTGAGCTCGAAATATCGGTGCAGCTTGCGTTGCTGTAGCCGCCCGGGTTGTCGGCCAGCAGCGCGGCGGGCAGTGGATCATCGAGCACGGCGCCATCGGCGGGAGCCGAGCCGATGTTGACCACGGTGACGGTCCAGGTGACCAGGTCACCGGGCTGGGCAATCTGCGGCGAAACTCGCTTTTGCAGACTCAAATCCGGGCTGTCCGGCGGGCAGATATAGGCCGAGTCTTCGGCTGGAACCCAGCCGTTGGGATCGCTGAAGCCGTTGAAGCTGGCGCGATTGTTGACGCAGCCGAAGTTGCCGGTCGGGTTGGCCAGCTGCGCGGTGATCTCGAAGGCGACCGAGCCGCCCGGCGGGAAGGTGTTGTTGCCGACCGAACCCCATTCGTGGTCGATATGGAGCGGGTCGGCCAGCGGCAAGCTCGGGCCCGAGGCCGGCGTTCGCGTGCCGGGGATGACGGGCGTGGGTGGACACTGCGCGCCGCCGGAGAGCACGGTGCAGTCGACCTGGGTGATGGTCGCATCGACGCCCCAGGCGAAGGTCTGGTCGATCAGCCGCGGAATATCCAGGGTCTCGGTTGCCGAGGCGTTGGTCAGCGTGATGCGCCAGCTGATTTCGCCGCTGGAGGGGATGCTGCTGGCGGTTGCCGGCGGCAGGATTTCCTTTTCGATCTCCAGCTCGCCGGGCACGCACGGCGGCATGCCGATGTACTGGTTGACCATCGACCAGGGCGTCGTCGCGTTGGCACCGGTCACGCTGAGGAAATTGGCCTGGGCCCGGTTTCTGGTCTGCTCGGGATCGTGACAGCGGTTGAGATGAGTCGGCATCGTGAACGGAATGATGTAGGTCAGCTCGCCGCCTGGCGCCAGCGCGACTTCGCTGTCGCCGCCGTGCGCGTTCGGGTCATAGCCGAGCCGGAGCCACCAGTTGTAGCCGGCGGTGGCCAGCGGCGTGCTGGCGAGCTCGTGACAGGTCTCGCTGGCCGGGCTGGCGGTGCAGGTAATACCCCAGTCCGCGAGCGTCGGGCCGGTGTAGGTAAAACCGCTGGGCGGTGTCGCCGCCAGGCCGGCCAGGTTGAAGTTCTGGTCGTTGATGTCGCCGACCATTACCGGGCTGAAGGTATCGGGATTGGTGACCACCAGCTTGTAGTACACGTCGGTGCCGTCGGCAATGTAACTGCCGGGCGTTTGCCCGATCAGCGGGGTGCCGGCCTGGGCATCAGCGGCGCTCGCAAATGGCCCGCTCTTGACGATTTCCAGTCGGGTCGATGGTCCGCCGCCCGGGCAGCTTGTCAGGCCACCGACCTCGGCGACGGTCTGCAGGCCGTTGTTGCCGAAAAACGGATTGCTTCCGGGGGTGAATGGCGGCGGCTCCGGCGGCGTCGTCGGGCTGTAGATCGGATCGTGAAGCGCCGGCGAGGGCGAGGCCTGGCCGCTGAGGTTGATCAGCGCGGTGGTATCGCCCCAGCAGGTGGTGCGCACGATGTCGACCGGCAGCGAGATCGTGATCGACGCGCCCGGCGGCAGCGAGTCGATGCTCGAGGCGAAGCGGAAATGGCTGCTGTTGCTCGAGACGACGCCGTTGGCCAGCTCGGCGGTGGTGGGGCACAAGCCGCTCGGCGATGAACTGCAGGCGAGCGGGCCCTGCGTTTCGGCAAAGGCGTGGCTGTGATGTTCGAACTCGACCGGAACGTTGGTGGCGGTACCGGCCGACGGGCCGGTGCTGAGGTTGCTGACGGTGATCTCATGCGTCCAGCTCGCTTCGCCGCTGGAATCCAGCGTGATGTTTGCCGGGTTGGCTGAGGTCGAGAACTCGATATCGGCGACCTCGCAGTTGCCGGCCACTTCGGTGGTTGCCGTGGCGGTGTTGTCGGCCGGCCCCGGCGGCACCAGGTCGGTGTTCTGCAGGCCGTTGACCTTCACCTCGAAAACCAGATCGCGCACGCCCGAGTCGGGAACGTCGACGCACACCGGCTCGCCGACCTTGACCCGAGCACGAAAGCGCATCACGCCGCCGCCCGGCGGGCCGTCGTCGGTTCCCGGCAGATTATCGAGAAAGGCACCGCCGGCAAAGCCGGTCACCGGGTTCTGGTTGGTGGGGCTGGTTGGAACCGGGATCGGAATCAGCCCGGTCGACGGGCAGGTCTGCCAGGGCGCCGAAGAGGGTGGGAAGAGTGCGCCGGGCGGCCAGGCGCCGAGCGCGGTCGACACGCAGTCGATCGCCAGCAGCTCGGTGCCCGGCAGCGTCGATCCCTGCGAGCCGTGCGGGTTGTTGCTGGCGGTCAGCGGCAGCATGGTGCCCGCCTGGCCGGTGATGATGGCCGCCAGGTCAAGCTGGTCGGAAGGCTGCAGGCCGAAGCTGTGAACCTCGAACTCGTACTCGACCACCGAGCCGGGGGTGGCCGTGGCGGGTGCGTCGGTGATCTCGATCCGGTACTGCACATCCGGCGGGTAGAGGAAGATATTGGTCGAGCTGGTGTTGGTTGCGTCGATCGTTTCGTTTTCAGCCGAGCTGACGTCGGCGTTGATCTGGAAATTGCCCGCAGGCACGCCGAAGCAGACCGGCTCACCGGCGTTGCGGGGTTTTGGGCAGCGCACCTGCGTGTCGAAGTCGATTCTCGCCTGGCTCTGGCTGGGTATCGACGGCAGGGTCACGCTGAAGGTGTCGCCGCTGCGAACAAAGGCCGGCGAAGGCGCCGTACCCGAACCGGGCGGGCACACCGCCGGTCCGTTCGGGTTGGGCCCCGGCAGGGCCTGACAGGTGGCGCTGAGCTCGAACGGCGCGTCGGCGATCGGATGCTCGACGACCAGCTCGACGGCAGTGGCCGGATCCGGGCCGTTGTTGGAGATCGTTACCGAAAACGACTGCAGCTCGAAGGCCATGTAAGCTGGTTGATGGGCGACGATGTTGACCACCAGGTCAACGTCCTGGGCGCGTACGGCCTGGACGGTCATGATTTGCAGTATCAGGGCGGCGAGCAGCGCGCCGGCCATACGGCACGGCATGGTCAAAGGCGTGGTTGAGCGCACGTTCTCTCCCTCGTGAGTTGTTATTTGCTGGCGCGGCCGTTGTGGCCACTGGCACGTTGCGGCCAGCCTACCGCAGCCCGGTGGCAATACCGCGCCGCCTGGATCGACGGCCGCAACTCGGCGATCAACGGCGCTTGATCAGGCGTGGCGAGCATCGCCGCACGGCTGCTGCTTGCCGGAGGCCAACAGCTGTAACAGCTCAGCACCTCAGGCGGTGCTGGCTGGTCTACAATACGCTGGCACTGATTGTGCGCCCGGCAAGACGAGGTTCCAGTTCATCTCGGCGCCATCAGCTCGATTTCATCTCCCTGACATGTGCACACGCCCGGCCACTGCGGCCCGGGCCGAGAAGGTATTGTTTGCATGAACGCGCTCTACACCCTCCGCCGTGACTGGCTCTCCAATATCCGTGGTGACGTGCTCGCCGGCCTGGTTGTGGCTCTGGCCCTGATTCCGGAAGCCATCGCCTTTTCGCTCATTGCCGGCGTCGATCCCCGCGTCGGTCTGTATGCCTCGTTCTGCATTGCCGTGGTCATATCGTTTACCGGTGGGCGTCCGGGCATGATCTCCGCTGCCACCGGAGCCATGGCGCTGTTGATGGTCACGCTGGTGCGCGAGCACGGGCTGGAGTACCTGCTTGCGGCGACGGTTCTCACCGGCCTGCTTCAGATCCTGGCCGGCTACCTCAAGCTGGCTAATCTGATGCGCTTCGTCTCGACCTCGGTCGTGACCGGCTTTGTCAACGCACTGGCCATCCTGATCTTTCTTGCCCAGCTCCCCGAGCTGATCGATGTGCCGGTTGCCGTGTATCCGATGGTGGCGATCGCGCTGTTGATCATCTATGGGCTGCCGCGACTGACGCGCGCCGTGCCCTCGCCCCTGGTCGCCATCGTGCTGCTGACCGCAGCCTCGATCGCGCTGGGCATTCAAGTGCCGACCGTCGGCGACAAGGGCGAGCTGCCCGACTCGCTGCCGACGTTTCTGCTGCCCGACGTGCCCTGGACGCTGGAGACCCTGCTGATCATTCTGCCGATTTCGACGACCATGATGGTTGTGGGGCTGCTCGAATCCTTTCTGACGGCGCAGATTGTCGACGACCTGACCGACACGCCAAGCGACAAGCATCGCGAAGCCCGGGGGCAGGGCATGGCCAATATCGTCTCCGGCTTTTTCGGCGGCATGGCCGGTTGCGCCATGATCGGGCAGTCGGTCATCAACGTGAAGTCCGGCGGGCGGGGGCGGCTTTCCGCTCTGGTGGCCGGGGTCGTTCTGTTGATCATGGTCGTCTTTCTGGACGACTATGTCGGCATGATTCCCATGGCGGCGCTGGTCGCGGTGATGATCATGGTGTCTTTCGGCACCTTCAGCTGGCAATCGATCAGCAACCTCAGGCACCATCCCAGAACATCGAGCCTGGTGATGATCGGAACCGTTGCCGTGACCGTGATCACGCACGATCTGGCCAAGGGCGTGTTGACCGGCGTGCTGCTTTCGGCTCTGGGCTTTGCCAGAAAAGTGTCGCAGGTGCTGGTCGTGGAGCGACACCTGGAAGACGAGGGCCGGACCCGCCGCTATACCGTCACCGGGCAGGTTTTCTTTGCCTCGTCGGACAAGTTTCTGGACGCCTTTGACTTTCGTGAGGTGGTGGAACACATTCGCATCGACGTCTCCGCCGCCCACTTCTGGGACCTGAGCGCCGTGGGCGCGCTCGATCGCGTCATACTCAAGTTCCGTCGCGAAGGCGTGGAGGTCGAAGTCGTCGGCATGGATGAGGCCAGTCGCACCCTGGTTGACCGCCTGGGCGTGCACGACAAACCGAATGCCGAGAAGCTGCTGGGCCACTGAGGAGACCGCTGATGAGCAAGATCACCTACACCATTCCCGCCGACGGCCGCGTCATGGCCTGCCTCGATCCCTCGATTTATGCTGATTCGGTTGTCGATCACGCGGCCTGGGCTTCCCGGCGCATGGACTCCGCGCTGACGTGCCTGCACGTGATCAATCGTGAGCCAAGCCACGCCGCTCAGGCCGACTACAGCGGCAACATCGGCATCGATACGCAATCGGCCCTGCTTGAAGAGTTGGCCGAGCTCGACGCCCGGCGCTCGCGTCTGGCCATGCAGCAGGGGCGCGTCCTGCTGGAGCGCATGACCGGGCGTGCCGCCGCGGCCGGCGCCGTCGACCCGCAAGCGCTTCAGCGTCACGGCACGCTGGCGGAAACGCTGGTCGAGCTCGAAGACGGCGTTCGCCTGTTCGTGATCGGCAAGCGCGGTGAGTCGGTGGATTTCCACAAGGGACACCTTGGCGCCAACCTCGAGCGCGCCGTTCGCGCGGTGCACCGCCCGCTGCTGGTCAGCTCACGCCAGTTCCGGCAGATCGAGTCTTTCGCGATTGCTTTCGACGGCAGCCCCACTACGCAAAAATGCGTTGCCATGGTTTGCCAGAGCCCGCTGCTGCGCGGCCTCGGCTGTTATCTGGTCGTGGCCGGCAGCGAAGAAGGCAAGCTCGGCAAAAGCCTGGACTGGGCCCGGCAGACGCTCGAGGAAGCGGGTTTCGAGCCGCAGACCGTGGTCCGAACGGGCCATGCCGAGGACGTGATCATCGAGCAGGCTGAGCAGCTGGATATTGATCTGCTGGTGATGGGGGCTTATGGCCACTCGCGTATCCGACGCTTGATTGTCGGCAGCACCACCACCAGCGTGCTGCGCCGCTGCACCATTCCCGTATTGCTTCTGCGCTAGCGCTGCATCGCCTTGACCGCGCCAGGTCTGCCCGGCTAGGCTGGTTGACGAGGGGCCGGGCAGCCGCGCCGGGGCGCTCCCGCCGGCTGCGATTGGAATGCAACCCAGCGTAAGAGAGGGAGCCCAGTCGTGTCAGCGAAACAAGAAGTGGCCGCACTGCTCGAGGCCGCTGACGTGAGCATCGACGGTGATCGTCCCCGGGATATTCAGGTGCATGACGATCGCCTGTACCAGCGCGTTCTGGCCGAAGGCTCGCTGGGAGCGGGCGAGGCCTACATGGACGGCTGGTGGGACGCCAATCAGCTTGACGATTTCTTCACCCGCATTCAGCGCGCCCGGCTCGATCGCAAGGTTCGCAGACCATCGACGCTCTTTCAGGCGCTGCTCAGCCGCCTGAGCAACCCGCAAAGCCGCCGTCGCTCCCGCCAGGTGGCCGAACAGCACTACGATTTGTCCAACCGGCTCTACGAGGCCATGCTGGGCCCGACCATGCAGTACACCTGCGCCTATTACGGCCAACGAGGTGAAATCGAAACCCTGGACGAGGCCCAGGCCGCCAAGCTGGCGCTGGTGGCCGCCAAGCTCCACCTTGAACCGGGCATGCGCATCCTCGAGCTCGGCGGCGGCTTCGGCGAGCTGGCCCGTTATCTGGCCGCCGAGCACGGCTGCGAGGTCGTCAGTTTCAACATCAGCCGCCAGCAGGTCGACTACGCGCGCGCCATCTGCGAAGGCCTGCCGGTCGATATCCGGCTCGAGGACTACCGCGAGGCGATCAACGAGTCCGAAGATTTCGACCGCGTAGTCAGCGTTGGCCTGCTCGAACACGTTGGCCCGAAGAACTATCACGGCTTCTTCGAGCTGATCCACGCGCGGCTCAAGGCCGGCGGACTGGCGCTGGTGCACTGCATCGGCGGCAATGAAAGCCGCACGGCTGCCGATCCGTGGATCAGCAAGTACATCTTCCCCGGCGGTGTTATCCCGTCAGAGGCACAACTCGCCCGGGCCAAAGAAGGCCTGCTGGTGCTCGAGGACTGGCACAACTTCGGCCCGGACTACGACCGCACGCTGATGGCCTGGGAGGCCAATTTTCTCGAGGCCTGGCCAGGACTGGCCGAGCACGACGGCCTCGACGAGCGCTTCTACCGCATGTGGCGCTACTACCTGAACATGTCGGCCAGCGCCTTTCGCGCCCGCGGTCTGAACCTGTGGCAGATGGTGTTCAGCCACGGAGACGTGCCGCGTTATGTGTCGGTGCGCCAGCCATGAGCGAAGCAGCCTGGCAGGCACATCGAAGTCGCGTGGGGGCGCTGTCGGCGTCATTGACCGACTCGCACGGCCCGGTACGACTGCGCAAGCGCACCAGCAACCTGTTTCGTCCGCGCGAGGAAGGCAATCGCACCGAGCTTGACGTGACATCGCTCGATCACGTCATTGCCATCGACGCTGAAGCCGGCGTTGCCGATGTCGAGGGCATGATCACCTACGCCGGCCTGGTCGATGCAACGCTGCCGCACGGCCTGGCGCCCGCCATCGTGCCGCAGCTCAAGAGCATTACCGTCGGCGGCGCGATGACCGGACTGGGCATCGAATCCATGGCCTTTCGCCATGGCCTGGTTCATCACACCGTCCGCGAGATGGACGTGCTCGTCGCCGACGGCCGCGTGCTGACCTGCTCGCCGGATGAGCGCCCCGAGCTGTTCTTCGGCTTTCCCAACTCCTTCGGCAGCCTGGGGTATGCCACCCGGCTGCGGGTGGAGCTGGTCCCGGTCAAGCAATACCTGCGCCTGGAGCACACTCGCTTCAGCGATTCGCAGGCGCTGTTTGCCGCCATCGGAGAAGAATGCGCGCAGCCGAGTTGCGACTACCTCGATGCGGTGTACTTCGCGCCCGACGAGTTCGTGCTCGTGCGCGCAAGCTTTGCCGAGTCGCCGCCGGCCGGTACCGCGCCGAGCGACTACACCTGGATGCAGCAGTACTGGAAGAGCCTGCGCCACAAGCGCGAAGATTACCTGAGCATCCACGACTATCTGTGGCGCTGGGATACCGACTGGTTCTGGTGCAGCAAGAACGTCGGCATGAACTTCAAGCCGCTGCGCTTCGTGCTGGGGCGCAGGCGCCTGTCGAGCATCACCTACCAGAAGATCATGCGCGCCAGCCGGCGCTGGCCGCTGAGCCTGCTGCAATACGTCCGTCCGCGCACCGAGTCGGTCATCCAGGATATCGACATCCCGATCGACAACGCCGCCGCCTTCCTCGAGGATTTCGAATCCGCCATCGGCATCCGCCCGGTCTGGATCTGCCCCTTCATCGTGCCCGACGGCCGCTTTTCCCTGTTCGAACTACGCACCGACACGCCCTACATCAACTTCGGCTTCTGGGACATGATTCCCTCGAACGAACCCGACGGCCACTACAACGCCCTGGTCGAAAAGCTGGTGGCGAAACACGGCGGCAAGAAGAGCCTGTATTCGCGCAGCACTTACGATGAAGCGACCTTCTGGCAGGAATACGACCGCGAGACCTACGAGGCCCTCAAGCGCGAGTGCGATCCGGACGGACGCTTTCCGGGGCTTTATGAGAAGACGGTCGAAGAACGGTAGGGCCGCTCAGGCGACCGTGTCATGTCGATCCGGATTTTTTCGTAGGAAAGGGCAGGTACACATATTTGGGAGCCCTCCATGTCCTTGTCACGAGCGTTTCACGTTGCGAGCTCCGGGCTGATTCCATGCCTTCTCTGCGTAACCGGCGCACTCTACGCTGCGCCGCCCGAGTTCGCTTTTGGTACCGAGGCCGCGCAGCGGATTACCGTGGATCCCCGCTACCAGCGTCTACGGCAGTCGGGCGAAGAACTGCAGGCTCCACCGATCTACGTTGGCAGTGGCGGGAGTTGCGACCTCAGCGACCTGCAGGCTGCGATCGATATCGCGCCCGACGGCGGCGAGATTCGCCTTCAGAAAGAGACATTCACGGGCAGTTTCGAGGTGTTTGACAAGAGTCTGACCCTGATCGGTGGTTTCGAGAACTGCACCGCCACCGAACCCACCGCCAAATCGACGCTCGATGGTACCGACAACGGCGGCAACGTCGTGCTGAATATCTACGAGAGTGGAAACACAAGCGGTTCCTGGCTGGTGGGTCTCGAACGGCTGAACATCACCAACGGCAATGAATCTAGCCCTTCCGAGCGCGGTGGCGGCATCCATGTCGAAGGCAACTTCTGGGTCTCGCTTACCGATCTGAACGTAAGCGGCAACACCGCGGAAACCGACGGAGGTGGAATTCAGATAACCGGTGATGCGGATACGACGCTCTTCGTCTTCGAAACCCTGATCCAGGGCAACAGCGCTGGCGACGGCGGCGGCATCGCTTGTGTGGCACCCCAGGATCAATTGGCGGTGATCATCGATTCCGCTCTGATTTTCGACAATTCCGCGTCTCGCGGCGGCGGAATCTTTGCCAGAAACTGTCTGGTTGTCACCCACGCCGGCGGCATTCTCCAGGGAATCGTGGCTAACCAGGCCTCGGTATCCGGTGGGGGGATTGCCGGATTGTACGGCAGTGAAATCGTGCTCAACGGCGCTTCCCCGGGGTTTCTGGTGGAAGGCAACCCCGGGGCTTCGGCCGTTGTCGCCAATAATTCTGCAGAAAGGGAAGGCGGGGGCGTGTGGGTCGTCCACGATTCGCCGTTCGAATCGCTCGATGGTCGGATTGTCGGCAACTCGGCTAATAGCGGTGGCGGTGTCGGCGTCAGCGCGAACAGCAGTTTCACCATGAAGCGCACCGATGGCAACACTTGCCGTGCGTTTCTCGCAGGAGATGCCCTGGCGCCGTGTTCCAGTCTGTCGAACAATTCCGCCGACCTGGTCGGGGGTGCCTTGCGGATCTGGGGCACCCCTACCGTGACGGCGACCGTCAATCAAACCTTCATGTCGGGAAATACCGCCGGGCTGAATGGCTCACTGGCCGAGATCACTCATGGGCAGTTGTTCATGGAAGGCAACGTGATCAGCTCGCATAACGGCGACACCCAGCTGATTCGTCAATTCGGCGGCACCCGCCTTGAGATTGCCTGGTCAAGTTTTGCCAACAACACGCCCTCGAGCGGCAGCCCGCCCGTGATCGAGGTCCTTGGGAGCTCAAGCAACGGGGCAATCACCGACCTGTTCGGTAATATCTTCTGGAACCCCGGTCGCGATGTCTACATGCTCGACACCTCGGTGGGGAGCATGGTCAACCTGAGCGCAGACTGCATGATCGTTAACGAAACCGAGAGCCTGCCCGCGGCCGCAGATATCATCAAGCAAAATCCTCGGTTTGTCGATTCTGCTGGCGGCGACCATCATCTGCAAGGACATTCCCCGGCCATCGATCTGTGCGACGGCACGCACGCACCGGCAAATCCCGACATGGACGGACAGCAACGTGGCGTGGAAGCAACGAGCGCGGCGACGCCCTTCGATGCGGGTGCTGACGAGTGGTTCCCACCGCAAATCTTTCAGGATCGTTTCGAAGTGAATTGACCAACGACCACGCCCGCGGTGCTGCCGTGGGTGTCTTCTGCCATTTGCTTCGCTATCGTACGAGCTCGTGATCAGTGTTCATGGACGCATCACTCGATCCACCGCGCGGTAGTGCGCCACGCTTGAATCGAGGGCAGGGCGGGTGCGAGCGGGTTGTGCTTCGATCATCGGGAGTCCTTCGGAATCGTGGTCATTTCGATACGCATAGACGACCGAAGCGCCTGAAACCTGACTGAGCCATCAAGTTCCCGCTGCAGCCGGCTGTTCAAGCAAGAGGTGGTTCAGGCCCCGCCGGCTGGCTCAGCTTCCTGCACGCGGGAGGTATCCAGCGGGTTGATGATCCTGATGCCTTCGATGATCTGCCCGGCATTGAGGTCCTCGGAATACAAGACGGAGGCACCACCGCTGCTGGCAGCGTGAATGATCAGCGCATCCCAGTAGGAAATCCGGTGTCGCTGGGCGATCTCCGATGCGATCAGCACGCTTTCGGGGCCGGGCGTGCATACCTGCCAGCTCAGATAAGGTTCGATCAGCGAGCGCGCCGTGGCCGGGTCGAGCGGCGTGGGGATCTTTCTCGTGACGTTGACGTAAAACTCGTTGAGCACCTGGGTGCTCAACATGCCCGATCCGGACTCCCAAAGATCGGCGATTAGCTTCCGGGCGCGCCAGTGGCGGTCGCCGGCATCGACATCGTGTGCGTAGATCAGGATATTGGTGTCGACGAAGCTAGCGTTCATGCAGCGCGTCCCGGTCGATGCCTTCTCCGCCAAGGTGGAATCCGCGTTCGAGCGCCGCCAGCGCTTGCTCGCGCGCGCGCCGCCGGCTCCGGTTGTCACGGACCAGTCGCTCCAGTTCCGCGGCCAGCAGCTTGCTGACCGACGTGCCCTGTTCGGCAGCCAGTACCCGAGCTCCGCGCAGCAGATCGGCATCCATCGAGAGCGTGATATTTTGTTTCATCAGGTTCATCGTTTCACGTGCATCACGTATTTTACGTGCGCTTCGTTCGCTCGGCAAGTGAAGGTGGTGGGCGAGAAAGAATCGCTCTGCGGATGATCTGCGGCACAGGAGGGGGTGACAGGGTCTCTCGGCTTTCAGCGCGGTGGGCCGCGTCCACGAAACTGTCGCCCGACGCTCCTGTCAGAATCAGTATCGGGCACTGAAGTGAGAGGCATTCGCTTCCGTGCCCGTAGAAGGGGAGCTCACCCGTCTCACGATGAGACAAAGGAGATGAATCATGTTAAGCAAGTCATTGAGATTGATGCTTTTCACGGCGATGGCTCTGGCCGCTGTCGCGGTGCAGGCCAAGACCATTGAAATCGAGGGCCTCGACTCGCTCAAGTTCGACACCGAGACGATCACCGTCAAGCCGGGCGAAGAGGTGACGATCAAGCTGGTCAACAATACCGAGCTGCCGGCCAACGCAATGTCGCACAACTGGGTGTTGCTGGTTGCCGCTGCCGACGCCGAGGCCTATGACCAGGCGGCCACCCAGGCCGGCGCCGACAATGACTACATGCCCGCCGACATGGATGATCAGGTGATCGCTGCCACCGGCATGGTGGCCGGCGGCGAGTCCGAGACGGTGACCTTCACAGCCCCCGAGGAGCCGGGTGATTATGAGTATATCTGCACCTTCCCCGGCCACTTTGCTGCGGGCATGAAGGGCGTGCTCAAGGTCGAGAAGAGCTGACCCGAGGACATGAAGCAGACTGCGGATGCAGCCACGAATGGCTGGCTATCTGGCTGAATTTGTCCAATACAGTCAGCAGGTTGGCTGCGTCTGCTATGCTAGGTGTTGAAGTGAAAGAGGAGTTTCAGAAGCCTCCGTCAGCCACCCGTGCATTCTCAAGGAGCGCAGCATGTCAAAGAACAGTTTCCAATCCCGCGACCAGCTTGTCGTCGACGACACCACCTACACCATCTACCGGCTCGATGCGGTCGAGGGAAGCGCACGCCTGCCTTTCAGCCTGAAGGTTCTGCTCGAGAATCTGCTGCGCAACGAAGACGGAGAGGGAATTACCGCCGACCAGATCAACGCGCTGGCCCAGTGGCAGCCCGAGGTCGAGTCGGATCAGGAGGTGCAGTTCACGCCGGCGCGGGTGCTGATGCAGGACTTCACCGGCGTGCCTTCGGTCGTCGATCTGGTTGCCATGCGCAACGCCATGGCCGACCTGGGCGGTGACCCCCGGCGCATCAACCCGCAGATTCCATCCGATCTGGTCATCGACCATTCGGTTATCGTCGATGCCTTCGGCCAGCCCGACGCGTTCTTCATCAACGCCAAGTTCGAGTTCGAACGCAACGCCGAGCGCTACCAGCTGCTGCGCTGGGCCGGGCAGGCCTTCAATGATTTCAAGGTGGTGCCGCCCGATACCGGCATCTGCCATCAGGTCAATCTGGAATACCTCGCGCGTACCGTTTTCACGCGTGAAACCGACGACGGCCTGCTGGCCTATCCCGACACTCTTGTGGGCACGGACTCGCATACCCCGATGATCAACGGCCTGGGTGTTCTGGGCTGGGGCGTGGGCGGCATCGAGGCCGAGGCCGCCATTCTGGGCCAGCCCATCAGCATGCTCACGCCGCAGGTGGTCGGCTTCAAGCTCACCGGCGAGCTTCCCGCCGGCGCCACCGCCACCGACCTGGTGCTGACCGTCGCCGAGCTGCTCAGGAAAACGGGCGTGGTCGGCAAATTCGTCGAATTCTTCGGCCCCGGCGTGGCCAACGTGCCGCTGGCCAACCGCGCCACCCTGGGCAACATGAGCCCGGAATACGGCTCGACCTGCGCCATCTTCCCGATCGACGATGAAACCCTGTCCTACCTGCGCCTGACCGGCCGGGACGAGCACAAGGTCAAGCTTGTCGAGGCCTATGCGAAGGAGCAGGGCCTGTGGCACGACCCCGATCACGAACCCGACTACTCGCAAGTCGTCGAACTCGATCTGAGCACGGTCGAGCCGTCGCTGGCCGGGCCCAAGCGCCCCCAGGACCGGGTGCCGCTGCGCATCGCGCCCAAGGCGGTCTCCGCCCTGCTGGCCGGCGAGTCACAGGAAAAGGCGGTCCGCGGCAGCCTGGATGCTTCTTCGGCCGCCTCGTTCCCGGCCAGCGACCCATTCACCGCCCACGAAAACCATCCCGGTGACGCGCCGCACACGCCGCCGGATGAAAATGCCGACTGGGAGTCGACGCCGGTGGAAGTCACGCTCGACGATGGCCGCAGTTTCGAGCTCGATCACGGCTCGGTCGTGATTGCCGCCATCACCTCATGCACCAACACCTCCAACCCCGCGGTGATGATCGGCGCAGCGCTGCTGGCAAGAAATGCCGTCGAGAAGGGTCTGGCAAGCAAGCCCTGGGTCAAGACTTCGCTGGCGCCCGGCTCGCGCGTGGTGTCCGATTACATCGAGCGCGCTGGCCTGACGCCGTATCTTGAAAAGCTCGGCTTCCATCTGGTCGGCTACGGCTGCACTACCTGCATCGGCAACTCCGGGCCGCTGGCGCCGGAAATCAGTCAGGCGATCAAGGACAAGGATCTGACGGTCTGCTCGGTGCTTTCGGGCAACCGCAACTTCGAAGGCCGCATTCATGCCGAAACGAAGATGAACTTCCTCGGCTCGCCGCCGCTGGTCGTGGCCTACGCGCTGGCCGGCAGCATGCACATCAATCTGACCCGCGACCCGCTGGGCACCGACGGCGACGGCAATCCGGTCTACCTGAAAGACATCTGGCCCTCGCCAAATGAGATCGAGGCCACCATCAGCGAAAACCTGCGCGCCGACATGTTCACCGAGGGCTACTCGGACCTGTACGCCGGCGACGAGCGCTGGCAGGGCATGGACATTTCCGAGGGCGATACCTTCGAGTGGCAGCCCGAATCGACCTACGTGCGCAAGCCGCCGTTTTTCGACGGCATGACGCGCGAGCCCGAGCCGCTGACCGACATTACCGGTGCGCGCGTGCTCGCCCTGCTGGGTGACTCGGTGACCACCGACCACATCAGCCCGGCCGGCGCCATCGCGGCCGACTCGCCGGCCGGCGAGTATCTGATGGATGAGGGCATCGAGCCCAAGGACTTCAACTCCTACGGCGCGCGCCGCGGCAACCACGAAGTGATGATTCGCGGCACCTTCGCCAACGTACGCCTGAAAAACCACCTGGCGCCGGGGACCGAAGGCGGCTTTACCCGCGACTTCACCCAGGACGGAGCACCGGTCACGACCATCTACGATGCCGCCGTCAACTACATCGCCAACGACACCCCGCTGGTACTGCTGGCCGGCAAGGAATACGGCTCGGGCTCCTCGCGCGACTGGGCCGCCAAGGGCACGGCGCTGCTGGGCGTGCGCGCGGTCATTGCCGAGTCCTACGAGCGCATCCACCGCTCCAACCTGATCGGCATGGGCGTGCTGCCGCTCGAGTTCGTCGATGGCGACAGCGCCGAGTCGCTGGGGCTGAGTGGCGAGGAGACTTTCGACATCACCGGCATCGAAGGCAGCGACAAGCTGCCCGAGCGCGTCAAGGTAGAGGCTCGCAATGGCGAGGGCGATACCCGGAGCTTCGAGGCGAAAATTCGCATCGATACACCAGCCGAAGTCGCCTATTACCGCCACGGCGGCATCCTGCCCTACATGCTGCGCGAGCTGCTGTAGGAGGTAAAGCCCGAGGAGAGCCAACATGGACCATCGCGTCGAAATCCTGATGACCGAGTTCGTCACCCACGACGTCAAGCGCTTTATCGTTACCCGGCCCGACGGGCTCGACTACGAGCCCGGGCAGGGCGTGGAACTGGCTGTCGACGAAGACGACTGGCGCGAAAAGGGGCGACCGTTCACGCCAACCAATCTGCATGATGCCGGCGCGCTCGAGTTCACCATCAAGGGGTATCCCGAGCATGAAGGCGTTACCCGGAAGCTGCACTCGCTTGGGGCCGGCGACAAGCTGATGATGTCGGATTCCTTCGGCGTGCTGACCTATCAGGGCCCGGGCTGGTTCATCGCCGGCGGCGCCGGCATCACGCCGATGATGGCCATGCTCAGGCAGCTGGCTGCCGACGATCAGCTCGACGGCCACGGCCTGATCTTTGCCAACCGCAGCCCTGATGACATCATCAACGAGAAGGAATTCCGCCACTACCTCGGCGACAGATGCATCTTTCTTTGCGATGACGCCAAAGGCATGCCGTATCCGGAAGGCCGGATCGATCGCGATTTTCTGGCCGAACATATCGACGACTTCGATCAGCGCTTCTACACCTGCGGCCCGCCGAAATTCGACCAGGCCGTCAAGGACGCGCTTGCCGAGCTCGGCGCCGAACCCGATCGGCTGGTATTCGAGAAATAATGCCGTCACCGCTGCAGGGCAGTTCGATCGGCGGTAGGGTGAGAATTGAACTCAAACCAATCCTTCAAGGAGGCGTGGCATGGGTATCTGTGCAAGCTGCGGCAATGAGTACGACGACACGTTCACCGTCGAGAAAGACGGCGAGCGCTTCGAATTCGATTCCTTCGAGTGCGCCATTCACACGCTGGCACCCGAGTGTGCCCATTGTGGTTGTCGGGTCATCGGGCACGGCGTACAGAAAAAGCAGACGGTCTACTGCTGCGCACACTGCGCCGACAAGGCCGGCGAGAGCGGACTGGTCGATCGCGCCTGACTGACTGCGCCGTCCGGCAAGCCGCCTTTTTCAGATCGATTCCCAAAGGGCTGGGCCGGCTCGGCTCGGCCCGACCCGAGGGCCTGCGCGCCCGAAGGGATGATCCGTGCTTCCGGTTGCAGTCTTGACGCCTGCGTGCACCGCTATCGGCTATATTCGAGCACGCCGGATCGGCAACAACTCGATGAGCTCGAAATCCGCCATCGCAAGGCAACCGGAGGATGAAACACCCATGCACGACACCAGAATACGGCTGATCGATACCGACTTTCCCGCGATCCGCCGCCGGCCGCTGCAAACGCTGCAGATGAATCTCGGCTATCTGTGCAACCTGGCCTGCACTCACTGCCACGTTGCCGCCGGCCCGAAGCGAACCGAGCTGATGGCGCGCGACACCATCGATACGGCGCTGGAGTTCATGCGCGCCCACGCCATCCAGACGCTCGATGTCACCGGGGGCTCGCCGGAAATGAACCCGCATTTTCGCGATCTGGTGCAAGCAACGCGGGACATGGGCATCCACGTCATCGATCGCTGCAATCCAACCATCCTCAACGAGCCCGGCTACGAATGGGTTGCCGGGTTTCTGGCATCGCAGCAGGTCGAGGTGATTGCGTCACTGCCCTGTTACACCGAGCAAACCGTTGACCGCCAGCGCGGCAAGACGGTGTTTCAAAGCAGCATCACCGCTTTGCAGGCGCTCAATGCGCTCGGCTACGGCCGCCACGGCAGCGGATTGACCCTCAACCTGGTCTACAACCCCGATGGCCCGCAGCTGCCCCCGCCGCAGGCGCCGCTGGAGGCCGATTACCGAGCGCACCTGCGCGCGGAGTTCGGCATCGAGTTCAATCATCTGTATACCATCACCAACATGCCGATCAAGCGCTTTGGCAGCATGCTGGTATCGAAAAACCAGTTCGATGACTACATGGCCCTGCTCAAGAATGCCTATCGACGCGATAATCTGGGCAGCGTCATGTGCCGCGATCTGATCAGCGTGGACTGGCGCGGCTACGTTTACGACTGCGACTTCAATCAGATGCTCGACATGCCGCTGGGCGCAACAGCCGATCACCACGTGCATCTGCGCGACCTTGTTGACGCAGAGCTCACAGGCAAGCCGATCCACGTGGCTGACCATTGCTATGGCTGCACCGCAGGGCAGGGCAGCAGCTGCGGGGGCGCCCTGACCGATGCTGCATGAGGCCATGGCCCGCTCGCTGCGCCGGCGATCGCTGCAGCGTCGAGTCGATTCCCGAGCCTTCAGGCATCGGTCATGAACAAGACAAGAATCGCGCTTCTGACGTGCATCATCGCGGCCATCATCCTGTTCTTCGCTTTCGATCTCGGGCAGTACCTGGAGCTGTCATGGCTCAAGGCACAGCAGGGTCGTCTGCAGGCCGCGGTAAACGCCAGCCCGTGGGTATCGGCCGGGATATTCTTTCTGGTCTATGTGGCCGTCACGGCGCTGTCGCTGCCGGGTGCTGCCGTGATGACCCTGATCACCGGCGCGGTATTCGGGCTGTTCCGGGGCACGCTGCTGGTCTCGTTTGCTTCATCCATTGGCGCCACGCTGGCTTTTCTCGTGGCCCGCTATCTTCTGCGCGACTGGGTGCAGAACAAGTATGGGCGGCGCCTGAAGGCAATCAATCGGGGGATTGAAAAAGACGGCGCTTTCTACCTGTTCACGCTGCGGCTGGTGCCGGCATTTCCGTTTTTCGTGGTCAACCTGGTCATGGGCCTGACGCCGATACGTACCGCAACCTTTTATGTCATCAGCCAGCTCGGAATGCTGCCGGGCACGCTGGTCTTTGTTTATGCCGGCACTCAGATCGCGACCATCGAGCGTACCTCCGACGTGCTCTCGCCCGGATTGATTGCTGCGTTCGTTCTGCTCGGCCTGTTTCCGTTGATTGCACGCAAGTTGATCGAGCGAGCAAAATCGCGCAGGGCGTTGAAGGGTTATCCCAGACCGCGGCATTTCGATCGCAATCTCGTCGTCATCGGCGCCGGCTCGGCCGGGCTGGTTACCGCCTACATAGCGGCGGCCGTGCGCGCCAAAGTCACGCTGGTAGAGAAAGACCGGATGGGCGGTGACTGCCTGAACTACGGCTGCGTGCCGTCCAAGGCCATGATCCGCTCGGCGCGCGTTGCCTCCCTGATGCGGCGCGGCGGCGAGTTTGGCGTCCACGCCGACAACATTCGCGTCGACTTTGCCCAGGTCATGGAGCGTATTCAACACGTCATCGCGGAAATTGCCCCGCACGATTCCATTGAGCGCTATCGCTCGCTGGGCGTGGACGCAATCGAAGGCGAAGCCCGCATCACATCGCCGTATACGGTCGAAGTCAACGGCCGCGAGCTGACAACCCGCAGCATCGTGGTGGCGACGGGAGCGCGGCCATTGGTGCCGCCAATTCCGGGCCTCGACAAGGTCGATTATCTGACCTCCGACACGGTGTGGAACCTGCGCGAGCTGCCGCAGCGCCTGCTCGTGCTCGGTGGCGGCAATATCGGCTGCGAGCTCAGCCAGGCCTTTGCGCGATTTGGCAGCCGGGTGACCCAGGTCGAAATGGCGCCCCGGCTGCTGACCCGCGAAGACCCCGATGTTTCGGCTTTCCTTGCCGAGCGCTTCGCCGCCGAAGGAATCGACGTGCGTACCGGACACAAGGCAAAAGCCGTGCAGCGGCGCGATGGCAGACAGGTTCTGATTTGCGAACATCAGGGCGGTGATGTGGAATTCGAGTTCGACCAGATTCTGGTGGCGGTTGGCCGTACCCCCAACACGGCCGGGTTTGGCCTCGAAGAACTGGGCGTCGAGATCTCGCCGACCCGCACGCTGGAGCTCAACGAGTTTCTGCAGACGCGCTACCCGAACATCTTCGCCTGCGGTGACGTTGCCGGGCCGTACCAGTTCACCCACACGGCGTCTCATCAGGCCTGGTATGCCGCGGTCAATGCGTTGCTGCTGGGCATTCGTCGTTTCAAGGCCGACTACTCGGTCATTCCCCGGGTCACCTTCACTGATCCGGAAATTGCCCATGTCGGGCGCAATGAAACCGGGGCGCGCGATGCCGGCATCGAATACGAAGTCACCCGCTACGACCTGGGCGAACTCGACCGTGCCATCACCGAAGGCGGGGCGCACGGCTTCGTCAAGGTGCTGACCGTACCCGGCAAGGACCGGATTCTGGGGGCAACCATCGTCGGCGAGAGCGCCGGCGAGCTGATCGGTGAATTCGTCACCGCCATGCGCCACGGGCTGGGCCTGAACAAGATCCTGGGCACCATCCACGCCTATCCCACCCTGATCGAGGCCAACAAGTTCGTCGCCGGCCAATGGAAGCGAGCGCATGCACCTGAACGGGCGCTTGCCTGGCTGGAGCGCTTTCACGCCTGGCGGCGCCGCTGAGCTCACCCAGCGAATTACCACCATCCTGACCATCAGACTCCGAGGTATGGCCGAGGGGTTGTCTTTGCTCGTTAATTAGTTTACGATAAGCGTAAATTATAAGACGAATAGCATAACATTCGTACTGAGGGTCCGGTCTATGGCCATTCGCATCAACCTGGATATTGAGCTGGCGAAAAGCAAGATGTCCCTGACCGAGCTGTCGCAAAAGGTCGGCGTGTCGATGACCAATCTTTCGCTGCTCAAGAACGGGCGGGTCAAGGCCATCCGTTTCAGCACTCTCGAGGCGATCTGCGAAGCACTTGCTTGTCAGCCGGGCGATCTGCTCGAGTTCGTCGAAGACCACCAAACGCAAGGGAGGAAATCCCATGACTCGTGAACACACCCTGCCTGGCTATGTCGCCATCGCACTCGCTGTCCTGTTTCCCGTCTACTGGTTCACCGCCCTCTGGCAAGGGTTTGCTGCCGCGTCGGTAGCGGAAAGCTTCAGCGCCGACATCACTCGCCTGGGGCCGATGGACGGACTGTTCGTGTTGATTGGAGGGATGGAAATCTATCTCTACCTGAGTCTTCGTCGCATTATCAAGAACCAGCTTCAAGGCGGTGTCTGTGCCGTCCTGCTGCTGATAATGGCCATTGCCGCCGCGCTGCTGACCGCTACCGTGCTGTTCGATCTGGGATTGAGCCTGAGCGGAGAGTTCACGAACCCGATCCGCGATGGCCTTGTGGTCGCGGCCTCGGCCTGGTTCATAATCACGGGTTTCATCCTCGGCCTGACTGGCCTGGCCCTGTCGATCGCCTTGCTGGTCACCGATGCCGGCAGTGCGACAACGCTGAAAGTGTTCGCCGTCATGCTGCTGATCAGCTCGCTGTTGGCGCTGTCGATCATTCTTTCCCCGCTGAGTTTCGTGACCTATCCGGTGGCTTTCCTGACGCTGGGCATATTCTTCCTGCGCGGCGGCTACGAGGCGGAAGTTGTATAGGGTCGCCGGCGCGGCGGCGCGCAGCATGGCCTTGTCCCAGCGGCTGGATTCGTGCTTTTCGCCAACCTGCTTGGCTTCGAACACGAAATGGCCGCGGCGGTAGAGGTCGATTTAGCCGCGGGTGGTGGAGCCGTCGGGGTGGTCGATGTCGACCCGGCGTTCGAAGACGTAGGCGTTTTTCTCCGGATCAGGCCCGGCCGGCTCGGGGCCGGGCAGATCCAGCAACTGGCACAGCTCGGTGAGAAAGAGCTGGTAGTTGGCGCGCTCCATGCCGTCGCGGTCGGTCCAGCGGCAGGGCTGGAAGGGGAAACGGGGGCTGATGCCGACTGAAAAGTAGCTCAGGCACCCTCATGGATCTGGTGATCAGCGCCGTCGATCGGGTTGATCAGGCGGGTGAAGCCGAAGGCTTCGAAGTCGGCGGTGTTGCGGGTGGCGAAGTCGGTGACGCCGTGATGACGAAGGGTCAGCGCGATGCGGGCGTCGAATACGGCTCGCCGGGCGATGCCGGGGCGTTGCGCAACGGTCCAGAGCTTGTCCATGACCGGCGCATTTTCTATCAGTGCCCAGCGAGGATTGTTGCGCCAGGCCATGCACACGGCCGCGGCATCGGGCGCGTCAAGCGGGCTGGCCAGTACGGCTGCATTGCGCAGTAGCTGGTAGAGCTCCAGCAAGACAAGTTCGCAGATCGCTACGTCGTCGCGCTCGGCGCATTGCTCGATGAACGCCCGCGCTGGCTGATGCTCGGGGCAGTCACGATTGTGCGCGTACAGCAGGATGTTGGTATCTATGGAGAGCACGTTGACCCCGACACGTCAGGCATTGCCCAGCTCGCGCCAGCGTTCTTCCGGCGCCTGGAATTCCCCGAGCGCGTCAGCCGCGGGCGGTTGCCACGGGCGGTCGCTGCGTCCGGGTGGGTAGATGCGCTGCATGTGCTCCAATCCGCGGCGTAGAACTTCAGCCAGGCTGATTTCCTGTTCGGCGGCAATCCGCTTCGCCTCTCGGTAGAGCTCGTCGGGGAGTTGGATCTGAGTGCGAACCATGATGTTAAAAATACACCGCTGTATAATGCATGTCAAATGCTTCGGTCTGCTGTTTGCATCGGCGGACAGGGCACGGTTCCGTAGCTGCAGAAGACACAGCAGTCGCCCTTTTTCGGCCGCAGCACGGCGCCGCAGCGCTTGCAGTCGTAGAGGTACTGGCAGGCGTCGGTGGGCATGGTTTCAGTTTCACGGTGGCCGCACGAGAGGCAGGTAATAGTGGATTCAGGAATCACGGCAGGCTCTGCTTGTGATGAAGTGCGCATGTTGTCTGTGCGGATTGTCGCAGTCTTCAAGCATCGTGCACGCCCAGTGGTGCCCAGGGGTTGATGATTCTAATGCCGGTGACGGATCTCGGAAAGTACGCAGGTGTCGAGCAGAACTCTCACAGTGAAACGTCGCGGTCGGGTGAGCGATCCCGCGTCAGGTCGACATCTTTCAGGCTCGGGCCGCCCCGAGCAGGTAATCACGAAAGCCGGGCTGCTGCCCGGTCAGGCGCTGATACTCGGCCTCCGAGACAATCACCACCGCGTCATCACGCCGCGTCACCCGCTGGGGACCTTCGGTAAGCGCGCGTTTGACGACTTCACTGAACTTGTTCTTGGCGTCGGCGAGTGTCCAGCTCATCGGAGCACCTGTTTGGCTAGACTGGCTAGATAGTATACGGGGTTGGGGCCGACTGAAAAGTAGTTCAAACATCCTCATGGGTTTGGTGGTCGGCGCCGTCGATCGGGTTGATCAGGTGGCTGAAGCCGTGCCCCTTCTCAAGCCTGGCGCGGAACGACCGGGCGCCGGCGGCGGGACTGGCTCAGGGCCACGCCGCCGAGGATCAGGGCGCCGGCGATCATCATTGCGGGGGTGATGGTCTCACCCAGCACCAATCGGGCCCAGGCGACGCCGAACAGCGGCACCAGGTAGGTGACGGTGGCGGTGCGCGCCGGGCCGATGGTCTCGATCAGGCGGAACAGCAAGGCATAGGCAATGCCGGTGCACAGTACGCCGAGCGTCACGGCGCTGGTCCAGACGGTGAATGACAGCGAGTGCTCCGGCCACTGCCAGACCGCGACCGGCAGCAGCACAACGGTGGCGCAAGACAGCGTGGCGCCACCCAGGGCAACGGGCGGCAACCCACCGAGGTAACGCCGTATCAGGTTGTTGCACAGGCCGTAGCAGGCGGCGGCTGTGGTTGCCGCCAGCGCGGCCTGGCCGACCGGCACGCCGGCCATCGGCATGCCGACCATGACGCCAACGCCGATGATGCCCGAGGCCAGGCCGATGCCGCGGCGGATGCCCATCTTCTCGCCGAAGAACAGCCCGGCGAAGACGACGGCAAACAGGGCCGTCATGCTGTTGGCGATGGCGCTGATGCCGGCCGGCGCGATGGAGGTGGCCCAGGCGAACAGGGTAAACGGTACCGCCGAGTTCAGAATGCCGATCACAAGCAGCACGTGCCAGCGCCCGGCCAGCTGTTTGCGCGCGCGGTAGACGAAGGGCAGCAGCACCAGCGCGCCGAAGAAAAGCCGGATCTCGACCAGGGCAAAGGGGCCGATTTCCGGTGCGGCCACGCGCATGAGCAGAAACGAGCCGCCCCAGATGGCGCCCAGCAGCGTCAATTCGATCATGGCCTTGAGTTCCTGGCCGGTGGTCAGCTCTGTTTCCTGCATGGCTTTGTCCTGCGCTGTTGCGATGCGATTGCCTGAGGCAAATTACAGTATGATCGACGGCCATGTCGGCCTATCTGGTCATTCTTTCGCTGGTGGCCGCCGGCCGCGCGCTGGCGCGTTTCTTTCCGCCCAGCGCGCCCGAGGTGCTCAACCGCGTGGTGATCATGCTGTGCCTGCCGGCGCTGATCCTGATCCACGTGCCCACGCTGGAGGCCAGCGTTGCGCTGCTGCCGCTGGTGGTCGTGCCCTGGCTCTTGCTGGGTGCCAGCATTGCCATTGTGCTGCCGCTGGCGCGCTGGCTTGAGCTGCGCCGCGAGGCGGTCGCCGTGCTGCTGTTGCTGGTGCCTCTGGGCAACACCTCGTTTCTTGGTTTTCCGCTGACCGAGGCGCTGCTGGGCGCGGATAGCGTGCGCTATGCCGTGGTCTACGACCAGCTCGGCTCGTTTCTGATTCTGTGTACTCACGCGCTGTTCGTGCTGGCCTGGTTCGGCAGCGGCCGGCGACCGCGGCTGGGTGAGATCGCGCGGCGCATGATCGGTTTTCCGCCCTTTGTGGCGCTGATCGTTGCGCTCCTTTTCGGCAACGCCTGGCTGCCGGCCTGGCTGATGGAGCTGGCCCACAGCTTTGCCGATATGCTGCTGCCGCTGGTTACCCTGGCAATCGGCATGAGCCTGCACCTGCGTTTGATTCAGGACTACAGAAGGCCGCTGTATATCGGGCTGGTGTGCAAGTTGCTGGTGCTGCCGGCCGTTGCCCTTGGCCTGATTGTGCTGCTCGATGCGCGGCCGGACGTCGCCCGCGCCACGCTGCTGGAGGCCTCGCTGCCGTCGATGGTCACCGCCGCGGCGCTGTTGAGCTCGGCCCGACTGGCGCCGCCGCTGGCCTCGGCCATGCTCGCCTGGAGCGTGCTGTTGTCGGCCGTGACCGTGCCGATGTGGTTCTATGTCGGGCAGGCATTGTTGTAAGCGGTTTGTGGTCCTCAGTCCGTAGTCGAGATCAGCCGGAACCATTCGTTGATCAGCTCGCTGCCGGTATTGACCAGAGAAAAGGCCTTGTGGTCCAGATGCCAGCCGTGGAACAGCCCGGCCAGCAGGTTGTGCATCATCAGGTTGGCGGTCTCCGCGCCCAGGCCGGTGCGCAGTTCGCCGGCGGCCTCGGCGGCGCGAAAACGCGCCAGGGTGGCGGCCTGGGCCTCGCGCGACATGTCGGCAAGTAGCGCCACCGGATCAACATCGTCAAAGACCTCACAGCGGTGCAGCAGGATGGCGTGAATGCGCCGGTAACGGGGCCGTTCGAGCCGGCGCAGACCCTGCAGGCAGGCCAGGCGGATTTCATCCAGGCCGTTTTCCGCCGCCAGTTCGTCGGGGATGTCGTCGACCAGCTCTTCATAGGGCATGCGAATGCGCTCGATGAGCTGGCGCAGCAGGTCGGCCTTGCCCTCGAAGTGCCAGTACAGCGCGCCGCGCGTCACTCCGGCATGGCGGGCAATGCTCTGGAGTGACGCGCGGGCGACCCCTTTTTCATGAAACATCTCCTCGGCGGCATCCAGCAGGGCCTCCCGAGTGGCTTCGGCAGCGGTGCTTTTCGGGCGGGCCAAGGCTGTCAGCCCTCGGACTGGGCCGGCTGCCGGCGGCGCTTGTACCAGTCGGAGAAGTCTTCGAACAGCTTGTAGAACAGCGGCACGAACAGCAGCGCCAGGGTCGAGGCGAACACCATGCCGCCTACCACGACCGTGCCGATTTCCTGACGGCTGTTGGCGCCGGCGCCGGTGGCGACCACCAGCGGCAGCGTGCCAACGATGAAGGTCAGGGCGGTCATGATGATGGCGCGGAAGCGCTGGCGTGCGGCGGTCAGCGCCGACTCCAGGGCGCTCATGCCGGCAGCGCGGTTCTGGGCGGCGAACTCGACGATCAGGATCGCGTTCTTGGCCGCCAGGCCAATGAGCACCAGCAGGCCGACCTGGAAGTAGATGTCGTTGGGGAAGCCGCGCAGCATGGAAGCCAGTGCGGCACCGAGCACGCCGAAGGGAATCGCGGTGGCCACGGCCAGCGGCAGGGTCAGGCGCTCGTACTGGGCGGCCAGAATCAGAAAGACCATGACCAGACCCAGCGCAAAAGCCAGGGTGCCCGCGCCGGCGGCGGCCTCGAGCTGGTAGGCCTCGCCGGTCCAGCCCGGCAGCACGTTGCTGTCGTTGACTTCCTTGGCCAACACCTCGGCCAGGGCGTCCTTGGCCTGTCCGGAGGTGTAGCCGGGCGCGGCGTCGGCCATGATCTTGGCGGCGCTGTTGACGTTGAAGCGATTGAGCACGTCGGCGCCGACCGTGCGCTCGAGCGTCACCAGCGAACTCAACGGCACCAGCTCGCCGCTGTCGGAGCGGGCAAAGACCTTGTCCAGGTCTTCGGGCCGGTTGCGGAACTCGCCTTCGGACTGCAGGTTGACCTGCCAGTTGCGGCCCGCCAGCGTGAAGTCGTTGATGTACATCGAGCCAAAGGTGGCCTGCATGGCCTGAAATACCTGGCCGACAGGCACGCCGGCAGCCAGCGCCTTGTCGCGGTCGACCTCGGCGTGATAGCGCGGAATGGATATATCCAGCGTGGTGCGGGCGTTGACCAGCTCCGGGCGCTGGTTGGCGGCGTTCATCACCCGGCTGGCAATGGCGTGAATTTCTTCCGTGTCGGCATCACCGCGCACTTCCAGATAGCCTTCGACACCACCGGTCAGCGACAGCCCCTGGATCGGCGGCGGGGCAAAGGCGATGACAAAGGCTTCGGGCATGCCCGCGCCCATGCCCATGATGCGATGTGTCAGCGACTGCACGTCCTGCCCGGGGCCGGTACGTTCGCTCCAGTCGGTAAAGTTGGCAAAGCCCACCCCGGTGTTGGTGCGCTGGGCCATGGCGATGATGTCGAAACCGGCAAAAGTGGTGAAGTCCTGGACTTCGTCCATCGCCATGATGGCTTCCGAGAGCTCATCGCGGAACTCGACGGTGCGATTGAGCGAGGACGCCGGCGGCAGCGAATAGGAGATCATGGCCACGCCCTGGTCTTCGCCCGGTACCAGGCCGGGCGCCAGGCGCTGCATGCCCAGCACCGCCAGTACCGTCACCAGCACAAACAGGCCGACGCCGATGACGGCATGGGCCAGCAGCCACTCGACCGAAGCGGTGAAGCCGCGCGTGAGCTTGTTGAAGCCCTGGTTGAACCACTGAAAGGGCTTGGCAACGCGCTGGCGCGTGCTGTCGAGCAGCAGCGCGCACATCGCCGGGGTCAAGGTCAGCGCAACCACGCCGGAGACCACCACCGACACGGCAATGGTGACGGCAAACTGGCGATAGAGCTCGCCGCTGAGCCCGCCCAGAAAGGCCACGGGCGCGAACACGGCCACCAGCACCAGCGTCGAGGAAACGACGGCGCCGGCGACCTGTTTCATGGTCTCGACCGAGGCCTCGTGTGCCTTCATGTTCTTCTCGCTCATCAGGCGTTCGACGTTTTCCATCACGATGATGGCGTTGTCGACGACGATGCCGATTGACAGCACCAGCCCGAAGAGCGTGAGCAGGTTGACCGAAAAGCCCAGCGCCAGCATGCCGGCAAAGGTGCCCACCAGCGAGACCGGAATGGCCATCACCGGAATCAGGGTGGCGCGGAAACGCTGCAGAAATATGAAGGTGATCAGCACCACCAGCACGGTGGCGATGATCAGGGTGATGAAGACTTCCCGAATCGAGATGTTGATGAACTCGGTGGTGTCGAAGGGCACCGCGTAGTCGAGATCCTCGGGGAAGCGCGACTTGGCCTCGTCAAGGGCCTCGTACACGCGCTCGGCCGTGGCCAGGGCGTTGGCGCCGGGCTGCAGATAGATCCCCAGCGGCACGTTGGACTGGCCGTTGAGAATGGCCGAGAAGTTGTAGTCCTGGGCGCCGAGCTCGACGCGGGCCACATCGCCCAGGCGCAGCACGCTGCCGTCGGCTTGCGAGCGCAGGATGATGTTTTCAAAGGCTTCGGCGTCATCGAGCTGGCCGTGCGTGGTCACCGCCATGGTGAAGGCGGTGTCATCGGGTGTGGGCTCGGCGCCGATGCGCCCGGCAGCATACTGCGAGTTCTGGTCGCGCACGGCGGCGGCCACATCGGCCGGCGTAAGGCTGAACTGGGCCAGCTTGTCCGGCTTGAGCCAGATGCGCATCGAATAGTCCTGCTGCCCGAACAGCGAGGCATCGCCGACGCCGGGCACGCGCACCAGTTCGTCAACCAGGTTGAGCAGGGCGTAGTTGGACATGAACAACGGGTCGTGCGTGCCTTCGGGCGAGTACAGCACGGGCACCATCAGCATGTTGGTCGAGCGCGACTCGACGCGCACGCCGAGCTCGCGCACCGTCTGCGGCACCTTTGGCAGCGCCGCCTGGACACGGTTGTTGACGTTGATGGCCGCCTGGTCGGGGTTGGTGCCGATCTCGAAGGAGACGCTGATCATCAGGCTGCCGGAGTCGGTGGTGGTCGACTCCATGTAGATCATGTTGTCGACGCCGTTGATCTCCTGCTCCAGCGGCGCGGCCACGGCGCTGGCCAGCACCTCGGCACTGGCGCCGGGGTAGGCGGCCTGGACCACCACCTGCGGCGGCACGACATCGGGATAGAGCTCGATGGGAAGGGCGCGCATCGCGGCCGCGCCCACAAGCACGATGATGATCGAGATGACCGAGGCAAAGATCGGCCGATCAATGAAGAATCTGAGCATCTTCAGGCTCCGTCGCGGTTGTCGCTATCAGTGGCCTTGTGGGCCTGGGGGTTGACGGGCATGCCGTCGCGCAGGTTGACCAGCCCGCTGACGACGATGCGGTCGTCCGGCTCAAGCCCCGACAGCACGACCCGATCCTGGCCCACGGTGGGGCCGAGCTTGACGGCGCGGCTGCTGACGTGGTTGTCGCTGCCGACCACGAAAACGCGTGCGCCTTCACTGCTCTGGACAACGGCCGCGCGCGGCACGCGATAGACGTTGTCGAGCTGCTGGGTCAGCATGCGGATACGCACGAACTGGCCCGGAACGAGTTCGCCGTCGGGGTTGGGGAAAACGGCGCGTGCCGAAACGCTGCCGGTGCGGGGGTCGATGGTGGCGTCGGTAAAGTCGATGCTGCCTTCCAGGTCGTAGTGGCTGCCGTCGGGCAGCGCCAGCCGTGCCTGCTGCTCGACGCTGTTGGCGTCGCCGGTCATGGCGCGGCGCGCGCGCCGCTGCATGGTGGCATCACGCTCGGGCAGGGCAAAGCGCACGTGCACCGGATCGGTCTGGGTAATGGTCGTCAGCAGGGAGCCGGTGTCGATCAGGCTGCCCTCCGAGAGGGTTTCGAGCCCGGTCATGCCCGAGATCGGCGCGCTGACCCGCGTCCAGTCGAGATTCAGCTCGGCCGAGGCCAGGCCGGCACGCGCCAGCGCCATGCCGGCTTCGGCCAGCTCGAGCTCGGAGCGTGCGCGGTCGCGTTCGCGCTCGCTGACCGCGCTGCGCTCGTACAGCCCCGAGATGCGCTTCCATTCACGCTCGGCCTGCTGAAAGCGTGCGCGGGCGTTGGCTAGCTCGGCCTCGGCCTGGCTGACGGCGATCCGGTAGGTGTCCGGGTCGATCAGGAACAGGTCGTCGTCGGCTTCGACTCGCTGGCCTTCGTTGTACAGGCGCTCGAGCAGGATGCCGCCCACGCGGGAGCGCACTTCCACCTCGCGCGAGCCGCGGATGCGCCCGGCGTATTCCTGTTCCACGGCGACATCCGTCGGCGCGACGGTGACAAAGCGCACCGGCGGGGGCGGCGGCTGTTGGGACTGCTGCGGTTCGGAGCATGCGGCCAGAACGAGCGCAATCGCGCCCAGCGTGACCGCAGCACCCAGGCTGCGGAAGGTGGGATGGGACAGGAACATGTTTTTGTCACTCCGTTGCGGACGGGAGAATCTTGAAAATAATGATTTATTGCACAGGCGCCGGTAGGCCGACGGAATTATACATACATGTATGTATGTTGCGTGGGCCGAATTTCAGCCGCCCGACGGCAAGAAATATCCGTCGGGCGAGTTTTCAGTTGATTTTTCAGCGGCTTGCCGCAGGCCTCAGAACGGCGCGTGGCCCGGCGTGCGCGGGTAGGGAATCACGTCGCGGATGTTGGTCAGGCCGGTAATGTAGTTGAGCAGGCGCTCGAAGCCCAGCCCGAAGCCCGAGTGCGGCACGGTGCCGTAGCGGCGCAGATCGATGTACCAGCGGTAGGTCTCGGCGTCCAGGCCCTGCTTGGCCATGCGCTGCTTGAGCAGGTCCAGGCGCTCCTCGCGCTGCGAGCCGCCGATGATCTCGCCGATGCCCGGAGCGAGCACGTCGAGGGCGGCGGCGGTCTTGCCGTCGTCGTTGAGGCGCATGTAGAACGCCTTGATCTCGTCGGGGTAGTTCATCACTACCACCGGCGCCTTGCAGTGCTGTTCGGTCAGATAGCGCTCGTGCTCGGTCTGCAGGTCCAGGCCCCAGCGGGCCGGGTATTCGAACTTCTTGCCGCTGGCGGCCAGAATGTCGATGGCCTCGGCATAGTCCATGCGCACGAAGTCGCTGTCGACCAGCTTTTCCAGCCGCTCGACGGCGTCGGCATCGATGCGCTCGGCAAAGAAGGCCATGTCGTCGCCGCAGCGTTCGAGTACGCGGGCAATGACGGATCTGAGGAAGCTCTCGGCCAGATCGGCGAGATCATCGAGGTCGGCAAAGGCGACTTCCGGCTCGACCATCCAGAATTCAGCCAGGTGGCGGGCGGTGTTGGAGTTTTCCGCACGGAATGTCGGGCCGAAGGTATAGACCTTGCTCATGGCCAGGCAGTAGGCTTCGAGGTTGAGCTGGCCCGAAACGGTCAGAAACGCCTCCTTGCCGAAAAAATCCTCGCCAAAGTCCACCGCGCCCTCGTCGGTGCGCGGCAGGTTGGCCAGATCCAGCGTCGAGATGCGAAACAGCTCGCCGGCACCTTCGGCATCCGACGAGGTGATGATCGGCGTGTTGATCCAGTAATAACCCTGCTCGTCGAAGAATTCGTGGATGGCGCGCGCGGCGGCGTGGCGCACGCGCGTCACGGCGCCAAAGGTGTTGGTGCGCGGGCGCAGGTGGGCAACCGAGCGCAGAAACTCGAAGCTGTGCTTCTTCGGCTGCACCGGATAGTGGTCGGGGTCGTCGACCCAGCCGAGCACGTCGATCCGCTCGGCCTGAATCTCGACGTTCTGGCCGCGGCCCTGCGATTCGACCACCTTTCCGCGGCACTGCAGGGCGCAGCCGGAGGTCAGATGACGAATGTCGTCGTAGTTGGGCAGGGCCTTGTCGGCCACCAGCTGCAGATTGCCCAGGCTCGAGCCGTCATTGAGGTGAATGAAGGAAAAACCGGCTTTCGAGTCGCGGCGGGTGCGTACCCACCCCTGAACGGTCACTTCCGAGCCGACGTCAATGTCGCCGGCGAGCACCTGTTGGATGCTGGCAGTCTGCATGGCGTTGAGAACCCTCTATGGATTGAAAGACAGGATGTGAAACGCAATAATATCCGACATGGCTACTGCAACCCAAGAAAACGTCAGCAACTCCGGTATTTCCCTCACTGATTCGGCCGTGGCGCGCATTCGCGAATTTCTGGCGCGTGACGGCGGCGAAGGCCTGCGCATCGATATCCGGCGAACCGGCTGCTCGGGTTACGCTTACGATGTGGGCCTGGCCCAGCAGATCGACGACTCCGACCATGTCTTCGAGCAGGACGAGCTCAAGATTGTCGTCTCCGACAAGGCCCTGGCCATGGTCGCCGGAACCACGGTCGACTTCGTCGAGGAGGGCCTGGTGCGTGAATTCCGCTTTCGCAACCCCAACGTCACCGGCGAATGCGGCTGCGGGGAGAGTTTTACCGTCGGCGGATGATCCGCGAATTGCCTATCGCAAGCCTCCCGCGTTAAAATGGCCGGCTTAACTAGCCCGGAGCCTGTCAATATGCGTCTGATCGAAGAAGCCCTCACTTTTGACGACGTTTCACTGGTTCCGGATTATTCGGAAGTCCTGCCGAGAGACGTCGATCTTTCCACGCGCATCACGCGCGATCTCAAGCTCAACATCCCGCTGGCCTCGGCTGCCATGGATACCGTCACCGAGGCGCGCCTGGCCATCGCCATGGCGCAGGCCGGCGGGTTGGGCATCATTCACAAGAACATGCCCGCAGAGCACCAGGCCGAACACGTCCGCGTGGTCAAGAAGTACGAGGCCGGGGTGATCAAGGACCCGTTCACCGTCGGGCCTTACACCACCATCCGCGAAGTGATCGACCTGACCCGCCAGCACAATATCTCCGGCGTGCCGGTGGTCGATGGCAACGAACTGGTCGGCATCGTCACCAGCCGCGACATGCGCTTCGAGAAGAAGCTGGATGACCCGGTGCGCAACATCATGACGCGCAAGGACAAACTGGTGACCGTCCATGAAGGCGCCAGTCAGGACGAGGTGCTCGAGCTGCTGCACCGCCACCGCATCGAGAAAGTGCTGGTAGTCAACGACAACTTCGAGCTCAAGGGCCTGATCACCGTCAAGGACATCCAGAAGTCGCGCGACTTTCCCAATGCCGCCAAGGACAGCTCCGAACAATTGCTGGTGGGTGCCGCCGTGGGCACCGGCGGCGATACCGAAGCGCGCATCGAGGCCCTGGTCGAAGCCGGGGTCGATATCGTGGTGGTCGATACCGCCCACGGTCATTCCAAGGGCGTGCTCGAGCGCATCAAGTGGGTCAAGAAGACCTGGCCCGACGTGCAGGTCATCGGCGGCAACGTCTCCACCTCCGACGGCGCCCGCGCGCTGGCCGAAGCCGGCGCCGACGGCGTCAAGATCGGGCAGGGTCCGGGTTCGATCTGCACCACGCGCGTGGTTGCCGGTATCGGCGTACCGCAGGTCAGCGCCGTGGCGGCGGCCGCCGAAGCGCTGGCCGAGCACGGCGTGCCGGTCATTGCCGACGGCGGCGTGCGCTACTCGGGCGACGTCGCCAAGGCTCTGGCCGCCGGCGCCTCGACGGTGATGATCGGCAGCCTGCTGGCCGGCACCGAGGAGTCGCCGGGCGAGGTTGAGCTCTACCAGGGCCGCTCCTACAAGACCTACCGTGGCATGGGCTCGCTGGGCGCAATGGAAATGGGCTCCAAGGATCGCTACTTTCAGGCCGAAGCCGATGTCGACAAGCTGGTGCCTGAAGGCATCGAGGGTCGCGTGCCCTACAAGGGCCCGATCGGCGGCGTGGTGCACCAGCTCATGGGCGGTTTGCGCGCGGCCATGGGCTACGTGGGCTGCGCCGATATCGAGACGCTGCGCACCAAGCCGCGCTTCGTGCGCATCTCGGCCAACGGCGTGCGCGAATCACACGCCCACGACGTGGCAATCACCAAGGAAGCGCCGAATTACAAGTTGGGATAAGTGTCAAGTGTGAAGTGTGAAGTGGAGGGCTGCGGTAGGCGTACGTGTAATGTTCTGATTTGTTGCCGCTGGTTCAACGTCACCGTAGTAAGCCCAGCGCTAAACTAAAAAGCCTTCACACTTCACACTTCACACTTAACAACAGCGACTGAATGAACATCCATAGCCACCGCATTCTGATCCTCGATTTCGGATCGCAATACACTCAACTGATCGCTCGCCGGGTGCGCGAGATCGGGGTGTATTCCGAAGTGCTGCCGTATGACGCCGGCGACGAGGTCATCCGGGCTTTTGGCGCGAGCGGCGTGATTCTCTCCGGCGGGCCCGAGTCGGTCAGCTTCGACGACAGCCCGCGCATTCCGCCGCCGGTCTTCGAGCTGGGCGTACCCGTGCTCGGCATCTGCTACGGCATGCAGGCGATGGCCAGCCACTTTGGTGGCGCGGTCAGCCCGTCTGACGAAAAGGAGTTCGGCTATGCCGAGGTGGCGCTGGCCGAGCCCGGACGATTGTTCGAAGGCATCGAGGACCGCGTGGCCGACGGCCAGGGTCTGCTCGAGGTCTGGATGAGCCACGGCGACAAGGTCACCGGCCTGCCCGAAGGTTTCGTGACCACCTGCACCACGCCCGCCGCACCGATCGCGGGCATGGCCGATGAGGACAGGCAACTCTACGGTCTGCAGTTCCATCCCGAGGTGACCCACACCAGCCAGGGCCGGCGCATTCTCGAGCGCTTTCTGCTCGATATCTGCGGCTGCGAGGCGAGCTGGACCACCGGCGCGATCATCGACGACCAGATCGAGCGCGTGCGCGAGCAGGTGGGCGACGACACCGTGTTGCTGGGCCTGTCGGGCGGCGTGGATTCCTCCGTGGTGGCTGCGCTGCTGCACCGGGCGATCGGCGATCGGCTGCTGTGCATTTTCGTCGATACCGGGCTTTTGCGCTATCGGGAGGGCGACGAGGTCATGGCCGTGTTTGCCGAGCATCTGGGCGTGCGCGTCGAGCGCGTTGACGCCCGCGAGCAGTTCATGGCGGCACTCGCCGGCGTGTCCGACCCGGAGGAAAAGCGCAAGATCATCGGCCGCGAGTTCATCAACGTCTTCGACGCCGCCGCCAGGGACCACCAGGAAGCCGGCTGGCTGGCGCAAGGCACGATCTATCCCGATGTGATCGAGTCGGCGGGTGCAAAGACCGGCAAGGCCAAGGTCATCAAGTCGCACCACAACGTCGGCGGTCTGCCCGAGGACATGAACCTCAAGCTCGTCGAGCCGCTGCGCGAGCTGTTCAAGGACGAAGTGCGCAGGATCGGCGTCGAACTCGGCCTGCCCAGGTCACTGGTCATGCGCCACCCGTTTCCGGGGCCGGGGCTGGGCGTGCGCATTCTCGGCGAGGTCAGGCCCGAATACGTCGAGCCGCTGCAGAAGGCCGACCATATCTTCATCAGCGAATTGCGACAGGCGGGTCTTTACGACAAGGTCAGCCAGGCTTTTGCCGTGTTCCTGCCGGTCAAATCGGTCGGTGTGGTCGGCGATGCGCGCCGTTATGAATACGTCATCGCGCTTCGCGCCGTCGAGACCGTCGACTTCATGACCGCCCGCTGGGCCTACCTCGACCACGACTTCCTCGACCACGTCTCGCGGCGCATCATCAACGAATGCGACGGCGTCTCGCGCGTGGTCTACGATATCTCCGGCAAGCCACCGGCCACCATCGAGTGGGAGTAGGGCAGGGCTGGCTGCCGGCTCAGAAAGGATAGTCCCTGCGCTCGCGCTGCACGCTGACCCATTGCACGGTGGAGAATTCCTCGATGGCCCAGTCGCCGTTGAAACGCCCCAGGCCGGAGTTCTTTTCGCCGCCGAAAGGCAGGTGGGCTTCGTCGTTGACGGGCATGTCGTTGACGTGAGCCATGCCGGTCTGCAGCTGGCGGGCAAAGCGCAGCCCGCGGGCCTGATCGCCGCTGAAAACCGCGCTGGAGAGCCCGAACTCGGTGGCGTTGGCCAGCGCCAGGGCATGCTCGTCATCGCGTGCCTTCTGGATGCCGACCAGCGGGCCGAAGATTTCATCCTTGCTGATGCTCATGTCGGCCGTGACGTCTCCAAAGACATGCGGCGGCAGCAGCTGACCTTCCACCTTGCCGTCCAGCAGCACGGTGGCGCCTTGCTCCCTGGCCCCGCTGATCATGTCCTGCAGGCTTTCCAGCTGTTTCTGATTGATGATCGGCCCGATGGCCGTGTCCATCGCTGCGGGGTCGCCGACCTTCAGGCCCTTGACGCGAGCCACGAATTTTTCGGCGAATTCGTCATAGCGGTCCTGATCGACGATGATGCGGTTGATTGCCATGCAGATCTGGCCCTGATGCAGGAATTTGCCGAACACTGCGGCCTTGACCGCCTGATCGATATCGGCATCGTCGAGTACCACGAACGGGCCGTTGCCGCCCAGCTCCAGAGCGACCTTCTTGATGTGCTGGCCACCGGTGGCGATCTTGCCGATGTTCTTGCCCACGGGCGTCGAGCCGGTAAACGAAATCATCGACGGCACGGGGTGGGCGACAAAGTCGTCGCCGATTTCAGCGCCAGAACCAATGATGACGCTGAGCACGCCATCGGGCAGGCCAGCCTCTTCGAATAATTTCGCGATCAGCAGCCCCCCGGTGACTGGCGTGTCGCTGGCCGGCTTGACCACCACCGCGTTGCCCAGGGCAAGGGCGGGTGCAACCGAGCGCTGCGACAGATGCAGGGGGAAATTCCACGGGCTGATCACGCCCACCACGCCCAGCGGCCGTCGATAAACCAGGTTTTCCTTGCCCGGAATATCGCTGTCGAAAGTGGCACCTTGAGCACGCGTGGGCATGCTGGCCGCTTCCCGGGTAATGGCACGCGCGCTGGCCCACTCGATGCCGGCCTTCAGCCGGGTACTGCCGGACTCGCGAATCAGCCAGTCGATGATCTCGTCCCTGCGCTGGTCGAACAGGGCGACCACTTTTTGCAGCAGCGCCGAGCGCTTTGCCGGTGAGCTTGCCGCCCACTCTGGCGCAACTTCGGCCGCTTTCCGGTAGGCGGCATCCAGGTCGTGCGAAGTAGCGAGGCGAATCGAGGCAAGAGATTTGCCGGAATAAGGGTCGGTAACCGGCCGGGATTCCTCGCCGCTGCCTTCGCGCCACTGGCCTGCCAGGGGCTGCAGATGAAAGTCCTGATAAGGCTGAGTCATGGGGCATGCCCTTGATGGATATCTGATTCATCACTATAACGCTGACGGAGAGGTGCCGTGCCGACAGCGCCGATCCTGCGCCGCGCGCGCTTGCGCTATTACGTATCGCCGGACCGGACCCGGCGTCCTCTTGCTATTGGCGCCTTCGTCGAGCAGATCCCGGCTCTGCGCTTCGCTTGGCCGGGAATTCGGGAGTGGCGAGGCTGGCCGGGAATTCGGGAGTGGCGGGGCTGGTCGGGATCTCGGGAGTGACGGGGTTGGCGGGGACTTCGGGGGTAGTGCCCGCGGCCCAGCCCCGTATCGCCGGACCTGATCCGGCGTCTTGTTGCTACTGGCGCCTTCGTCGAGCAGATCCCGGCTCTGCGCTTCGCTTGGCCGGGAATTCGGGAGTGACGGGGTTGGCCGGGATTTCGGGAGTGACGGGGTTGGCCGGGAGTTCTGGGTGGTGGCGTCTCGCTTGCCGGCCTCAGCGCATGCTGCCGCTGTCGATGAAGCGCTGATGCCACGACAGCGCCTCGTTGAGCAGGTGCGGGGTGTGTTTGCCGTAGCTCTTGTGGCAGGCGCGCTCGAAGTAGTCTTCCAGCATGGGCCGATAATCGGGGTGTGCGCAGTTGGCAATAACCTGCCTGGCGCGCTCTTTGGGCGCCAGGCCGCGCAGGTCGGCCAGGCCCTGCTCGGTGACCAGCACCATGGTGTCGTGCTCGGTGTGGTCGACATGGCTGACCATCGGCACGATGCCGGAAATATTGCCGCCCTTGGCGGTGCTGCCGGCCATGAAGATCGACAGGTAGGCGTTGCGCGCAAAATCGCCCGAGCCGCCGATGCCGTTCATGATGCGGCTGCCGGCGATATGGGTGGAGTTGACGTTGCCGTAGATGTCGGCCTCGATCATGCCGTTCATGGCGATGCAGCCCAGCCGGCGGATCAGCTCGGGATGGTTGGATATTTCCTGCGGGCGCAGAATGATGCGCTCGCGAAAGAAGTCAACCTGGCGGTTGAAGCTTTCGATGCCATCGGGGCTGAGCGAGAAAGAGGTTGCCGAGGCCATCGACAGCACGCCGTTCTCGAGCAGCTCGAGCATGCCGTCCTGGATGACCTCGGTGTAGGCCTGCAGCCCCTGATAGCCGCCCTTGCCCAGGCCGGCGAAGACGGCGTTGGCGATATTGCCCACGCCCGACTGCAGCGGCAGGAGCTGTTCGGTCAGCCGGCCGCGTCTGACCTCGTGGTCGAGAAACTCCAGCACGTGCCCGGCAATGCGCTCGGAGGTTTCATCCGGCGCGCTGAACGGCGTGTTGCGGTCGGGGGCGTCGGTTTCGACCACCGCAATGACCTTGTCGGGGTCGACGCGCAGGTAAGGCTCGCCGATGCGATCGTCGGCGCGTACCAGCGGAATGGGTTTGCGATCCGGCGGCCTGGCGGTGCCGTAGTAGATATCGTGCATGCCCTCCAGCGCGGCCGGTTGCCAGCGGTTGACCTCAAGAATCACCTTGTCGGCCTGGTCGAGCCAGGTCTTGTTGTTGCCCACCGATGAGGACGGGATCAGCCGGCCGTCTTCGTCAATGCCGGTGACCTCGAGGACGGCCACGTCGATGTCGCCGAAAAAGCCGAACCAGGTGTGTTGGGCGACGTGGCTCAAGTGGATATCGAGATAGTTCAGCCGGCCGTCGTTGATGCGCTCGCGCACCACCGGATCGGACTGATAAGGCAGGCGCAGCTCCATGCCCTCGACTCTGGCCAGCGCGCCGTCGAGCTCCGGCGCGGTCGATGCGCCGGTCAGAACGCGAATGCGGAAGTCTTCGCCACCGGCGTGTGCCTGCTCCATACGCGCCGCCAGCGCCTGGGGCACGGCCTTGGGGTAGCCGGCGCCGGTAAAGCCGCTCATGGCAACCGTGATGCCCGGCGCGATCAGCGCGGCGGCCTCGGCGGCCGATTTGCGACGTTTGCTGAAATCCGGATAGGCAATACGTTCTTTCAAGATAACCTCGATATTCAGTGTCTTCAGTTGAATGATTGTCAGGGCGTGTCGGCCTGTCCGCTCGCCGCCGTTCGATAGCCTCGGTCCCGAACGGCCTGCAGTATCTGCTCGATATCATCGGGCGCGACATTGAGCATTTCCAGCGCCGTCACGCCCAGCTGCAGGCTGGACTCCAGCGTTTCCGGATGTGCGTGCGCGGCGCCGGCACTCAGCAGGCGGGCGCGGGATCTGAGATCAGGCGCGCGCACAATCACTGGCACCTGCGGGCAGTTTCTGCGGATGTACTTCACGGTTGCCAGCGCGGTGTTTTTCAGATCGACGGCCAGGACGACCAGCGACGCTTTGTCCACCCGGGCCGCCGCCAGCAGCCCGGGGTCGGCGATATTGCCCAACCAGACTTCGTGGCCTTCGGCCCGCCCGAGCTCGACCCGTTTGGGGTCAGGGTCGAAGGCAATGAAGGGGATGCCGCAGGAATGCAACAGAATAGCGATGGTGCGGCCCACCCGGCCATAGCCGCCAATCACTACCGAATGTTCCGGGGTTCGCGGCAGATCGTCGTGGTTCGGTGCAGGTTTTTCAGCCGGTGCCCGGGCCAGCAGGGACGCGATCGGGCCGTTGAAGCGAATCAGCACGGCACCGCCCACCATCGACAGCAGCACCGAGGTGATCGCGATCTGGCCGAGCTGCGCATCGAGCACCTGCGAATCAAGCGCAATCGCGATCAGCGCCAGCCCGAACTCGCCGCCAACGCTGAGCATCAGCCCGGTGCGCCAAGTCATTCGGGCGCTGACCGCAACCCGGCGGACAATGGCAGCGACAAGCAGCGTCTTGCTGGTGATGATCAAAAGCGCGCCCAGCAACGACCAGTGCCAGATGGGCGGAATGGCCATCGGATCGAAGCGCATGCCGATGCCGATGAAAAACAGCCCCAGCAGCACGTCGCGAAACGGGCTGACGCTGGACTCGACCTGGTGGCGAAACTCGGTGCGGCCCAGAATCATGCCGGCCAGAAAGCCGCCGAAGGGCAGCGACAGGCCCAGGTTGTTGGTCACCCAGGCAGAAAGCAGGGCCACCAGCAAAACGGCCAGGGTGAACAGCTCGACCGAGCGGCGCCGGGACACCATGTGAAAAAACGGCCGCAGCAGCCAGCGCCCGACAAAAATGACCAGGGCAAAGGCCAGCGCGGCCTTGGCCAGCGCCAGGCCCAGCATGCCGGCCAGCGCACCGGCGGCAACCGACGCACCCAGCACCGGGATGACCACCAGAAACGGCACGGCGGTCACGTCCTGAAAAACCGACATGGCCAGCCCGATGCGACCGTGCCGGGTGGTGTCCTCGCCCTGTTCGGCAAGCACGCTGGCGATCACCGTTGTGGAAGACTGGGCGAAGGCGGCGCCGAAGACAAAGGCGGCAACCGCCGGAAGCCCGGCGATCCAGGTGATGACGCCCACCAGCAGCGTGGTCAACGCAACCTGCGCGGTGCCCAGGCCGAGCACCTGCTTGCGCAGCGCGCGCATCTGCGGCAGGGAAAAATCCAGGCCGATGGTAAACAGCAGAAAAACGACGCCGAACTGGGCCAGCGCCTCCAGCTCCGGCATGGAAACCACCGGCCCCATGGTGAACGGGCTAACGATCATGCCAACCAGCAGGTAGCCCAGGCTGGTCGGGATATGCAGACGCTGAAAAACCGCTACGACGCTGATTGCCACAGCCAGCAGCAGGATGATTTGAGCGAGATATTCCATCATTTTCGTGATTGCTGCAGGCCGCGTGTCGCGTCAGTGTCGCAACAGTCGACCGTCAAGTGGTGGGGCGTGGCCCTTTTCTATCAAGAGCAGATCAGCTGCCCGGTTCCACGCTTACGATACCGCTTATGTTAATGCCTTTCTCGTCGCCAAATGCGGAAACTGAAATCGACACTTCGGCACCTTGTGCGCTCAGCGGGTTGTCAATACGCGGCTTTCGAGTGCGAGAAACATGCGTTCGTCGTGATCGGCTGAGCTCGGGTCGGAGCGTTTGGTATCACCGACCCGATACGTGGCGCGAACCGTCCATCCGGTGCGTTCCGCCAGCCTGATCAGGCCCGGGGCGGAGAAGATCCAGTAATTGGTAGGGTCGTTATTGCACTCTTGGGGATCCAGCAAATAGGCCAGGGGCGCTTTCTCCAGATTCAGCCGGCGATCGGCCGTTGTGCGCGCAATGCGCGTGCTCAAAAAGCAGAATCGCGAGTGCCTGGCGAGCGTTTCGAGAATGTAGAACGGATTTTTCAGGTGGTAGAGAATGCCGAGAAACAAGACCAGATCATAACGCTCTGATGGCAGCTGAAACTGTGTGTCGAGATCGACTTCGTGGATGGCGACATCCCTGGAGTTCAACCGCTCTCCCAAAGCCCGCGCGCCGTCGAGACCGTTCCAGTTCGTGGCCGGCCAGTCAATCAGATCGACCGTCATGCCCTCGCTTTCGAGAAAATAGGACAAGTCGCCGTCCGCCGCGCCGATATCTGCAATGTGTCCGGACTGGAACAGCTCGATAGCGCTTTCAGGGAGCTGGTCCATCAGGTTTTCCAGATGCCACAGGTTGGAGAGTATGTCGTAGGCATACCAGGTTTTATCAGGGGCAGGAGCGCCGGTCTTGGCCGCCTCCAGCTGCTGTTTCCAGGCGCCGGCGCGCTCGAGTAGCTCCTGGTAGTTTGAAAAGGCGGTTTGTCTGGTGGGTGAATCCGTCATTCTTCGCGGTGCTCCCTCAATCCTGGAAATTGTTCATGTCAACGGTGCAGGGCGCCTGATGATCATTCATCATTGGTTGCCTCGGAAGTTTCCGTCAGGCGGAATCCGCCCAGCGCGATGGCTTGCAGGCGTCGATCCTGTCCGACGCCGATATCGGGCTGACGAACTGCGTCGGGGAACTGGAAGTGCAGCACCAACTCGTCGGTATCGGTCAACTCGGCGGGAATGCTGGCCTTCAGTTCGACGCTCTCTCTTTCGGTCAGCTCCCAGCGAGCGATTTCCTGGTCCTGCATGTCGAGGATGATTCGCTGGCGCGGCCAGCTATCGCCGTGAATGCTCGGTAGTAACCATAGCGATAGATCGAGTTCCTTGCCGCTCGGTTCGACAGGAATTATCAGTGCGGCTTCGTGGCCGTCGTTCCATACGAGCCTGGGAGACGGTGACGACCAGCCCTCGCCGAGATAGCCGGTTGCCTCGCCCTCCAGGCCCACATTGACTACGCTGCCGTAGTTATAAACCGGGCGATGCACGACCATGTTTTGGGGATCGAGGTACTCATAGCTCGCCGGCGATCCCAGTGGCCCGCTGATGCGAACCCTGCGCAGGGCGTCGTATGTGTCGCCGTAATACATGGTGTAGTAGCGCGTACGCTGTGCGTTCTCGGGAATGCTGAAGATCGAGTCACCCGGCCAGGCGATGTCAAGCCCTTCTTCATCGATAATTGTTGCTGCCACGTCCGTCACCGAGGTCTGGGCCCGCGACTGCGTTAACGCGCCGCGGCTGCCTCTTCGCTTGACGGCCAGCAGGGTAAGCATGCGCGTGGGCGTGAACTCGGGTTCAAAAGCACCGCCGTGGTCGCTTTGCAAAATTAGCAAAGTGTTGTCATACAGCCCTCTGTCCTTGAGCGCTTCAAGAATCGATATGGTTGCATGCAGCGTTGCCCTGGCTTCGTGGCGATAGTTTTCACGAGTATTCGGAAGTATCCGGCCGGCCGGCGCTCCATCGGCATTGGTGACGTAAGGCGGGTGAGGTGGCAAGACATGCATGTAGTGGTAGGCGGGTTGGTCGTCTGCCGCAACAATCCGGCTGGCGTAATCGCGCATGTATTTACGATGGACAAACGCTTTGGGTAGCGCTTCCGGGTCATCGAGAAGGCGGCGGATGCGCCAGTTGTTGTCGTTATAGAACCAAGCGCGGGCAAGGTGCGGTGCCAAGCGAAAAAACATGACATCGAGCAGCTTGAGCGCTTCCGATCGGGCCGCGCCGGCCGGTGATTCCCAGTCCGTGCTTGGAATGTTATAGGCGACATCGTGCTGAATGCCGGCCAGCGAGCGCATCAGGCTGAGGTTGACCCGGTAGCCGAGCCCGTGAAGGCGGCTCAGTATGCCTTTTTCGGCAGCCTCCTTTCGGAAGTCGCTATTGGAAACGCTGCCATCGAAGCTGCGCCCGAGCTGAATCGAGGGGATTGCCAGGCTGGTATACGGCGCTGCCGCAGCATTTTCAGTGAACTGCACGAAGCCGTCAAAGGCCGACTCCAGACCCTCCTCGGTCACCAGCTCGGCGAAAACATCGCTCTGGAAGTTGTCGAGTACGATATGGAGGATGTTTGGGCCGGTCGAATGCTGGAACAGGGCATCAGGTGGCTCTTCCTGAGCGTCAACCTCAGAGCGCCAGACTGGCTCATCGAGCGAGCTGGCTGACTCGATCGCGCCGACAAGCTGCACGACAATAATGGCGACTGCCGCCGGGACCAGCAAAGCTTGCAGCCGTGGGGCGAGTGCGACCAGGGCCAGCGGCACCCCGAGCCACAAGACGATATCGAGCCAGGCGAAACCGCCGGCGGCCGCCCAGTCCATGCCCCGGCCATCAAGCACGCCGTAGTCGTGCATCAGTAAGGCGCTCTGAATCCACATCAGCGCGCCGAGTGCAAGCACCAACCACAGATAGCGTTCGCGAATGCCCCCTCGGAGTGCCAGCCCGATCAGCGCCAGCACCAGCCAGCAAAGGCCGGCCGCCAGCAACAGGGTTGGCAGAAGATCCAGAAACCCGGCTTCAAATTCTTCACGATTACCGCCAAAGATGCCGAAGGGGCCCAGCAGGAGAGCGGTCATGACCGGAACGGCGGTTACCAGGAGGATGGTCAGCAGGCCACGAGCCGGATCAGTGGTCGACGCTTGTTTAATCGCCCGCTTCATCGATTCACAGAATTGTCAGTGTGCCCACGGTCATTGTCTCGCCCGATTCGGGATCGTGGAGCCTGAGTTTGTGCTTTCCGGTCGACAGTTTGGCGTAGTGCGGCACGCGCGCAGTGACAATGCCCGTCTGTACGGTGGTGGGCAACGGCGTGCCATCGAGTATCAATTCGGCCTTTTCAGGAGCGCATCCAATGCGCACCCAGAATGCAGCGTTACCGTCGGGTTGCTCATTGAAAGCCTGGCCCTGCGGCGCATGATCCGGGCCCCAGCGATCCACTTTGCAGAACACGCTGGACTGGCGGCCGTCATCAAGCGTTGCTTTCGGCGGCATCGGGCGGACGGTCAGGTGACCGACCCGCTGCGCGATATTGCGCGCCGTATCAACCATCAGCAGCTCATACATGCCGGGGGTGGCGATGATCTCGTCCATGTAGTCGGGCTCGAGACTGGCGGTCACCACCCCGGGCTGGAAATGCGTGGCCAGCTGAACGCCGTCCAGCACCAGCTTGGTTGAACCGGGTACCGATTTGTCGATGCGAATCCAGAAGCCGCCGCGGCCGTTGCCGATCGGGTTGAATATCTCGCCTTCGATGGTCTCCTGCGGCCCCCAACGGTCAATATCGGCAAAATCCTCGAAGCTCAGATCGGGTAGTTCGGCCCGGCGCGGTGTTCCCAAGCCCTGAACACGCGCGGCAACCGCCAGCAGCAGGCACTCCGTACGCGCCAGCTGCCAATCGCCGATCTCGAGGAGATCGCCGGCGCGGTAATCACCGGCTATTTTTTGCGCAAGGGCCTCGCCCAGGGTCTGTTCACCGGCATCGGGCAATTGCTTGATCAGGTGACTGGCGGTGTCTTGTTCCGGAAATTCTCGCCGGCAGACCGGGCCGACGAACACGAGGCCATCAATGCTGGCAGCCAGTTCGCGCAGAGCGTCTTCAGCGCCTGGTGAGCCGACTGCGGTAGATAGCGCCGATTCGGCCTGCTTTTCACATCCAGCGAGCAGGCCGAACTGAAGGCCAACAAAAGACAGCCCGCCAAGCTGCAGCAGAGTTCGTCGATCCATCAGCGCTCTCCCAGCTTCTGGTGCAGGTGGTCGGCCAAACGTGCGGCCAGGGCGACGAGAGTCAGCGTCGGGTTCGAGAAGCCGACTGCCGGATAAACCGAGCTGCCGGCAATGTAGAGATTGTCGCGATCCCACACGCGTCCGTCGGAGTCGACGACGCCGTAGTCCGGGCTTGCCGACATTCGAGTCGTTCCGACGTGGTGAAAGCCCACGCCCACGAAGTCGTCCTGGGTCGGCGGTTGGCGCCGGCTCCACTTCACGCGCGCCTGATTACGGGCACTGATCGAGTCTCTCCAGCGCTCGAACAGTGCAAGAGCCGGCTTGAAGTCGGCCGGAGGCAGGTGCCAGTTCAGGTTGGGACGGCGCATGCCCAGCGCATCGCGTTCTTCCTTGAGAGTGACGCGGCTTTCCGGATGCGGCGAGGGTGCGTTGATCATGCTCAGCGCGTACTGGCCTCCGGCAGCACCACCGGCCATCGGGTTGGACCAGTAGGCCGGCGGCAGAATATCGTCCGGCGCTGTCGCCGAGACCAGCAGGCAGGAATTGGGACCGTCCGTCCCCGGTTCCGGTGCGATCACCGTCATCAGATCTTCGCCCGGCATCTGGCCGCGCTCGTACTGTAGGCCTTCCGTGGCCAGCATTCTGCCGGGGGTGAAGCCGAAGTGATCCATGAAACAGCGCCCAACCAGGTCGGACTGATTACCCGGGATCTTCGACTGCTCGAGCAGAAAGCGGGCGTTTTCAATTGCCCCCATGGCAACCACGAAGTGGCGCGCACGGATGATGCAGGAGTCGCCATCAAGTGTGACTGCACGGGCGCTACGGATGCCGTCTTCGAATTGATCCAGCGCGACGACATTGAGGTTGACTCGACAATCGATGTTGTCGGTCTCCGACAGGGCGTTGCGGTAGCGCTCGCCGAAGCGCGTCGGCGGGCTGAAGCGGAATATGCGATGGCGGAAGCCGGTGTCGGTGAGGTCGAGCAGGCGGGCTCGTTTCTCGAGGCCGACTTGATCAGGCTCGTACTCGTTGCTGCCGACCTCGCACCACACGGCAGCCTTGCGGTACCAGTCCCTCAGGGCATCGGCGCCGATCGGCCAGCCGGGCAGCTCGCCGGTGGGTTGGTCGCTGAAATCGCGTTCGTCGAAAGGCCGCACCCAGCCACCCCAGTGGTTGCTGGTGCCGCCAAGCCAGCGCAGCCGCGAGCCGGTCAGCGGGTAGGCGCGACCGCTGACCGTATTCTTGTAAAGCGAAGCGCCGCCCTCGGGCGAGTCCAGGCCACCGCCTTCGATCAGCAGAACCTTGTGGCCATGCTCGGCCAGTTCCAGAGCGAGTACGATTCCGGCAGGCCCGGCGCCGGCGATGGCGACCTCGGCTTCCAGAACCGACGGGAGATTGTCTCGAGCGTCCTTGATCACGAGGCGTGTCAATCCGATGCGAAAGCAAGGCAGTATACCGAAGCGCCCGGCTGGCGAGGGTGGGGCGCTGGCAAACCTCGTGGGTTCGACGGTCACGTTATTGTTCTTTGCGGCTTTACCGAGAACGAAGTGCAGCAGCAACGCCGCTCGGGCGCTACCATCACTCAAAATAGTCTCAACGTCCCAAGGCAGGCATTCGGAATGCAAACTTCAGAAAAACTATCGCTGGATAGTTCGTTCCGCGACCCCGCCGGCTTCATGTTCGAGCGCGACGGCGTGCTTTACCGCCAGATCAATGCAGCCGGCCGGGCCGATTATGAGCAGCTGATGGCCTCGGGCCTGTACGAGCATCTGACCGAGCGTGGCTGGCTGGTGGGGCACGAGAAGGCCAATGTTGCGCCGCCGGAGCCTGATGGGGCGTTCTGCGTGATTGCGCCCGAACGGGTGGCTTTCGTCTCCTATCCTTATGAGTGGAGCTTCAGCCAGTACCTTGACGCGGCGCTGCTGACACTCGATGTCCAGCTCGCCGCGCTCGAGCACGACATGATTCTCAAGGACGCCTCGGCCTATAACGTGCAGTTTCACCATGGCCGGCCGCTGCTGATCGACACCCTGAGCTTCGCGCCTTATCAAGAAGGTCAGGTCTGGGAAGGCTATCAGCAGTTCTGTCAGCATTTTCTGGCGCCGCTGCTGCTGATGGCCCGAATCGATGTGCGCTTGAGCCAGTTGATGAAGGTGCATATCGACGGCGTGCCGCTGGATCTGGCCAGCCAACTGCTCAACCGCCGCAGCTGGCTGCGGCCCGGCATTCTGATGCACTTGCATCTGCACGCCCGCGCTCAGGCGCGCTATGCCTCATCCGATGAGTCATCGGGCAAGTCATCGGGCAAGCCCCGCAAGCTCAGCCGGACCGGGCTGCTGGGCATCGTCAGCGGGCTGCGCAGCCTGATTGCAAAGCTCGACTGGACGCCGGCGGGCACCGAGTGGGCCGACTACTATCAGGCAACCAACTATTCCGACGACGCCTTTGCGGCCAAGCGCCGTCAGATCGAGACCTTTCTGGACGATATTCAGCCACGAGCCGTCTGGGACCTGGGCGCCAACACCGGCGTGTTCAGCCGCATCGCGTCGGATCGGGGTATCGACACGGTGGCTTTCGACATCGACCCGGCAGCGGTCGAGCGCAACTACCGCCAGCTGCGGCAGTCGGGTGAAAAAGACCTGCTGCCGCTGGTGATGGATCTGACCAACCCCAGCCCCGCGCTGGGCTGGGCCGGGCGCGAGCGCGATGCGATGCACGAACGCGGCCCGGTCGACTGCGCCATGGCGCTGGCGCTGATTCATCATCTGGCCATCTCCAACAACGTGCCCATGGGCCGCATTGCCGAGTATTTCGCCCGCTTGTGTGAAAACCTGATCATCGAGTTCGTGCCCAAGAGCGACAGTCAGGTCAAGCGGCTGCTCAGCTCGCGCGTGGACATTTTCGACGATTATCATGAAGCGGGCTTCGAAACCGCTTTTTCCGAGCACTTCGAGATTGCCGCCAGCGAGCGGGTGGCCGGCTCGGAGCGCACCCTCTATAGGCTGCGCCGCCGCGCCGGGTGATGATCGGGGCGGCACGTGGCCGTAAAACCGTTACAATTTCAAAGCTCAAGCGCTGCTTGCGGCACCGTCACATCAGGAATTTTTGACAATGAAATACCTTTTTGCGTCAGTTGCGCTCACTGCGATGGTTCTCATCGCGCCCGATGCGCAGGCCTACCTTGATCCGGGCAGCGGCAGCGCCATTCTGCAGGGCGTTCTCGGCGCTCTGGCGGCCATTGCGCTCACGCTCAAGCTCTACTGGCACCGGCTGCTGCGCTTTTTCGGCCTGAGAAAGCCGACTGAAAGCGAGTCCGCCGCCGGCGCCAGGCAAAACCGGGCCGAAGCCGACCGCGACGAAGCCTGAACCTCGGGGCACACCATGCTGTTACCGCGCCTGTTCGGCCGCTCAGTCATGTCGGCCGTTGTCGTTGCGCTGTTGCTGTGCGCCAATGGCCCGGCGGCGGCCCAGCCGTCTGCGCTGGATACCGGCAGCGTCCGCGTTGCCCGGGATGCGCACGGCACGGTCACATCGTGGGACGTGGCCTTGCCGGAGTCGGCCGCGACGGCAGGGCAGTGGCGCTCGCTTGTTTCCACAGGCCCGACCGGCGAGCGGATCAGTCGCCACCTGGCGATTTCACTGCCCGGGGTTTCCGACTGGCAGCGGGCGGATACCGCGGGCGATGATGACGCGCTGACCGCGACCTGGCTCAGCGCCGACGGCAACTGGCGTCTGAAGGTTGCGCTGACACCCACTGAGCAGCGCTGGCGGCAGCAGCTGGATATTCACCTCGAGGCCGTCAAAGCGGCACCGGCACCGGCACCGGCTCGGGCGCTCGCGCTGCAGCTCGGGCCGGGCATCGGCGAGGTACCGATGGCCGGGCTGGGCATTGCCCGGTCGCTCTATTCCTACACTGATGCAGTGGCCTACAGCGACGGCGACCTCTTGCGCCTGGCCGGCGACGACGACAGCGAACCCGCCGAGTTGGGGCAGGGCGGCTGGTTGGGCCTGCACAGCCGCTATTTCGCCCTTCTGGCCGCGCCCATTCAGGGCTCGGGGCCGATCGGGGTCGCCGCCGGCCGCTCCGGAGAATTCGAATCGCCCGGGCCCGATTATCTGCCGTGGATTCGCCTGCAGCTGGCGTTTGATGAGCAATCGTCTGCTGCATCGCAGCACTGGCGCCTGGCGCTGTTCAGCGGCCCGAAAACGCGGGCCGCGCTGGTCGGTGAGGGCGATGCCGTTGACTACTCACCGCTGCTGTTCAACAGCCTGTGGAGCTGGATGCGCGGGCTATCGCTTGGCCTGCTGTGGGTACTGGCCTCGATTCACGCGCTGGTGCCAAGCTGGGGGCTGGCCATCTGCCTGCTGGCGGTTCTGGTGCGCGTATTGCTCTATCCGCTGGGTCGCTGGGCCTTGTCCAGCCAGCAGCGCTTTGCCGAGGTGCAGGCCGAAATCGCTCCGAAAGTGCGCGAGATCAAGCAGAACTATCGGGGTGGCGAGCAGAGCGAGCGCATTCTCCAGCTCTACGAAGCGCGCGGCGTCAGCCCGCTGGCGGGCCTCAAGCCGCTGCTGATCGTGGGTATCCAGATACCGGTCTTTGTGGCCCTGTTTCACGTGCTCGGCCAGGTGTTCGAGTTTCGCGACGCCTCGTTTCTGTGGATCGAGTCGCTGGCCGAGCCGGATCGCCTGTTTGCCTTCGGCTTCGACCTGCCGTTCTTCGGCGCGTGGTTCAACCTCTTGCCCGTGCTGATGGCCCTGACCACCCTAGTAACCATCAAACTCGCGCCGGCACCGGCCGCCAGCGCGGCCGAGCGCCGGCGGCAGAACCTCTTCCTGGGGCTGATGGCGGTGGCGTTCTTCCTGCTGTTCTATCCCTTTCCCAGCGGCATGGTGCTGTACTGGACACTTGCCAATCTGCTGCATGTAGCGCAGTCGCGGCTGGTGAAGGCGCCAGCAGGAAAGGAGGCCGCGTGAGCGCCTTGCCGCAACGCCCGGAAGACGAGCGCTGGATGCGCCACGGGCTGATGCTGGCCGAGCGCGCTCAGACCATGGGCGAGGTGCCGGTCGGCGCGGTGCTGATCGACGCCGAAGGTCGGATTCTTGGCGAGGGCTTCAACCGGGTCATCGCCGACGCCGACCCGACCGCACACGCTGAAATCGTCGCCCTGAGGCAGGCCGCGGCGCGCGTGGACAATTACCGCCTGCCCGGCACCACGCTCTATGTCACGCTCGAGCCGTGCAGCATGTGCGCCGGCGCGCTGATCAACGCCCGCGTCAGCCGCGTGGTCTACGCCGCTGACGACCTGCGCGCCGGAGCGCACCATTCCGTTTTCGAAGTCCTCACCAGCCCGGTTCTCAACCACCGCTGCGAAGTCACCGGCGGCGTGCTGGCTGCGGAGTCGGCCGAGATGCTGCGCCAGTTCTTCCGCAGCCGGCGGTAGCCGATTCGCGACCTGGAGGTCGCTCCTACAACTCCGGTGGCGAAGTGTTTTTGTGGGAGCGGTCTCCAGACCGCGATTGGGCTTCGTTCCGGCTCCGCATCGCGATCTGGAGATCGCTCCTGCAACTCCGGTGGCGAAGTGTTTTTGTGGGAGCGGTCTCCAGACCGCGATTGGGCTTCGTTCCGGCTCCGCATCGCGATCTGGAGATTGCTCCTGCAACTCCGGTGGCGAAATGCTTTTGTGGGAGCGGTCTCCAGACCGCGATTGGGCTTTCGCTCCGGCCCCGCATCGCGATCTGGAGATTGCTCCTGCAACTCCGGTGGCGAAGTGTTTTTGTGGGAGCGGTCTCCAGACCGCGATTGGGCCTTCGATCCGGCCCCGCATCGCGATCTGGAGATCGCTCCTGCAACTCCGGTGGCGAAGTGTTTTTGTGGGAGCGGTCTCCAGACCGCGATTGGGCCTTCGATCCGGCTCCGCATCGCGATCTGGAGGTCGCTCCTACAACTCCGGTGGCGAAGTGTTTTTGTGGGAGCGGTCTCCAGACCGCGATTGGGCTTCGCTCCGGCTCTGCATCGCGGCCTGGAGATCGCTCCCCCATCCTCTGGGCCGCGCGCCGCCGGGAAAAGAACGCGTCCGCCATTCAGTGCTACCATTTCTGATCTTGTCCAAAGCCTAAGGATCACGATAGTGGTGAGAAAGACGCTGAACCTTGTCACGCTGGCGGCTTCTGCCAGCCTGCTGGCGGCCTGCTCCGAGCAGGCACCGCCGCCCCCGGAGGCGCCCGACACGCCTCAGGCCCCGGCCGAGGCCGCCGCCCCGGCAGCCGCCGAGTCGCCTTCGGCCCCGGAATCCGAAGAGGCCATGGCCGATAACCCGCTGCTGGTTGAAAGCGAGCTGCCCTACGGCATGCCGGCGTTCGACAAGATCGAATCCGAGCACTTCCTGCCGGCCTTCGATGCCGCCATGAAGGAGCATCTGGAAGAGGTCGAGGCCATTGCCGGCAGCGATGAAGAGCCGACCTTCGACAACACGATTCTGGCCCTGGAGCGCTCCGGTCGGAAGCTGGGCTCCATTGCCCGCGTGTTTTCCAACCTGACGAGCACGGTCATCGACGACACGCTCAAGGACACCCAGCGCAAGATGGCGCCCAAGTTCTCGGCGCACAGCGACAGTATCCACCTCGATGCCGATCTGTTCGCCCGCATCAAGGCAATTCACGACAAGCGCGATGAGCTCGATCTGAGCGCCGAGGGCGTGCGTCTGGTCGAGGATTACTACAAGGACTTTGTTCGTGCCGGCGCAATGCTTGACGACGCCGACAAGGAAACCCTCAAGCAGATGAACTCCCGGCTGGCCGAGCTGACCACCCAATTCAGCCAGAACGTGCTGGAAGAGGTCAATGACTCGGCGGTGGTGTTCGACAGCCGCGAGGCGCTGGAAGGGCTCAGCGATGCGCGTATCGAGGCCGCAGCCGACGAGGCAGCCGATCGCGGCCTGGAAGACGGCAAGTACGTGATCGCGCTGGTCAACACGTCCATCCAGCCGCCGATCGCCAACATGACCAACCGCGAAGCCCGTGAAAAGGTCAAGAAAGCTTCCCTGGCCCGCGGCTCCAGAGGCAACGAGTACGACAACACCGGCGTGGTTGCCGACATCGTCAAGCTGCGCGCCGAGCGCGCCCGGCTGCTGGGCTACGACACCCACGCCGACTACGTGCTGGAAGACCGCACCGCCCAGACCGTCGAAGCGGTCAACGGCATGCTGGGCGAGCTGGCCCCGATTGCCGTGGCCAACGCCCGCCTGGAAGGCCAGGACATCCAGGAGCTGATCAACGAGACCGAAGAAGAACCGTTCGAGCTGCGATCCTGGGACTGGTCGCATTACGCGGAGAAGGTCCGTCAGGATCGCTACGCCTTCGACGAAGATCAGATCAAGCCGTACTTCGAGATGAACAACGTCCTGAAAAACGGCGTCTTCTTCTCCGCCAACAAGCTGTTTGGCGTCAAATTCGAAGAGCGACCGGACCTGCCGACGCAGCACGAAGACGCCACCGCCTGGGAAGTGACCGATCAGGACGGCTCGGCGCTGGGCATCGTCATTACCGACTTCTACGCCCGCGGCAACAAGCGCGGCGGCGCCTGGATGAACGCCTACCAGGTCGAGTCCGAGCTGCTGGGGGGTCACCCGGTCATCGGCATGCACCTGAACGTTCCCAAGCCGCCGGAAGGCGAGGCCACGCTGCTGACCTGGGACGAGGCGACCACCATGTTCCACGAGTTCGGGCACGTGGTGCACGGCCTGTTCTCCGACGTGGAATACCCCAGCTTTGCCGGCACCGCCGTGCCGCGTGATTTTGTTGAATACCCCTCGCAGGTTTACGAAATGTGGGCCTCCTGGCCGGAAGTGCTGGCCAACTATGCCCAGCATTACGAAACCGGCGAGCAGATCCCGCAGGAATTGCTCGACAAGGTGATCGAGGCGCAGAAGTTCAACGAAGGCTTCTCCACCACCGAGTACCTGGCCGCAGCCATCATCGACCAGGCGCTGCACCAGCTTGCCCCCGATGAAACCCCGGCGGCTGATGAAGTCATGGACTTCGAAGCCAAAGTACTGGCCGACCACGGCCTGGACTACGAGCCGGTGCCGCCGCGCTACCGCACGCCGTACTTCTCGCACTCCATGGGCGGCTATGACGCCGGCTACTACTCCTATATCTGGAGTGAAGTGCTCGACGCCGACAGCGTGCTGTGGATCAAGGAAAACGGTGGCCTGGACCGCGAAACCGGCCAGCACTACCGCGACACCATTCTGTCGAAGGGCGGCAGCAAGGAAGCCATGGATCTTTACCTGGACTTCGCCGGCCGCGAACCGTCGATCGAGCCCCTGCTCGAACGCCGCGGGCTGGTCATCGACGGCCAGGACTGAAGCCTGTAGCCATCGCGACCTGGAGGTCGCTCCCACACCCAAGGGTTACCGTGGGAGCGGTCTCCAGACCGCGATTGGGCTTTGATCGGGTTCTGCATCGCGATCTGGAGATCGCTCCTACGGCTCCGGTGGCGAAATGTTCTTGTGGGAGCGGTCTCCAGACCGCGAAGGGCTTCGATCCGGGGTCTGCATCGCGATCTGGAGATCGCTCCTACGAGGTTCTTTCCCGCCATCGTAAAATCCCTGAACCGTGATGCATCTCACGTCCGGCGCCACCCCTCGATTTGCCACAGCGGTTAAAATGCTCCCCCCATGCCGAGGTGGCGGAATTGGTAGACGCGCCTGGTTTAGGTCCAGGTGGGGCAACCCGTGGAGGTTCGAGTCCTCTCCTCGGTACCATTACAGAAGTTGCGCGGGGACGTAGCGGTTTTTCATGTCGGCTGTGTGGGCGCTGCCCGTTGTGGCTCGCCGGTCTTGCTGCTAAACTGTCGCCGTTCAATCTTGAACGCTTCTTGACAACGCAAAAACGAGGCCTTTGGGGTACCCCAAGGGCGGTAGCGTGCCTGAATCCCCCGTTGATATCGACACCCGCTTCCGGCTGCTGCGGGCGCTGGAGCGCGATCCCGCAATTTCGCAGCGCGATCTGGCGCGTCAGCTCGGCCTGAGCCTGGGAAAAACCAACTATTGCCTGCGCGCGCTCATCGATCGCGGCTGGGTCAAGGCGGGCAATTTTCGCCGCAGTAAACACAAGCAGCGCTACCTGTACAAGCTGACGCCCAGTGGCCTGGCCGAAAAAGCCAGCGTCGCCCAGCGCTTCCTGCAGCGCAAGATTGCCGAGCATCAAGCGCTGCACGATGAAATCGAAACATTGCGCGCAGAGATTGGTGCCGTAAAAGAATAGTTGGTCGATAGCCCGCCCCCTGCAGGAGCGGTCTCCAGACCGCGATTGGGCTTTGATCAGGCTCCGCATCGCGATCTGGAGATCGCTCCTACAACTCCGGTGGCAATATGTTTTTGTAGGAGCGGTCTCCAGACCGCGATTGGGCTTTGATCGGGTTCTGCATCGCGATCTGGAGATCGCTCCTACGGCTCCGGTGGCAAAATGTTTTTGTAGGAGCGGTCTCCAGACCGCGAAAAAGCTCTGATCCGACTCTCCAATCAAGGCAGACCACATTGCCCAGCAAAAACACAAAACAACCAATTCTGGTCACTGGCAGCGCCGGTTTCATCGGCAGCCACGTGACCCGCAGGCTGCTCGCTGACGGCCATCGGGTCGTCGGTCTGGACAACCTCAATGACTACTACGACCCGAAGCTCAAGATCGCGCGTCTGGAACGGTTCCGGAACGATACCGGCTACACCCACATCACCGGTGATCTCGCCGACCGGGATCTGATCGAAACCGTTTTCGATCAGCACAGGCCCGAGCGCGTGGTCCATCTGGCCGCGCAGGCAGGCGTGCGCTATGCGGCCGAGAATCCGCATGTCTACGTCAGTTCCAACGTGACCGGCACGCTGCACATCCTGGAAGGTTGCCGCCAGCACGGCAGCAAGCACCTGGTGTTCGCTTCCACCAGCTCGGTTTACGGCGCGAACACGCAAATGCCGTTTTCCGAGCATGCCGGCACCGAGCATCCGCTAACGCTTTACGCCGCCACCAAGAAGGCCAACGAGATGATGGCCCACTCGTATGCGCATCTGTACGGCATTCCGAGCACCGGGCTGCGGTTCTTTACCGTGTACGGCCCCTGGGGTCGGCCCGACATGGCGCTGTTTCTGTTCACCAAAGCCATTCTGGCCGGTGAGCCGATCAAGGTGTTCAACCACGGCCAGCACAAGCGCAGCTTCACCTACGTTGATGACATTGTCGAAGGCATTGTCCGCATCCTCGACAGACCGCCCGAAACCAGCCCGGATTGGCAAAGTGACCAGCCCGACCCTGCCACCAGCGGCGTCGCCCCGTACCGCATCTTCAACATCGGCAACGAGCAGACCGTTGAACTGCTGCGCTACATCAAGGTGCTCGAACAGGAACTGGGCAAGAAAGCCGAGATGGAAATGCTGCCGCTGCAGCCGGGCGACGTGCCCGATACCGAAGCCGACGTGGCGGAACTCAGCCAGGCCACCGGTCATCGGCCCGAAGTGAGCGTGGAAGAGGGCGTCAAGAACTTCGTCAGCTGGTACAAGAGCTACTACGGAGCTTGACTGCACACCATCGCGACCTGGAGGTCGCTCCCACAAGTCAAACAACCCACCACCAACAAACTGACTGCCAACCATGTTCAACGTCACCATCTTCGGCACCGGCTACGTCGGCCTTGTTACTGGCACCTGCCTGGCGGAGGTCGGCCACCACGTCACCTGCGTCGATATCGATCAGGAAAAAATCGACCGGCTCAATCAGGGAGAAATCCCGATCTACGAACCCGGCCTGGAGGAAATGGTTCAGGAAAACCACGAGGCCGGCCGTCTGCAGTTCACCACCGACGCGGGCGCGGCCGTTGCCGGCGCCGAGGTTATCTTCATTGCCGTCGGCACGCCGCCGGACGAAGACGGCAGCGCTGATTTGAAGCACGTGCTCGAGGTGGCCGCGACCATCGGTGATCATCTCGATGGCCCCGCCATCATCGCCGACAAGTCCACCGTGCCGGTGGGCACTGCCGATCGGGTGCGCAAAACCATTCAGTCCTGCCTGCAGGCCCGCGGCGAGACAATGGACTTCGAGGTGGTCTCCAACCCGGAGTTTCTGAAAGAGGGCGCCGCCATCGACGACTGCATGCGGCCCGACCGCATCATCATCGGTACGGATTCGGCGCACGCCGCCGAGCAGTTGCGCAAGCTGTACGCCCCGTTCAACCGCAACCACGACCGCCTCATCGTCATGGACGTGCGCTCGGCCGAGCTGACCAAGTACGCCGCCAACGCCATGCTGGCCACCAAGATCAGCTTCATGAACGAGATTGCCAACATCGCCGAGCGCGTCGGCGCCGACGTCGAAATGATCCGCCGCGGCATCGGTTCGGACCCGCGCATCGGCTGGCACTTCATCTATCCCGGCGCCGGTTTCGGCGGCTCCTGCTTTCCCAAGGACGTTCGCGCACTGGGCAGTACGGCCCGCGAATACGGCATCGAGCCCGAGCTGATTCACGCGGTCGAATCAGTTAATGACCGCCAGAAGCACCGCCTGTTCGAGCTGATCTGCCACCACTACGGCGGCGCCGAGCAGCTGGCCGGCAAGCGCTTCGCCCTGTGGGGCCTGGCCTTCAAGCCCGACACCGACGACATGCGCGAAGCCCCCAGCCAGATCCTGATGGCCCAGCTGTGGCAAGCCGGCGCGCACCTTCGAGCCTTCGATCCGGAAGCCATGGAAGAAACCCGCCGAATCTTTGGCGACCGCGACGACCTGGACTACTGCGAAAGCGCTGAAACCGCCCTGACCGGCGCCGACGCGCTGATCATCATCACCGAGTGGAAGCAGTTCCGCAGCCCGGACTTCGACAAGCTTAGAGAGCGACTCGGCGACCGCACCATCTTCGACGGCCGCAACCTCTACGAGCCTGAAGAAATGGAAAAAGCCGGCCTGGCCTACTACGGCATCGGGCGGGGCAGGAGCGTATCCCGAGGCCAGTAGGGCCGGCCTATAGACCGCAACCCACACCGAATTCCTGGAAGCCGCGCAGCAGCTATCCGGGACCTCGCAGAACCCCGGCACCTGCGGGATGAGCGGCGGCGTCGCTGCCAAGAAGATCCCGGCTCTTCGGCCGGGAATACGGGAGTAAATTAGCCTCGGCCGGGAATGCGGGGTCGGCGAGCCCTTTGACCTGTAGGAGCGGTCTCCAGACCGCGAACCCACACCGAATTCCCGGAAGCCGCGCAGCGGCTATCCGGGATCTCGCAGAACCCCGGCACTGACGGAATGAGCGGCGGAGTCGGAGCTAACAAGGTCCCGGCTCTTTAAGAATTGACAAAGATTGACAAAGATTGCCAAAATGCCGACAGGAGGTATTCTGATGTCAACAATGAACGTTTCGTTACCAGATGCAATGAAGGCCTGGGTTGAGGAGCAGTCCCGCACGGGCAGGTACAGCAACGCTAGTGACTACGTGCGTGATCTGATCCGCCGTGACCAGGATCGCGCTGAAAAGATTGCCAGGATGCAATCTTTAGTTGACGAAGCCGTGACAGGCGGTGAGGGTCAGCGCTCCATGGAGCAGATTGAAGAAGAGGCACAATCCAGGCTTTCCGCGGGGGAGTGAGCTCATTTGCGCTTAGTGCCGTCGCCGAAGAGGACTTGATCCAGATTTATATCAATGGCGCGACGTCGTTCGGGCTGGAGCAGGCGCATCGCTATCACCAGAAGCTATTTCGGATCTTCCGGTTTCTGGCAGAAAATCCGTTGGCCGCTCCCGTGCGGCCAGAACTGAAAGCGGAAATCCGGGTTCACCCGGTTGCATCACACATCGTGCTCTACATGGTGCGAAAGCGAGACATTCTCGTCCTGCGCGTTCGCCATGCCAACGAGGACTGGCTCAACCACTGATCACCGACCAAGCAACCCGATACCCGAAACCTGAACATTGAAACCTGGAAGAAGCGTGAAATGCTCTATCAACACCCCAACCCGCAACGACGGGTGGCGCATCGCGATCTGGAGATCGGCTCCTACAACCGAGCTCCTGGTGTAGGGGAGGTCTCCAGACCCGCGAACCCACACCGAATTCCCGGAAGCCGCGCAGCGGCTATCCGGGACCTCGGAGAACCCCGGCACTGACGGGATGAGCTGCGGAGTCGCTGCCAAGAAGATCCCGGCTCTTCGGCCGGGAATGCGGGGTAGGCGAGCCCTTTGACCTGTAGGAGCGGCCTCCAGGTCGCGAACCCACACCGAATTCCCGGAAGCCGCGCAGCGGCTATCCGGGACCTCGGAGAACCCCGGCACTGACGGGATGAGCTGCGGAGCCGCTGCCAAGAAGAACCCGGCTCTTCGGCCGGGAATGCGGGGTCGGCGAGCCCTTTGACCTGTAGGAGCGACCTCCAGGTCGCGAAAAGCCTCCGAACAAAGCCATCGCGACCTGGAGCTCGCTCCCACACCTGAAAACACTGCCACACCAAAACCCTGACGCTCCACCGGCCCCAGGCCGCAAAAGCGCCCGCAGATTTCAACGAAAACACACAAAACCGTTATGAACGAGACGCACGAACGCACTCACGACGACGAGATCGATCTGGTCGAACTCGCCGCTGCCCTCTGGCAAAAAAAATGGATCATCCTCGGCGTCACGGCACTGTGCCTTGCCATCGGCGTCGTCTACGCGCTGGCTCGAACACCAGTCTATGAATACTCCACCACCATCGAGATCGGCACTCGCCTGGTCAATGGCGACCCTGTCCCAATCGAGCGCCCGCAAAGCGTAGTCGCCAAGCTCGAGAAAAACTACATACCCGAGGCCATCCGCACTTTTGAAAGTGATCTGCACAGCAACGGCAATGAAGAGCCCAGCCTGAGCGTCAACACCAGCTCACCCAGCGACACCAATCTAGTGGTCCTGACCAGCCAGGGCGCAGAAGAGGCCGGCAAGTATTACATCCCGCTACACAACCGCGCGCTGCAGCGTCTCGCAAAAGACCATGAGCGCGAAGTGCAAATGGAGCGCCTCGGTATTGAGAACCAGCTTGAAGAGGCCCGCCGAAAGCTCGAAGAGCTTGAAGACGAACGCATACTCAAAGTAGAGCGAAACGAACTGGAAGCCCAGCGGTCGTCGGCGAAAAACAAGCTGGCCCAACTCAAGGATCAGGAAGAGCTTCTCAAGTCGGAAATCGAAAATCTGGACGTTCAGGAAGAAATCATCCGCAAACGGTTGGAGGAGCTGTCCAGTTTTATCGAGCAGGCCCGCAGCCGCCGGAGTGACGCTCGGGAGCAGGTTCAAAGCGGCACAGACAGCATGGCACTGATGCTCATCGACAACGAGCTTCAGCGCGACATTGACCGGCAGACCAATCTGGAAGAACGCCTGCTGGTCAAGCTGCCGGAAAACCGCGCATCACTGCGCAGCGAGCTGGAAGACAATCAGCGTCAACAAACCCTGCAGGAAGAAAAAATCGCCGCCCTCGAAGCCCGCTTTGAAAAGCTGCTTCTGGATCAGGAGCGCCGCATTCCACCGGCCGAAGCCCGCATAGCCGAGCTGGAAACCCAGCTCGAGAACCTGCGCAATACCCAGGCAGTTCTGCCGCCGCAGCGTTCTCTCAAACCGGTGGGCACAAGCGGCAAGGTCATCGTGGCCCTTTCAGCTATCCTGGGTGGCATGCTCGGCCTGTTCGCCGCACTGGGCCTGATGTTTTTCCAATCGGTGCGTGAAAAGCTCAACAGCGCGCGCTGATCCCGCTTGCCCCTTTATCTGGACAAGCTCCTGGCCCAGCTGGCTTATCCGCTGGCGCTGAGTATCAGCCTGATTGCAGCGGGCCTGTTGTTCTGGGCCTTCAACAAGAATCGAACCGCCGCCGGGCTGATCATGGCGGCTACCGCCTGGCTGACTCTCTGGTCGCTTCCAGTGGTCTCCGACGCCATCCGCGCCAGCCTCGAAAACCGTTACAAGCCCATGCCGGCTGAAGCACTGCCCGAAGCGGATGCCATCCTTCTGCTCGGTGGCGGCCTCGAGGCCCAGCCGCCCGAGTGGCCGTATCCCAACCTGGGCAAGGGCGCAGACCGCATTTGGCACGCCGCGCGTCTTTACCACGCCGGCAAGGCCCCGGTCGTCATCGTCTCCGGAGGAAACCATGGCTGGCAGAGCGAGAGGCGCTCCAATGCAGCAGAAACCGCCGAACTGCTGCGCCAGCTCGCGGTGCCCGAGCACGCCATCATTGAAGAAAGCAAAAGCCTCAACACGTATCAGAACGCCATTGAAACGGCAAAGATAGCCCGAAACCAGAGCCTCAAAGAACTGCTGCTGGTTACCTCAGCCCTGCATATGCGCCGAGCCGAAGCGACATTCAAGAAAGCCGGTATCCAATCCATCCCGGCGCCAACCGATTTCGAGGTTGTGCCCGAGCCTGCTTACCTCTTGCGCTGGCTCCCGGACGCCGAAGCGCTGCACGACAGCACCAGAGCCATCAAGGAATATCTTGGCTACTGGATCTACAGTTCAAGAAGCTGGGTCACGACGGAAAAGGTTCGCTCCGCTTCCGCTCACTGCAAACCGTTCGGAAGCGCCGTCGATCGGCATCCCCCATAAGCAGGATTGCACAAGCTGATAGTGGGGAGCATCGAATATGCAAAATCTGATATTTGAAGCCATCAAGTTCCTTCATGGTGAACATGGAGCCAAGCAGCGCAGAAGTGCTGCGGTAGCTCATCTTCGTGAGGCTGCGCTTCGTGAAATCAGCATGAATCTGGAAATCCTCGATGAAGTCAGATTGTTAGACAAGACGGAGCTCGAAAAGAGGGGGCAGCTGGTCACTCGAATGCAGAGCACTGCACTGGAAGCCGCCCAGACCATGGGAATTCCCTTGCAGGAGGTCTTCGGTGGCGCTGGATGGTCAAATGCAGACCCATGCTCCGAGATGCTCAAAGAAAAGTATCGCCGCTCAACGGATAGCATCAAAACGGTCGCAGACCTGATCGAGAGAACTTATCATCGCCTTCGCATTCATCAGCTGCGAGTTGAGCTGAATATTGAAAAACGTGCGCAGTCAGTTAGCTACCTTCATGCGCTTCACCTGGAATCCAAGGAGACGCTTAGAAGCCGAAACCATGGCCGCTGATTATCCCCACATTCTGAAGTCAGGGGATTTGCCTGGCATCGGCGCCTGGATAGCAGGCTCAAAGTTCTTCTGAGAGTTACAGTTACCGTTTACATTGAGGCTGCCTGCCTACAGCCGGCCTGATTCTATCTCCGTCTAACCGGTGCTTTTAACCTGATGTCACAGTTTTGATCATTGGTCTTATTCAGCGTTTGCGTGGATTGCTTCAGGGCGACGGACTGCGAGCCCAGCTGCTGCGCGGCGGGGGCGGCAGCTTTGCGCTAAAGCTAACGCACACGGGGCTTACAATGCTCGTCGCCATTGTATTGGCCCGCGCCCTCGGGCCGGAAGGCTATGGCGTCTACGCGTTCGTCTATGCGCTCTTCAACGTGCTGGCGCTTCCCGCGACCATGGGGCTTCCCCAGCTCATTGTTCGTGAAACCGCCAAGGCGCAGAGTCAGGGCCACTGGGGTCTGATACGCGGGCTCTGGCGCTGGAGCACCGTGGCGACGCTCGCCTTCGGGCTCGCCATCGCCGCCGCAACGCTGCTCGTGCTGGGCGTGTGGGGCGATAGCATGAGTAGTGCGCGGGTCAGCACGCTGTGGGCCGGCCTTGTCATGGTGCCGCTGATTGCGTTGGCGCGGCTACGGGACAGCGCCCTGCGCGGCCTCGGGCGTGTCGTGCTCGGCCAGCTGACGGAAAACGTCGTTCGCCCCGGGTTATTCATTTCGCTTATTCTCGCCGCTGTTTTCGGCGCCGGCTTGGCCGTCAACGCAGCGGGCGCGATGGCGCTGCACGCCGTCGCCGCAGGCGTTGCCTTCATTGTCGGTGCCGTGCTGCTGCAAGCTCAAAGCCCCGTAGAGGTCCGTGACCGACCCACACCGCAATACGAGACGCGCGCCTGGTTGCGTGCGGCGACCCCGTTGGCGCTCATCGCCGGAATGCAGCTGATTAACCACCACGCGGACATTTTGCTGCTCGGCCTGTTTCGTACCGATAGCGAGGTCGGTGTCTACCGTGTCGTCATGCAGGGCGCGATGCTCGTAGCCTTCGGACTGCAGGCTGTCAACGTGATCGTCCAGCCGCAATTTGCGCGGCTTTACGCGCAGGGTGAACACGTCAGGCTACAGCACCTGGTGACCCAGAGCGCTCGGGGTATTCTGGCGCTTGGCTTGCTGGTCGTGCTGCTGTATCTGTTTTTCGGGCACGAGCTTCTCAGCGTTGTATTCGGGCCGGAGTACGCGCAGGGCTATCCCGCGCTTGCCGTGCTTGCGATAGGCCAGCTCATCAATGCTGCTGCAGGATCTGTGGGCGGGCTGCTGAATATGACCGGGCACGAACGCGATACCATGCGCGGCATTTTGATCGGCGCCATTGCCAATGTGCTACTGAATATTGCCCTGATACCAACCTATGGAATAGTCGGTGCTGCTGCGGCCACTGCGATATCGCTGGCGGTATGGAATATTTTGCTCTGGCGCTTTGCCCACCAGCGGCTAGGCATCAAAACTACGGCATTTGGTTTATAGGGTGAACATATTGGAGATGAACAAAAGAACGGATTTCTTTATTCTGGGTGCTCCTAAATGTGGTACCACGGCGCTTGCGCAATGGCTCAGCGAACACCCGGCTATTTTCATGTCGCCGGTGAAAGAACCTCACTTCTACAGCACGGACCTAAAGAACCGTCAGGCTCGGACGCGCGCCGAATACGACCGGCTGTTTAGGGGCGTTCAAGCAGAGCACATGGCGGTCGGTGAAGCCTCCGTTTGGTATTTGTACTCTTTGGATGCTGTGCCCAACATCCTTGCCGACAACCCAGATGCCAAATTTATAGTTTGCCTGAGAAACCCGGTCGATATGGCATGGTCGCTGCACGGTCAACATTTAGTCTCTTCAAACGAAGATATCCACGAATTCGAACGCGCCTGGCAGGCTCAGACCGCGCGGGCAGAAGGGCGGGAAGTTCCTCCACTTTGTGTCGATGCCAAGCTGTTGCTCTACGGTCCGGCATGCAAGCTCGGGGAGCAGCTCCAGCGCCTTTACCAGAATTGTGGCACAGATCGAGTGCATCTCATTTTTCTTGATGAGTTGCAGGTAGATGCAGGTGTCGTGTATCGCGATACTCTGTCATTTCTTGGCCTCGAGGACGGTGGGCGCGAGAGCTTCCCCATTGTTAACGCGGCTAGCCAGCGCCGCTGGCCGTCCTTAGCTCGCGCGGTGAAAAGGGCGAACCGGATCAGGCGGCGTCTGGGAGTGCCGCGCTTGGGCACGGGTCTCATGCCGCTGTTCGACCGCATCAATCGCAAAAATAGTAGAAGAGCAGCCATGAATGGCGAGACGCGAATGATGCTGATCGAGTACTTCAGAGAGGATGTTGTCTTGTTGGAGACTTTAACCGGTCGCAATCTAAGGCACTGGACGGTCCTCAGCTAAACATGATTAGAAAAAGCTGGTCACCGAAGTCCGGGTTTTAATGTTGGTTCTATTTTAACTTTGTTCAGCGTTGAATATAGGCGCTACAGGAAGCTACAATAAGATAGGGTCATTCCTGTTCGAAGTGTTTCTAAAATGCAGTTATATAACTTGTGCTATCTCGACTGATTAGTTCGAATTGAGGGGTGGTAGCTACAAATATGACAGACAGCTAAACGTGTACAGGATAGATGATCATGAAAAATGTAAAGAAACCAACGTTTTTTATTGTAGGAGCCCCCAAGGCCGGGACCACATCACTTTGTCAGCTCCTCAACTGCCAATCGGGAGTGTTTATACCGGTAACTAAAGAGCCCGGATTTTTTTCCCGTAAACCGGGGCATGGTCATTTCGAGAAGGGCTGGTCGTTTTACGAGAAAAATTTTGTTGGCGCTCACGAAAGTCAGGTTATTGGAGAAGGGTCTACACTTTATTTCTATGATCCTGAAAGCGCCGAACTCATTAATAACAATATACCGAGCGCACGAATCATTATCATTCTTAGAAACCCGGTTGATCGCGTATATTCCAACTACTGGCAATATATAAAATCAGGCTTTGCGCTCCCACCGTTTGACGAATTGATTCGGCAGGAAGACGAGCAGTTGAAGCACATGGTTCGAATAAGTAACTACCCAGAGCACGTTGGTCGGTTCTTGCGGTTATTTGGGGATGACCGAGTAATGGTGCTTGATTACCAAGCTTTGCGCACCAGACCTGTCGAGATTCTCGCTGACATCCTGCAGTTTATTGGCGCGGAAAAACCATTGGATCACCACTCTATTGAACTACCACACGCCAATGTTGCCGGGGTGCCGCGCTCGCGTTGGCTCGCACGTTTGCTAAGGCAAAAAAGAGCGATCCAGACAATAAAAAGAATTCTACCTGCACAATGGATAGCGCCAGGTCGACGGTTGCTGGACCGCATGCGGTGGAAAAATACTCGCGTCCAACAGTATCCGCCCCTTACTCATGAGGGGCGCATTGATCTTTGGAAGCGACTATACAATGTACCAGAGAAGACAGAAGATCTTACAGGGTTGTGCTTCGCCTCGTGGAAGAAAGATCGTGATGCTGCGTTGGGGAACTCTTTGGGTTGATAGTGCCGCCTATGAGAATTGCATTATTCATGCCCGCCTTCAGTGCTGGCGGGTCTGCCCGTGTGATGATCAATCTAGCGACCAGCTTTGCTGCCGCTGGTTATAACGTTGATCTAGTAGTAACAAAGAGGCGAGGTGAATTTCAGGATTCAGTGCCGAGTTGTGTTCGTGTGCTGGATTTGGGGGCAAGGCGCATCATGACGAGCCTGCCGGCACTGGTCCGCTACTTGCAACGCGAAAAGCCCACGGTCATGCTATCTGCCTTGGCCTCCACCAACTGCTTGGCAATTTGGGCGCGCCAGATTAGCGGCGTGAACACGCGTCTGATCCTCTCGGAGCACAGTCATCTCTCGGTTGCTTCGAAAGAAAGCGGCTCGTGGCGCACTAAATTGCTACCCAGGCTGATGCGCGGCGCTTACCCAAAGGCCGATGGCATCGTCGCCGTCTCTGCCGGCGTCGCGGATGATCTGGCGACAACTCTTGGTCTGCCGCGTGAGTCAATCCGAGTGATCTACAACCCGGTGGTAACGCCACGGATGCTCGAAATGAGCCAAGAGCCGCTCGAGCATGAGTGGTTCGGCGCGGACCAACCGCCGGTGATTCTGAGCGTCGGCCGTTTAACGGCTGCAAAGGATTACGCTACATTACTGCGCGCCTTCGCGGTGCTGCGTGAAAGGAGATCGGCACGCCTGGTGATCCTCGGCGAGGGCGAAGAGCGCCAGGCGCTCGAGCAGTTGGCAGTGGAGTTGGGTATTCAAGACGATGTCGCGTTGCCGGGCTTCGTACGTAATCCTTACAGCTATATGCGAGCGGGGGCTGTCTTTGTACTTACCTCGCGCTGGGAAGGTTTTGGCAATGTGTTGGCCGAGGCCATGGCCTGCGGCACGCCAGTCGTTTCGACTGACTGCCCGAGCGGGCCAGCAGAGATCATAAAGTACGCGGGCGAAGGTTTACTTGCGGATGTCGGGAAGCCCCTCGAAATCAGCAGAAAGATAGAGATTGCGCTGGATAGCTGGGGCTCGATCTCAAATCCTAACGAACGCGTTTTACGCGGATTTTCCCAAGCTGCAGTTGCGGAACTATATTTGAGATTATTATTAGAGTGATAGCGTACACCGCTAAATTCATTGAAAATATAAGGTCGCAAACGTGAGATTTCATGTTTCAAAGTGCAAGCTGGTGCTATTCGTGTCCACGTTGGTAGGCTGCCTGATTCCGATTGTCGACCTTTCCTTGTCTGGACCGCTAACGTCAAGTTATGGTGCATCGGAGTCTTACGGAATATCTCTTTACGCTCTCGTTTTTAGCGTGTATCTCCTAGCATCAAGTCGTTACGCAGCAGACCAGTGGCTTGATTTTTATCCTTTGTTTATTTTAGCGACTGTGCTGTTCAACCTTTCTCTTCAAAGCCTGTATGCCTTGGGGCTTGTCTCTTTAGAATTTGATTTTCTGCCTCGCGGGGTGGATTACAAAATTTTTGAGCGCGCATCAGCTTATACAGTATTTCTAGCGGGCGTTTTTCATGCTGGCTCACTAATGTTCTTTTTTTCGGAAAAAAGTGGGTTAGGAAAGGGTGAGGTCTCACAGCCTTTGTACCTTGATCAGCGTAATCAGACAAAAGTGCTTTTGATGGCTGGATTGTGTTTCTTGGTTATTGCTGTTCCTGGGGCTGTTACGTATTTCTACAGTGCAATAAAGATCGTGGCAAGTGGCGGCTATAGTGCTTTCATGTCTCGCGAGGTATATGGACTAAGCTCTTGGAGTAGCATACTTGCAGGGTTTCTAGTGCCGGCCACATTTTTTTTTCTGTTGGCCGGAAAGAAGCGCCCAACCGCGCTCTTGCTTTCGGTGCTGTGTATGGCTGCCTTGTCGATAATCTATCTAGCAATTGGCCGGCGTGCGTTTCCGGTTATGATGTTGCTGTCATTTGCTGTAATCGTGGATTTATATATAAGAAGGATCCCGCGCATCTGGATCGGTATAGGCGTGTTTGTGGCAGTAGCAGCATTCCCGATTATTGCCTCACTCCGTAACTCAGGCGGGTTGTTTAACTTGTCCTTTGATGATTTGGCTAACGTTGAGTTATTCCAGCTTCCAGTCATTGCGATCGCGGAAATGGGACGTAGTTTTCGGGTAATGTATTGGAGTACCGAACTGTTAGAGGGGGGGCTCGGTTATCTTTCTGGTTCTACTTATTTATGGGCTTTTACGCAAATAATGCCAAGCCTTTTCTGGACGCATCATCCCTCGCTTGATACTGGCATTGGTGACCTATTAACAGCGCAGTTTATGCCTTCTAATGCTGCTAAAGGCGGTGCCTCGGGTTTAGGCTCCTCATTCCTCGCTGAGGCATACCTAAATTTTGGCTTGGTGTTTGGGGCTTTCTTCTGCTTTGTTTTCGGCGCCGGACTACAAATATTCATCCGCTGGGCTAAGAATGGTCCAATTCCGCGGGTTTTCTGGCTAGGGGTTTTTTTTTCCAGTGCATTTATTCTCGCACGGGGTGAGTCGCAAAGCATAATGCGTGACATCGTCTGGTACGCACTGTTTCCATATATGTTTTATGTATTTCTCTGGCAGTTCTTATCGCCAAAAAGCATGCGCTAGATTAGTATGATTCTAAGTAAATTGTGAGCGTATGAGTAATTCTAAGATTGGGTTATATACTACCTGCGAGAACCTGGTTTTTGCCAAAAGGCTTGGCTGAGTCTGCTTGATGGGTCGGGCCGTGGTAGCCGCAACGAGCTGACGTGTTGTTGTTCCGGGGGGTTGCTCGTTTGACATATTTGTTGATAACAATTTGTTTTAGAGAAAATTCTTCGACGATCTATTATGCGAAAGCCCGTGGAAGAGCAGCCGCCGGTGTGGATCTTGCGCATAAGCCTAGTTTTTGGAGTTACTGTCAAGTCTGGTGTATGACCACTGGCTCATCAAGCGGCGTCCCTGCTGATTTTGCGTTCATCTATTCCGTCGATGAACTTCACGCCGGCAACGACATCGGCCAGTTGCCGGAAGCCCCGCAGTCTGCGCCAG